>DATGDN010000375.1:0-13512 GCA_035310865.1 Pseudolabrys sp. | reverse complement strand
GGTTTGATAGCGAAAGAACGGGACCTGCGATTGCAATCTCGTTGTCGGTCGCAAGCGTGTGGACAACCTTGGTCGGCGCATTGTTGATCGGTGCGAGACGAGATGGCGCACTCAGCGCTCATCGACGAGAACCCGTTGGCTTCGTCTGCCAAGGGGCCGGACATCTGGATGTCGGGGATGCTGAGGGGCGGGGACGACACCCAAATGTTCAAAATCGCAGCTAATGAGCTTCTTCGAGAGCAAACGACGTTTCATCTGCCTTCTTCATTTCTGCTTCCTGCTCGGCAAGAAGGTGGAGCAACATCGCTCGCTTGCTCAGGTCGCCTTCGGTTTCAAGCAATCGCCCGAACCAGATGATATTGGACTGAATGATCCACTTCATGACGCCCTCCATGACGGCGGCTGACGCGTGCATTGCCCGATCGCTTTTTAGGGGCGGAACGCACGTGCCGCTCTCAAAAGGCGGCGAATACAATCGCGTTTCTCAGTCGTTGACTGCCCGAAAGGCACGGCCAACAATTTGATAAGGGCTACTACCAAAAGTTGCGGCTTTCAATTCAAACGGTCGTTATAAAGACGTAGCCCGAAAACGGTGCTTGCTGGCGGCGCCGGACCGGCATGCCATTTTTCGTTGAATCTCCCCGGTGCAGGTTTCTTCTTTGGCGGGCCGGTGCCATGCTGGTCACCGGTGTTTCTGTCCCGATAACGCAGGCGTTGAATATCCGCTTTGGGTCATTAGCGGACATTTTGCAGTGCTAAACTACAGATCACGGAGACAGTGGAAACGTAGCGATGCGCTCAAGGTATGCAGTCTTTGGCAACGCCTCACGAAATTTTGTCTGGATATTTGCGGTCTTCAGCCGCCGCAAATCACTGTAAGAAATGTCGGCCCCGACCTCTGGGACGGGGGGCAACGGGGATGAGATCGGGGCCGCGCTCTCTTGGGGTGAGTGAGAGCGGCCCCGATCTTATTACGTGCTTTAGTTTTCAACCTCATCAACACTTCGCGATTGCGCGGCCAGCGTCGTCAAGTGCTGCACCGCGAAAGCCAATCGTGCACTGCCACTACTGCGAACGCCGGAAGTCATGACAGCTTAGTCGACATCGTCCGGTATCCATCCCAGCGGTGAAGTCGGCCTGCCCATAGGGCGCGCCACTCCCTACACTTTCTGGGGATTCACCCAAGGCCTAGTTGTCTTGTCCTTTGCCCTGAAGGACGCAATCAGCTCACGATAGTTATCCGTCAAGTCAATATCGTCCCAACCGTTCAACAATTGATTGCGGCTGATGGGATCGATGACGAATGTAAAAGCCAGATTAGCGCAACTGATCGTCCGCCGCTCCAGATCAACGTCCATCTCCTGCGTAGGGTTCGCGGCAATGAGAGCCGCGAGTTCAGCAATCTCCGACTCCGCAAGAACTGCGGCCAACATACCGTTCTTAACTGCATTTTGCGCGAAGATATCGCCGAACGATGGTGCGATCACACAACGAAAACCATAGTCATAGAGCGCGTACACCGCCGCTTCGCGTGACGAGCCACCGCCAAAGTTGCGTCCTGCCAGTATGATTTTAGCATCGCGGTAGACTTCATTATTGAGCGGGAAATCAGCTCGCTCCTTGCTTTCAGCGTCTCGCCGAAAGTCATGAAAGAGCACGCTGCCGAGGCCCTTTGCGCGCGGCCACTTCAGATACCGCGCCGGTAAAATCTGATCGGTATTCACATTCGGCACCAGCAACGGACAGCACTTGGCAGTGAGGCGAATGAATTTTTCCATCTACGCTTCCTACAACTTGCGCCCGGCCAGTAGAGGCCGGACGTCGGCTAGATGTCCGCTGACCGCCGCCGCGGCCACCATCGCCGGCGACATCAGGTGCGTGCGCGCACCTGGGCCCTGCCGTCCGCGGAAATTGCGGTTGGTGGTCGAGGCGCAACGCTCACCCGACGGCACCAGGTCTCCATTGATGCCGACACACATGGAGCAGCCGGAATCCGCCCATTCCAGTCCGGCGTCGCGGAAAATGCGGTCGAGTCCTTCTTGCTCCGCTTGCCGTTTCACCGTTGATGAACCCGGTGAAACGAGGCCCGGCACTTTGCTCACGCGGCCGGCAAGAACTGCCGCGGCGGCACGCAGGTCCTCGATGCGCGCATTCGTGCAAGAGCCGATGAAGACGCGGTCGATCGCGATATCGGTCAATTTTGTGCCCGGCGAGATACCCATGTAGTCGAGTGCTTCCCGTACATATTTGGCGCGCGTGACGTCGGATTCGCGCGAAGGATCGGGCACTTGCGCATCGACAGGCAATGCATCATCCGGTGTCGTTCCCCAGGTAACGATCGGTGCGATTTTGCTGGCATCGAGCGTAACCTCACGGTCGAAAACCGCATCAGTATCGGAGACGAGTGCCGACCACGCCTCGACGGCCTGCTCAAAGTCGGCGCCCTTCGGGGCATAGGGTCTGGAGTTGATATAGGCAAAAGTGGTTGCGTCCGGCGCTACCAGGCCGCAGCGTCCGCCCGCCTCAATCGACATATTGCAAAGCGTCATACGGCCTTCCATCGAAAGTGCCTGGATTGCCGAGCCGTCAAACTCGATGGCATGGCCCTGCGCCCCGTCCGCACCGATACGTGCGATGATGGCGAGCGCGATGTCCTTGGACGCAATGCCGGCCATTACCTTGCCGTCGACCACGATGCGCATGCGCTTTGGCTTCTTCTGCCATAGCGTCTGCGTCATCAGCACATGCGCGACCTCAGATGCGCCGATGCCGAATGCATAAGCGCCAAAGGCGCCGTGGGTCGAGGTGTGACTGTCGCCGCAGACGACCAGCAGGCCTGGGAGCGTCAATCCCTGTTCCGGGCCGACCACATGCACAATGCCCTGGCGCGGATCGCGCAGACCAAACAGCGTGATGTGATTATCTGCTGCATTGGTTTCCAGGTTGCGGACCATCGCCGCAATCTCAGGATTCGCAATACCCTTTTCGCGTCCACGCGTTGGCACGTAGTGGTCGGCGACGCCGAAAGTCAGTTGTGGCTCGGCGACGGTGCGTCCGCGCGCTTTCAACTGGCTGAAGGCGTGGAATGAACCCTCATGCACATAGTGCCGATCGACCCAGAGTAGAGCGGCGTCATCTTCGCGGCGCGCGATTTCGTGCGCCGACCATAACTTGTCGATCAGAGTCCGGGGTTCGCTCATGTCCGGTCGCGCCTGTCTCAAGTGCGGGCTTGTCGAGGGTCGGCAATATTGTATGCTAAAAAATACCAAGTAAAGCGTCAGCCAATGGCCGGCGCTTGTGGGGAGTAGGGGAGCGTGGCCTTGCGTGATTGGCTGGGCGAAGCGAAGGCGAAGCAAGTCTATCTGGTCCTGCGCGACCGCATCCTCAGCGGCGCTGTTGGCTTTGGCACAAAACTTCCTAACGAGAACGAGTTGGCCGACTATCACGGCGTGTCGCGGGTCACCGTGCGGCGCGCACTTGGTGAACTTGCACGCGAGCGGCTGATCGAACGGCGCCGCAGTGCCGGCACGCGGGTGACCTACCGGCCTTCGCCGGCGCCGATAACTGCCGACATTTCCGGTGTGCTTGCCAATCTCGCCGATATGGGTCGGCGCACCGCGGTGAAATTGTTGTCCTTCGACTACGTGCCGGCAGAAGGCATGGTCGCGCAAATGCTCGGCGTCGTGTCGGATGAATTGTTGCAACGCTCGGTGCGCATACGATCAGTTGACGGCCTGCCATTCTCTTATCTCACAACGCATGTTCCCGAGAACGTGTCGGTCACTTTCACGCGGCAGGAGCTCGCCTCGCGTCCTTTACTTGAGTTGCTTGAGCGGGCCGGCGTGAAAGTCGAGCATGCGCGCCAACGCATCAGCGCGGTGCTAGCGACGCCCAACGTTGCCGAAGCCCTCGGATTGCACACCGGGTCGCCGCTGATCGAACTTGTTCGCGTTGTCTACGACCAGGCCGGTCGCGGTGTTGAACATCTGCACGCGCTTTACCGGCCCGACCGCTACGCCTTCGAAATCGACCTCGTGCGCTCGGGCACCGCCGACACCAAGGCTTGGGCCCCGGTGTTCAGCTGCCCGGCCAATACCCGTACTGCAAAGACGAATTCGCGAAGCTTGAACCACAAAAATCAAAGCGACGGATTTTGCGTCGCAACGCTAAACCAGCAGGGAGAATTGTCATGTCCGACCAGAAATTTCCGTTAAGCCGCCGCCGGTTCCTCACCACCACCGCGCTCGGCGCCGCAGTCGCGGCAACTGGCAGTATCGCGACGCCGTCCGTGCTGCGCGCGCAAGGAGCAGGGGTAAAGCTCGGCGTGCTGCATCCGGTCACCGGCGCACTGTCCTACTCCGGCCAGCAAGGCCGGCTCGGCGCAACCTTGGCGATCGAAGAGATCAATGCCGCTGGCGGCATCAAGGGGCTGGGCAAGATTGACGCAGTGCTCGGTGATGCGCAGTCGACGCCCGAGGGTGGCACGGCTGAGGTCGAGAAAATGAATTCCGCCGGCGTTGCCTGCATCGTCGGCGGCTATGCGAGCAACATTTGTCTCGCCACCACTCAGGCGGCAGCGCGATATGAGCTGCCTTACGTTGTTGATGTCGGTGTCGCCGACGGTATCGTTACCCGCGGCCTGAAAAACACGTTCCGCTTCGGCCCTGGCTTTGGCGTCATCTCGAAAACTGCGCTAGCCAATCTCGCGGCCATCAACGACCAGGCCGGCAAACCCGCCAAGACCGTGATGATCGTACACGAAGATTCGTTGTTCGGCTCCGGCTTGGCAAAGCTGCTCAACGCGCAACTCCCGCAGCACGGCTTCCAGATCTTGGAGACGATCCCGCATCCGACCCCCACCCGCGACTTCAACAATGTCGTGCTCAAGATCAAGGCGCAGAACCCGGATCTCGTAATTCCGGCCAACTACTACAACGAATACGTCCTGCTCGCTCGCACCATGCGGCAGCAGCAGGTGAAGCTGAAGGGCATTTATTCGGTACTAGGCGGCGCCGCCTCCTCCTATAAATTCGTCAAGGAATTTCCGGACGCAGCCAGGTACATCATGGACTGCAATCACTGGTTCGACCCGCGCAACGAGAAGGCGGTGGCGCTGAAGAAGAAAGTCGAGAGCAAGGACCAGTTCTTCACCTACGAAGTCTACATGAACTACAGCTGCGTCTATCTGATCGCCGATGCGATCCAGCGCGCGGCGTCCGCCGATCGGGCCAAGCTAACCGCGGCGCTGGCGAGCTCAACCTTCTCCGGGCACGTGATGCCTTACGGCCCGACCAAATTCGTCAATGGCCAGAACGATGGCGCGGCGCCGGTCAATACGCAGGTGCTCGACAATGACATCAAGGTGATCTTGCCGCCTGCCTTCGCAAACGCGAAGCCAGTTTTCCCGATGCCCGCGTAGGCGTCATGAGGCCGCGGGTGGTGTTTTGCATACGCCACCCGCGGCCACGACTTCCATAGTGCCGCGTCCGTGCTGTCGCCCACGATCCTGATTCCCGCGATCCTCAACGGTTTGTTGACTGGCGCAGTCTACGCGCTTGTCGCCCTCGGACTGACGCTGATTTACGGCGTGCTGCACATTATAAATTTCGCGCATGGCGCCCTTTTGAGCGCGGCTCTGTTCGCGGCCTTCTTCGCATATCGCCTGTTGGGCCTCGATCCTTATCTCGCCGTATTCCTGCTTGCTCCTTTGTTCTTTGCACTCGGCTATGCCTTGCAGCGCTTCATCATCGGCCCCGCTTCGCGCGGCGACGATCGCAATATGCTGCTGGTGACATTGGGTATCGCTGTCGTCATCGAGAATGCGTTGCTTTACGCGTTTCGCGCCGATACGCGCACCATCAACGTCCCTTATGCGTTTGAGACCATCAATTTCGGGTTCACGTTTCTCGCGGTGCCACGCGTGGTCGGTTTCGTCGCAGTATTCCTGGTGGCCCTCGCGCTCTGGCTCATTATGACTTTCACCGATATGGGCCGGGCGATCCGTGCCGTTGCGAAGGAGAAAGTCGGCGCCGAGCTTGTTGGTATTGATGTGGCGCATGTTTATGCGATGACCTTTGGCCTCGGCAGCGCCTGCGTCGCCGTTGCCGCCTGCCTGCTGATCCCGACCTATTACGTCAATCCGGGCGTTGGCAACGCTTTCGTTCTGGTCGCCTTCACCATCGTCGTGCTCGGCGGGATGGGCTCGGTGCCGGGCGCGCTCGTCGGGGCTCTGCTCATTGGCGTGGTGGAGAGCATTTCCGGCCTGTTCCTTGGCGAATCGCTCGGCCAGATCGGCATTTTCGTGATTTTCATTTTTGTGCTTCTGGTACGGCCAAGCGGGCTGTTCGGAGCGCGCCCATGAAGGGGTTTGCGCCGATTGCAGCAGTCTTTGGCGTGCTGGCAGCGGTACCCTTGGTCGTGCATTCCAACGTCACGCTCAATTTCCTTGTCGTGGCTTTGATGATCGCGCTGGCTGGACAGGGGTGGAATATTCTTGGCGGCTATGGTGGGCAATATTCGTTTGGCCACGCCGCCTTCTTTGGGACCGGCGCCTATGTCACTGCCATCCTGCAGGTGCGTTACGGTATTAATGCCTGGCTCGCTTTTGGTGCAGGCATTGCGTCCGGTGCCGCGCTCGGTGGCATTATCGGGTCACTGACATTCCGCTCGGGTTTGCGCGGCTCATACTTCGCGCTGGTCACGCTCGCTTTTGCCGAAGTACTGCGCATTGTTGCGAGCGTTGCTCCGATCACCGGCGCAGGCGTCGGCACGTTGATTCATCTCGACCTGCGCGCGCAGGCGTTCCAGTTTCAGAGCCGTGCCCTGTTCTATTGGGTCATACTGACGCTGGTGGGAGTGTCGTTGGTCGTTGCCCGGCTGATCGAGCGCTCACGTTTTGGTGCCTGGCTGATTGCGGTGCGCGAAAACGAGGACGCAGCGAAAGCACTCGGTGTCGATGCAAGAAGTGTCAAGACTGCGGCCATGGTCATATCTGGTGCCATCACCGCCGCCGCAGGATGCTTCTATGCGCAATATTTCCTCTTTGTCGATTCCGGCATTGCCTACGGCACCTGGATGTCGATCGAGGCGCTCCTGACGCCGATTATCGGCGGCGTCGGCACCGTCTTCGGGCCGCTGCTCGGCGCCCTTGTGGTCAAGTCGCTGGGCGAAGGTGCGAAGCTCGTGACCGGCGACGTTCCCGGCCTTGATTTGATTGTCTATGGCGCGGTGCTTGTGCTGGTGATCTGGTTTACGCCCCGCGGCCTGATCGGCGGGTTTGCGCAAGTCGGCAAGCGGCTGACGCGTCGTGCGGTGCCTGCAACCACTTCCATCCGGGAGGCGGGTCATGGCTGAACCGCTGCTCGTGGTGGATCGCGTCACGCGCCGCTTCGGCGGTCTGGTCGCGGTCAATTCCGCGTCGCTCTCGGCCCGGGATGGACGCATTACTGCGCTGATAGGGCCCAACGGCGCCGGCAAGACGACGCTCTTTTCCATCATCTCTGGTTTCGTCGCAGCCAGCGAGGGGACGGTCCGCTATGCCGGCGAAAACATCAGCGGCGAGCCGCCGCATCGCCTCGCGCGGCGCGGTATTGCGCGTACCTTCCAGATCGTGCAGCCTTTTGCGGGCCTGTCGGCCCGCGAGAACATCCTGGTCGGTGCGCATCTGCATCATCGCGCGCGTGACGCGGCACTCGCCGCCGCCGAAGAAGTCGGCCGCCAGGTAGGCCTCAGCGATGTACTCGACCGTCCGGCAGACACGTTAACCGTCGCCGGGCGCAAGCGGCTCGAACTTGCGCGCGCCCTGGCGATCTCACCAAAATTGTTGCTGCTCGACGAAGTGCTTGCGGGCCTGAACCCGTCCGAGATCCGCGATATTGTTCCGCTCATCCGCAGTCTATGCGGGCGCGGCATCACCATCATGATGATCGAGCACGTTATGCAGGCCGTGATGAGCCTCGCCGAACACGTCTTCGTGCTGGCAGAAGGCCGTGTCATTGCCGAGGGCGCACCGGCGCAAGTTGCCGCCGATCCTGCGGTGATCGAGGCCTATCTCGGCCATGGCGCTGCTGCAAAGCTGAGGGCGTCGCATGGACACTAACCCGCTGCTCGCAGTCCGTGGCCTGCACGCCGGCTACGGTGAGACGGAGGTCCTGCGCGGTGTCGATCTCGCCGTGAATCCGGGTGAGATCGTCGCCGTACTCGGGTCGAACGGCGTCGGCAAGTCGACCCTCAATCGCGCCATCTCCGGCATCCTGCGTGCGCGCGCCGGTTCGATTTGTTTCGACGGCGTCGAGGTCATGCGCGAACAGCCCCCGGCGATCGTTGCACGCGGGCTTATCCACGTACCTGAAGGCCGGAGAATCTTTCCCAATCTGTCGGTGCGCGAGAATCTCGATCTCGGCAGCTATCGCCGGGCCGGCGCCCGCCGCGCGCAAAATCGCGAGCGTGCCTTCGCAATCTTTCCGCGCCTTTATGAGCGCCGTAGCCAGCGCGCCGAGACGCTCTCAGGCGGCGAGCAGCAGATGCTCGCCATTGGCCGCGGGTTGATGGCAGAGCCCAAGCTGATCATCCTCGACGAACCTTCGCTGGGACTCTCGCCATTGCTCGTGGAGGAGTTGTTTGCACTCATCAAGCGTATCAACGTGGATGGCGTTTCCGTACTGCTGGTCGAGCAGAACGTTGTGCAGAGTCTGGAAGTCGCCGACCGCGCCTACATCCTCGCCGAGGGAAAATTCGTCATGTCCGGCAGCGCCACGGACATTGGCGCCAACCCCGAGCTCAAGCGCGCCTATCTTGGAATGTGACTTATGACCGCCACCACCCTACGCGCCCGCCTCGCCCGCCCGCCTATCCTGATCGCGCCTGGCGTTTATGATCCGCTCACCTCGTTGATCGCCGAGCAGGCCGGCTTCGACACGCTCTATGTTTCAGGTGCGGCTATCGCTTATACGCGGCTTGGACGCCCCGACATTGGCTTGGTGAGCATGAACGAAGTGGTAGAGACCGTGTCACTGATACGCGACCGCGTGCGCGCGTATCTGGTCGTCGATGCCGACACCGGCTACGGCAATGCACTTAATGTCGAGCGCACGGTCCGCCTGCTCGAGCGCGCGGGCGCCAATGCCGTCCAGATCGAAGATCAGGATTCTCCAAAACGGTGCGGTCATCTCGACGATAAAGCGTTGGTCCCTGCGTCGGAGATGGTCGGCAAGATCAAGGCAGCGCTCGATGCACGACACTCGCGCGAAACCCTGGTAATTGCTCGAACCGATGCAATAGCCGTCGAGGGCTTCGAGCGCGCCATCGCGCGTGCTGTAAGCTACCGCGATGCCGGCGCCGATATACTGTTTGTTGAGGCGCCGAAAACGCGGGCCGAGCTTGAGCGTATTCCACCCGCGGTCAACGGCGTGCCGCTGGTGGCGAACATGGTTGAGGGTGGTAAGACTCCCCCTCTCGCGGCGGCGGATCTGGAAGCAATTGGCTTTTCGCTTGTGATTTTCCCTGGCGGCATCGTCCGCGCATTGGCGCGCACTGCGAGCGAATTTTACGCCTCACTTGCCGCCCACGGCACCTCCGAACCGTTTCTTGATCGAATGTACGATTTCGCTGCCCTCAATGACGTCATCGGTACGCCAGCGTTGATTGCTCTCGGGAGGCAATACGAAGCGGCGGTCGCGCCGAACAGTGAAAAAAGTCACCGCACGTGAATTCGGTGTCGCCGGCAAGCCAAGGAAAGTCTCGCATGGACAAAGTTTTCGATTGCATCATCAAGAATGCCCGAGTGGTTCGCCCTAACAGGACTTCGATCGATTGCCTTGATATTGCGATCAAGGGTGGAAAGATCGCTCACATCGGGCCGGACATTGAGGTCGATCGCGCCAAGCAAGTCTTTGATGCCAAGAACCGTCTCGCATTTCCCGGTTGCGTCGATGCACATATGCATATCGGGATATATGCGCCGCTCGCTCAAGATGCGGTTTCCGAGAGCAAGGCCGCGGCAATGGGAGGCGTTACCTCGAGCCTGAATTATGTACGCACGGGGCACTACTACCTCAATCGCGGGGGCCCTTACCGCGAGTTCATGCCTGAGGTGTTCAGGCAGTCAGAGGGCCGATTTTGGGTCGATTATGGCTTTCATATTGCGCCGATCGAGGCGGGGCATATCGATGAAATGGAGCATCTGGTCACCGAACATGGTGTAACGTCGTTCAAGATCTTCATGTTCTACGGAGGCTACGGCCTGCACGGTCGCTCGTCGCAGCAAAATGATTTTTTGATGATCGGCCCCGACGAACGGTATGACATCGCACATTTCGAATTCATTATGCGATCCGCACAGCGCTTGATGGACAAATTCCCCGATCGCGCGCCTCACATCAGCGTCAGTTTGCATTGCGAACTCGCAGAAATTCTCACCGCATATACAAAAATCGTGGAACGAGAGGGCAGGCTGACCGGTCTGCATGCTTACAGCGCCGCGCGCCCGCCGCATTCCGAAGGTCTTGCCATCTGGATTGCATCCTACCTGGCAAATGAAACCAATTGCGTGAACATCAATCTGCTGCACTTGAGCTCACGCAAGGCTGTGGATGCCGCGTGTACCATGCAGCAGGTTTTTCCGCACATCGCCTTCCGCCGTGAAGTAACGGTCGGTCATCTCCTGCTCGATACCGATTGCGAGTGCGCGGTCCATGCCAAGGTCAATCCGCCAATCCGCCCACGCGAGGACGTCGAGGCGCTGTGGCAGGCCGTGCTTGACCGCAAGATCGACTGGATCGTCAGCGACCATGCTTGCTGCTCTGCCGAGCAGAAGTGGTCAAAAGACGATCCAACCAATATTTGGCTGGCCAAATCGGGATTTGGTGGCACTGAATATCTGCTTTCAGGCGTTCTGAGCGAGGGCAGCAAGCGTGGCATGTCATACAATCATATGGCCGAGCTTTTGAGCTGGAAGCCTGCGCAACGTTTCGGGCTGGCAAGCAAGGGCGATATCGCGCCGGGCTATGATGCAGACATTGCGATCGTCGATCCGCACGAGAGTTTCGTGGTGCGCGCCGCCGAATCCGAATCGGTGCAAGGCTACTCGCCGTTCGAGGGCGTCGAACTAAACGGTCGGGTAAAGAGCACTTTTTTGCGAGGCGCTCTTGTTTATGACAACGGGAACATCGTCGGGTCAGCTCGCGGCAAATATCTGCGGAGGCCTGAAGGTGCCCGCACCCAGTGAATTGTTTCGATAGCCACTGATACGCGACATCGAGGTATGATGGGTGCGGTCGTCGCTGCTGCCGATGAAAACTTCGACTCGCAAGTGCCGCTCGTGATTATCGGCGCTGGTGCCGCTGGGCTCTGTGCCGCGCTCGCAGCGAAAGAGGCTGGCGTGGACGCGGTTGTCGTCGAGCGGGATGCCTTGCCTGCTGGCTCGACGGCACTTTCGGCGGGACTCATTCCCGCTGCTGACACGCGCTTCCAGCGCGACAAGGGCATCGTCGACAGCCCGGAATTGTTTGCCGCCGACATCCAGCGCAAGGCGAAGGGCGAGGCCGATCCTGTCATCGTCGACGCAGTGGCAGCGGGCGCGGCCCCGCTCGTCGAGTGGCTTTCCGACCGTTACGGCTTGCCTTTTGAGGTGGTCGACAATTTCAACTATCCCGGTCATTCGGCCATGCGGATGCACGGCTTGCCGAGCCGTACCGGCCGGGAGCTGATCGACCGGCTGCGCAACGCTGCAGAAGCGAACGATATCGTCATTCTTACGAACAGCACGGCCGAACGCCTTTTTGTGGATCCCGCAAGCCGCATTCGCGGGGTGGAGGTCGTGCACCGTGACGGGACCAAGGAGCGCATCGGGTGCGATGCGTTGATCCTGGCGTGCAACGGTTTCGGGGGGAATCCGGAACTGGTGCGCCGCTATATTCCCGAAATGGCCGGCGCACTTTATTTCGGCCATCCCGGCAACCGCGGCGACGCCGTCACTTGGGGCGACGCGTTGGGCGCGCAACTTTCCCACCTTGGCGCTTATCAGGGTCACGGCTCGGTCGCGACGCCGCAGAACATTCTGATCAGTTGGGCGGTGATCATGAAGGGCGGCATCCAGATCAATCGGGAAGGCCGTCGGTTCTGCAACGAGACGCGCGGCTACTCAGAGCAGGCTGCCGAAGTTCTGCAGCAGCCAGGCGGATTTGTATGGGCTGTATTCGATGCACAAACTGCTGAGGTGGCGCGACAGTTCGATGATTTCCGTAAAGCTGAAAACGCCGGCGCGATTCTCGTTGCCAATGATATTGCAGGTCTCGCGAACGCTATGCATGTCCCTGCTGCAACTTTTGCAGCCGAATGGAGTGAAGTCGAAAACCTTAAAACGGCCAACGGCCAGGATCGCTACGGCCGCAAATTCCGAGCTGAACAATCGTGCCGACCGCCGTTCCACGCGGTCAAGGTGACTGGCGCGTTGTTTCATACGCAGGGCGGACTTGCGATTGATTCAAACGGCCGGGCCAGGCGCAAGGACGGAACAGGATTTCCTAACTTGTTTGCAGCCGGAGGCGCGGCAGCCGGTGTGTCGGGCTCGACCGCGGCGGGATACCTGTCCGGCAACGGTCTTTTGACAGCTACAGTTCTTGGCCGCTTGACGGGAGAAGCTGCGGCGGAGCAAATACTGCGCTGATGTGGCGGCCAAAATCGCGCTCGCTGTCACCTTCCTCCAAAGGCGCCGGTAGCTCAGCTGGATAGAGCACCAGACTTCGAATCTGGGGGTCAGGGGTTCGAATCCCTTCCGGCGCGCCACTTAGTACTCATCTGCGAACACCAGTCCGGTCCGTATTGGCCTGCAAGGACCGCCTTCTCGAGCACGTCCTTGCTTCCCCTGATCCTGACTTGGCAGTCGTCGACCTCAATGCTGTCGACGAGCGACTGCAAGTAGGCCTTCCGAAACGGTACCGAGCCGGTGCTGAAGTTCTCGCGCATCATGCCGCCGAAGCGCTCAATCAATGCGGGATCGATCTCGATCTGAGAAGTTGCATGCTCCTTGGCGCGCTCCAGCGCAGCCTTTGCACGGTCACGGTCTGATTTCAGGACGGCCAGCCGGTCTTTGAGCACGTCATCGAGGTCCGTGAGGCCGTCCTCAACCAGCCGGTATAGCCGCGCAAGCTTGTCTTCCGCGTCCACTATCTCGCGTTGCAGCGCCACCAGTCGGACATTGAGGCCTTCGGCCTTCTGAGCGCGTCGGGTGGAAAGAGAAGCCAGAATCGCGGCAAGGCGCTCCGGCTTGAATAGCCGCTCCATCAGATGATTGGTCACTAATTGGTCGAGCTTTTCCATCGATATGGAGCGCCCTTTACAGACGGTCTTCCCCTTGGTCGCACAATTCGCGCAGGTGTAATAACGATAAACACGACCGTTTTTGGAAGTGCCCGTGCGCAGCATCATTCCGCCTCGACAGGTGGCGCACACGGCAAGCCCAGTCAGCAAGATCGGGCCGGTTGTCACTCTCGGAGCCGCGACTTTCGGGCTGCG
>DATGDN010000374.1:0-6245 GCA_035310865.1 Pseudolabrys sp. | reverse complement strand
CGACGACATCGTCAACAATCCGGACGTACGGCGGCTCTATCTTGGCGAGGAATTCCGGCTTTAACGGCTGCGGCAAAACGTTAACGCGCACGAGATTTGTGCACGCCCTGCCCGCTAATTCACATATCGCGACTCGTTGGTAGCTGGTATAAACAAGCAAGAATCGGACCAGTTTCCGCCGGGACGTTTGAATGGCTTTGTCGCAAAGGCTGGAATTTCGCCAGTCGCAAGCGCTAGTGATGACGCCGCAGCTGATGCAGGCCATCAAGCTGCTGCAGCTGTCCAGTCTCGATTTGGCCGCTTATGTGGACGGCGAACTGGAGCGCAATCCGCTGCTCGAGCGTGCTGGCGAGGACGAAGCTGCACCGGGCGGCGACACTGAGGATTCGGGACCCGAGCGCGGTGTCGAGGGAGCCAATGCAGCGGACTGGATCGGTTCCGAGCTAGAGACAAGCCGCCACTCCATCGAGCAGGGCATGGGAACCGAGCTCGAAAATGTCTTTCCAGACGATGGCGGAGAAAAAGTTGCAGCTCCGCGGGACATGCAGCCGGCGGCCTATTCGGAATGGTCGGGTGCCGGCTCAACCGCCAGCGAAGATTATAACCTCGAAGCCTTCGTGTCGGCTGAGACGACACTCGCCGCCCATCTTGCCGAGCAGATGGCATTGGCCATTTCCAGTCCGGCAGGCCGCATGATTGGGCAATACCTGATCGATATGGTCGATGAGGCAGGCTACCTCACTGGCGATATCGACACGGTCGCTGAAAAGCTTGGCGCGCGGCGAAGCGATGTTGAGCTTGTGCTCGCCGTTCTGCAGACCTTCGACCCGGTTGGCGTATGCGCGCGAAATTTGACCGAATGTCTCGCGATTCAACTCAAAGACCGGGACCGTTACGATCCGGCGATGCGAGCTTTGGTCGAACATCTGGATCTTGTCGCCAAGCGTGATTTTCCCGACTTGCGCCGTCTCTGCGGCGTCAGCCAGGAGGATCTCGCCGATATGATCGCCGAGATCCGCATGCTCAACCCAAAGCCGGGTTTGACGTTCGGTTCGACGATGGTGCAACCGATCGTTCCAGACGTGTTCGTGCGCGCGGCGCCCGACGGCACGTGGCAAGTCGAGCTCAATTCCGACACGCTGCCGAAAGTCCTTATCAACCAGCGATATTACGCCCAGGTTTCAGGCAACACGCGCAACGACAAAGAGAAGGCCTATATCGCGGATTGCCTGCAGACCGCGACCTGGCTGGTGCGCGCCCTCGACCAACGCGCAAAGACGATCTTGAAAGTCTCCAGCGAAATCGTGCGTCAGCAGGACGGGTTCTTCGTAAAGGGCGTACAATATTTGCGTCCGCTCAATCTCAAGGCTGTCGCCGACGCCATTGGCATGCACGAGTCGACCGTTTCGCGAGTCACCGCAAATAAATACATGGCGACCAGCCGCGGGATTTTTGAGTTGAAATACTTCTTTACCTCGGCGATTGCAGCTGCTGACGGCGGCGAAGCACATTCGGCCGAAGCCGTGCGACATCGGATTCGTCAATTGATCGACGGTGAAAATGCCGAACACGTACTGTCGGACGACACGATCGTGGAAAAATTGCGCGATGCCGGAATCGACATCGCGCGTCGCACAGTTGCAAAGTACCGCGAAGCCATGCGCATTCCATCCTCCGTGCAGCGCCGCCGCGAAAAACAGGCCGCTGGCGCCTGAATAGCGCGCGTCCGAAGGCATTGACGCGCAGAACACTTCTGAGATGAAATCCTTCCTGCCGCACGATGCAAAGTGCGGGGTCACGCGCCCATGGAGGCAATTCAATGCCTTTACGCGTTTCGGGTCGGAACATTAGTATCGGTGCGGCGTTGCAGCGGAAAATCACTGACCGGGTAGAGGAGGCAACCTCAAAATATTTTCGCGGCGGGTACTCCGGGCATGCAACGGTGGGCAAGGACGGATTTGGGTTCCGTACCGAGTGCATTCTGCGTCTTGATTCGGGCGCCTTGCTGGAAGCTGAGGGCATGGCGCCGAATGCTTATGACAGCGCGGAGCAGGCGGCGATCCGCATTGAAAAGCGGCTCCGACGTTACAAACGCCGCCGCAAAGATCATCAAGCACGTCGTGGCGGCTGAAATCGTCAAAAAAAGGCAGAAAAATTTGGAATCAACGCCCATTGACGGCAGGCCGGACGGCACTTATGGTCCGCCGCCTTCAACATCCCCTGTGCAACTCGGCGCTGTCATACCCGATCATTGGCCATGTCCATGACGCTTACCGACCTCGTCGCGCCGAACGCCGTCGTTCCTGCGCTCAAGGTTAACAGCAAAAAGCAGGCGATCCAGGAACTGGCCGCTCGCGCAGCGGAACTCACTGGACAGAGCGAGAAGGCAATTCTGGAAATTCTGCTTCAGCGCGAGAAACTCGGCTCGACCGCCGTGGGCAACGGCGTGGCCATTCCGCACGGCAAGATGCCGAAGCTCGGCAGGCTTTTCGGCCTGTTTGCACGGCTGCAGCGCCCGATCGATTTCGAGGCGCTGGACAACCAGCCGATCGATCTCATCTTCCTGTTGCTCGCGCCGGAAGCCGCAGGCGCTGATCATCTCAAGGCACTGGCGCGAGTCGCGCGGCAGCTGCGCGATCCCGAGATCGCACGCCGCCTGCGCGAATCCAGCGATGCTGATGCGCTCTATGCAGTGCTCGCAACGCCGCCGGCAAGTACGGCAGCTTAGATTGCCCTGCTCCGAATTTTTCGGATTGCCTCCAGACCACTGACCGGATGCCCCGCGCAAGCGGAGCATGACGGCAGCATGCTTAGTGCACGCTGACTGGCTCGAGCTCTTGGCTCCAGGCATTCGCGACCGCCGCTTCGCGCGTGTCGGTCAGCATGATCGGCGTGCCGTCGGCCGCATGCAGTGCAAATAGCTTGATGCCAGGCGCAATTTTTGGCGCCTGTGGAAACAGATTGGCGACGTCCTCGGAACGGATCGTCTTGACATAGGCAAGCCGTCCGTCACCGAGCTGTGCCAGTGCCTCCTGCGTGATAACTGGATTTGCGGCGTTCGGTTCAATCTGCTTGTTGGTCATGGCCCTCGACTCCTTTCTGGTTCAACGCTTGACGCGGTCGAGTCCTGCTTCACGAGACCGTCATTCCTGCTCGTTGATCGAGATTGTCTTCACGATCCGTTCCGGTTGTGGCCGGATCAGATCGATCGACAACAGTCCGTTCTTCAAGTCCGCGCCCATCACCTCCATGCCGTCACAGAGCACAAAAGTGCGCTGGAACTGGCGAGCGGCGATGCCACGGTGGAGATATTGACGGGTCTTGTCGTCCTGCTGCCGCCCGCGGATCACCAACTGGCTTTCCTCGATGCAGACATCGAGCTGATCGCGCGTGAACCCGGCAACGGCGAGCGTGATGCGCAACCGCTCCGGATTTTGCCCGTCGCGCGGCAGCCGCTCGATATTGTAGGGCGGGTAGCCGTCGGCCCCCTTGGCAACGCGATCGAGCACACGCTCGATCTCGTCGAATCCCAGGAGGAACGGGCTGGACAAGGACGGAACTCGCGACATTGGTCTCAAAGCCCTCGCTTGAAGCGACTTTGATGGGGCCCCTTTCAGGCACCCCAACCGAAGGGCAACTGCCTTCCGGTCGCTCTTAATATGGGCGGGCTGGGTTAAAGGTTCAAGAACAAGAGGAATCCGGCTCTGATGCGAGGTATAGTTGCTGTTTGACGCGGTTTTCCATGCCTAACGAGTCCAAATTTCTGCCGCTGACGGTTCGCGCCGTGCGCGGTACGCCGGTGGAAGTTCCGCTGAACTTCGTGCTCGGCACCAGCGCCGTCGCCGTCCGGAAGGCGCCCCTCCTGCTTGTCGATCTGGAGACGGAGGAGGGGGTCACCGGGCGCAGCTACCTTTTCTGTTACCTGCCCGCGGCTGCACCGGCGATCGTCAGTCTCCTCGAAGAGGTCGATCGCGCCGTAAAGGACGAGGTTGTCGCGCCGCCCGATCTTTGGAAAAAGCTCACGCGCCGCTTCACGTTGATTGGCGTGCACGGAATCGTTCGGATGGCGATGTCCGCGCTCGATGTGGCAAGTTGGGATGCGCTCGCCATCGCCGCAGGCAAGCCCCTCGCAAGTTTCGTCGGGGCGGAGCCACGCCGGATCCCGGCTTACAACAGTTGCGGCCTGGGGTTGATGAACGATCTGGGCGCGCTCGCAGACGAGGCGGAAAAGCTGCTCGCCGGAGGCTTTCACGCGGTCAAGCTTCGATTGGGCTATCCGACACTGCAAGCCGATATTGCAGCCGTGCACGCGGTCCGCAAACGCATCGGCGAAGCTGTCACGCTGATGGTCGACTACAACCAGGCGCTCACCCTTGAGGAAGCGCTTATCCGAGGGCGCGCTCTCGACAGGGAAAAAATTTATTGGCTTGAGGAGCCGATCCGCCATGACGACTACGCGGGCGCGGCGCAGCTTGCGCGGCAACTCGATGTCCCAATCCAGATTGGGGAGAATTTTTCGCTTCCGCCCGCAATGACGGTCGCGATCGAGCAGGGCGCTGCCGACTATGTCATGCCTGATCTTGATCGCATCGGCGGAGTCACAGGATGGCGCCAGGCAGCGGACATTGCGCAATCGCACAATGTCAGGATGTCATCGCACCTCTTTCCCGAAGTCAGTGCTCATCTCCTCGCCGCCACACCTACCTGCCATTTCCTCGAATATGTCGACTGGGCCAATGTGCTGCTTGAGGAGCCGCTCGTGATCACGGATGGTCACGCCACGGCTGCTTCGCGCCCCGGCAACGGCATGGTCTGGGATCCGAAGGCAGTTGAACGCTACCGCATGACTTAGCGCAGCGGTAGCTTGAAGAGCTTGATGGCATTGTCGCGGCCGACCTTGGCGCGTTCCGTGCCGCTGATGTCAGCGTTGTCAAACCATTCCGCGCCCTCCCCCACGTCCTCGAACGGCCAATCGACCGAGAACATCACGCGGTCCGCTCCCATCACGGTGATCGCATTGACGA
The DNA here is from genome assembly GCA_035310865.1 of Pseudolabrys sp. GTDB lineage: Bacteria > Pseudomonadota > Alphaproteobacteria > Rhizobiales > Xanthobacteraceae > Pseudolabrys. Next base: position 1,221 of record DATGDN010000374.1, on the reverse strand, counting down.
GCGCCGGCGTGTCGAAATTGCCGGACGTTGTGAGGTGGAAATGCTTGCGGAAGTAGTGAGCCACGCCGTGTTTGGCCGGATACTTATGTGGCGCTTTCATCCAGCCGTTGCGGTGATCGATACGCCAAAGATAGACAGGAATGCCTTCGCCAATGTGGCCAAGGACCATCTTCAATTTCGGACAATCGTCGAACAAACCGCTGCCGATCAGCCGTAGCGCGTGAACAGCGGTTTCGGCGGCAAATGCCCAGTTTGGACCGAGCAGCCAGTTGTGACCCTCATAGAATTTTGTCCAGCTCGCGAGCGGATTACGCGGGTGCAGGTAAAACGGCACGTCGAGCGCCTCGACCGTGCGCCAGAATGCGCGGTACTGCGGTAGATCGTAATAGGTGACGTTGTCAGGCGATCCGATCTGCGAAAAGCCGTTGACCAGGGCGCCGACCATCCCGAGATCTTTGACACAACGCGTGAGCTCGCCGGCAGCGGCTTCCGGATCCTGCATCGGGAGTGCGGCGAAAGTGGCAAAACGGCCAGGGCGTTTCCGCACCTCGCCGGCAAGAACATCATTGGCTTGCTTGGCGGTTGCAATTGCGGTCTTGACGTCATGGATCGCCTGAATCGCCGGCGCATTCAACGACAGTATCATCATCTCGATCCCATGCCTGTCCATTTGCCCCAGGCGCGTCTCTTGGATGTCGAGCAGCCGATGGCTCAGGTCCTTCCAGACATGGGAGCCGAACACCTGTGAATCGCCGAGCGTCGGCTCGATGGCGAAGTGTTCCTCAAGCGCGACCTTGCCCTGCATCGTCTGAACCCCCGGATGGCCTTAAAGGCGCTTTTTAGAGAATGCGCGCCCTGACGGTGATTTCAAATACTTTTCGAAATGGAATGCCTGGCGTGGGTTGCTGAATGCAATGTAGGTTTTCAGCCGCCAAGGAAGGTATTTTGAAGTATGTAGGACTTCTCCGGCGTTGTGCTTGACCAGTCTGGCCCTGAGATCGTCGGTTATTCCGACATAGAAATGATCGGAGTTTTTGCTCTGCAGAATGTAAACGTATTTCATTGCCAGCTTTCGCTCGCTTCACTACGACAGGTAGCTCGCGAAGAAACGTATAGGTGTTGAAAGCTAGCCCGCCATCGCCCTGCGGGCTTCGGCGCGGCAGCCTTCGCTCGCTTCGGTACGATAAGTAATACCGGCTTGCCGAGCCGTAGCTCGCGAAG
>DATGDN010000373.1:0-3291 GCA_035310865.1 Pseudolabrys sp. | reverse complement strand
GGAGTGAACGGCGCATGGCCACGCTGAAATCGCTGATAATTCTGGCCATTCTCGCCTATGGCGGGGTGCTGGCGCTGATGTACGTCTTCCAGCGCGGCTTGATGTATTTCCCGGACCGGACCCGAACGGCCCCCGCCGACGCCGGCCTCCCGCAGGCGGAAGAAGTCGCCCTGACCAGTGCCGATGGCGAAAGCCTCGTGGCCTGGCATGTGCCCCCGCATGGGGCCAAACCAGTCGTGGTCTATTTTCACGGCAATGGCGGCGCGCTCAACCTTCGGGCCGAGCGCTTTCGATGGCTGGTTGGCGAAGGCTTCGGCCTGCTGGCGCTATCATACCGCGGCTATGGCGGGTCGACCGGAAAGCCGACGGAGACCGGGCTGCTGCTGGATGCAGCGGCGGCCTACGATTTCGCTGCCGCGCGTTATCCGGCAGGACAAATCGTGCTCTGGGGCGAGTCGCTCGGCACCGGCGTTGCCGTGGCTTTGGCAGCCGAGCGCCAGATTGGCGGCCTCATCCTCGATGCGCCATTTACATCGGCGGCCGATATCGGAGCTGCCGCCTATCCATTCGCTCCGGTCCGCTGGTTCATCAAGGATGCCTTTCGGTCGGATCAGCGCATCGGGCGCATAAAAGTTCCGCTGCTCGTCCTGCACGGCGAACGTGACCCCATCGTGCCGATCGTGTTCGGGGAAAAGCTGTTCCAGCTCGCCAACGAGCCGAAGCAGATGGTCCGCTTCCCACTGGCCGCACACGTCGATCTCGATGACCACGGCGCGGCCGACGCGGTGAAAGCGTTCCTGAATGCACTGCCGCCGTCGCGGCATTGAGCAACGCCACCGGCTTGCCTATTCTTTTTGGGGGGCGACAGATGATGACGATGATAAAGGGACCGCTCGCGGCGGTCCTGCTGGTTTTTTCGCTGCCGGCCATCGCGGCCGAGCCGGTGCGGCACGTCGGCATCTATGTCCAGCCATTTTACGAATCCGCGCGCACGCCGGGCGGATCGCCGTCGGAAAGCAGTACAACGATCTGCTCAGTTCAGGCAGGCGCGAGGATGTCCTTGCCGCGCGCGATCTGATCACGGCCAAACCCGCGCTCGTGACGCCCATGGTCATGATGGTGCTCGCAATCCGTCTCTATGATGTGGGCTTGCGAGACGACGCGGTATTCTGGTTCTACGTTGCCAAGGAGCGCTACGTAGTCATGTCGGAAGTGCTCGACGTGAAGTCGCAACTCCTCGCGCAGGCGGACGATGCAGTCCGCAGCTTCTCGACCTTGGCCGGGCCGGTCATCAACGGTTACGCCTTTTGCGATCTCGCCAGGCAGAAAGACCAGCACACAAAGGCCATCGAATGGGTGGAGGCAAATCCATACGAGGTGATGTTCATGGCGCGCGCGCCGGCTTTGCCGGGGGATCGCGCAGAAAATGCCAGGCGCGCGGTCATCAACGCGAAGGATCGTGCCGCCAGGGAGCGCGCCTATTTCGATGATGCCAAGACGCGTGAGGCTTATTACGCGAACCGCAAGCAGAACGAAGCGGACGCCAAATTCTGCTGGAAATAGGCAAGTCGGGCTGCGGGAAAACCGAACGACTTCTCAAAAATATAGCGCGGGCAACTTACGGCCCGCGCCACCAATCTAGCGACTATTGAAAGGTTGGACGATCAGCCCATGCGCGACGCGCGATGGCCACCGTGGCCACCACCGAAGCCGCCGCCGTGACCGCCGCCTGGACCGGCGCCAGGGGCCGGACGGGGCTTGGCAGGAAGCAGACCCTCGCGCTGCATCTTCTTGCGCGCAAGCTTGCGGGCCCGGCGGATCGCTTCCGCCTTTTCCCGCGCCTTCTTTTCGGATGGTTTTTCGTAATGGCCGCGAAGTTTCATCTCGCGGAAAATGCCCTCGCGCTGCATCTTCTTCTTGAGCGCCTTGAGGGCCTGATCGACGTTGTTGTCGCGAACGAGAACTTGCACGCTTGCTCCTGGGTTGTTGCTCGGACGGGTTAAGGCAAAAGCCCCGAAAACGGGGGCTTTGAGTCGGGCGGCTCTAGCAGAAAAGGCGTTAAGAGTCCATTGGAACGGCCAAATCGAGGCCCGTCACCCGACCGTTTCCTTATTCCTTATATGGGGTGAGGGGTTAACCGGCGCCAGCGGTCAGCGGTGCCACACCCGCGCGACATGTCCCATCTTGCGGCGGGCGCGCGCCTCGCCCTTGCCGTAGATGTGCACGGAAGCGCCCGGCACCGTCAGCCAGCGCGCCGCCTCGTTCACCTCGGCACCGATGAGATTCACCATCTCGACGCGGCGCCCGAGGCGCACGGGCTTCGCCAGCGGCCAGCCCGCCACCGCCCGGATGTGCTGCTCGAATTGCGAGACTGTCGCGGCGTCGATGGTCCAGTGGCCGGAATTGTGCACGCGCGGGGCGATTTCGTTCACGAGCACTGCGCGCCGGCTGCCTTTGCTCACCACGAACATTTCGACGGCGAGGACGCCGACATAGTCGAAGGCCTTAGCGATGCGGGTCGCGATCTGACGCGCCTCGCGTGCGAGCGCCGGTGTGACTTTCGCTGGCACCCGCGAGGTCTTCAGAATGTGGTCGCGGTGCTCGTTCTCCGTCACTTCGAAACATTCGACCTTGCCGTCCCGGCTGCGGGCGGCGACCACGGAGACTTCGCGCTCGAAATCGATGAAGCCTTCGACGATGCAGGGCGCATTGTGCAGCGAGCGCCACGCCGCGACGGGATCGCCACCTATGGTGATCTTGGCCTGGCCTTTCCCGTCATAGCCGAGCTGACGCGTCTTGAGCACGGCGGGCAGGCCGACAGCTTCCACTCCTTCGGCCAATTGCGTCGCGCTGTGCACGGACGCAAAGGGCGCGGTCGGGATCTTCAGTGCGCTGATGAAGTTCTTTTCGGCGAGCCGGTCCTGCGTCGTTTCCAGGATCTGCGGGTCGGGCAATACAGGCCTGCGTTTGGCAAGGAACGCCGCGGTCTTGGCCGGCACATTCTCGAATTCATAGGTGATGACATCGACCACGCCGGCAAACCGTCCGAGCGCGGCTTCGTCGTCATACCGGGCGTAGGTGCCGGCGTGCACCACATCGAAGGCGCAGGACTCTTTTTCGGGCGAATAGACATGGCAGCGCAGTCCCAGCGGCGCTGCCGCAAGCGCCAGCATGCGTGCCAGCTGGCCGCCGCCGAGAATGCCGATGGTCGCGCCGGGCTTTAGCAAAATGAACCCCGCTCATCCCCGCGCATAGCCGTCCGAAGGACGGCGTGCTTACGCACGCCTATGC
>DATGDN010000372.1:0-8707 GCA_035310865.1 Pseudolabrys sp. | reverse complement strand
CCCGGTCTTGTCCATCATTTGCAGCCGCTGTTCGCCGAAATCGGTCAGGCTCGCGTAGAGCTGCGCCGTCTTGGCCGGTGCGACATCGACCATGGTCGGCCGCCAATAGGGCTCCGTCGCGGGGTCGAGAAAATGCTCTTCGAGGGCGATTTTTTTGACCATGGCGTTCCCCGAGCGATGCAAAGCCGTCGCCGTCTTTTCCATTTGTCTGTACCGCATTTTGGGCTATCGTGTCCCACGATGCAAGGCGGCAAAGACTGCCGGCAGGAGCCCTGTGGTCAGGTTGGCGTCATGAATCGTCTCGTAACCAACGACAAAAGTCAGGTGCAGGTGATCGCGCGCGCAGCCACTATTTTGCGCGCGCTGGAAGATGAAAATACCGGGTTAAGCCTGGGCCAGATTGCCCAGCGCGTGAACCTCGCGCGATCGACCGTGCAGCGCATCGTTGCCGCACTTGAAACCGAAAAACTGGTCATCGCGGCAACACCCAACGGCCGGGTGCGGCTTGGTCCCACAATCCTGCGCCTTGCAGCGTCTGTTCGCAGCGATTTCGTTGCCATGGCGCGCCCGTTTCTTGAGCGGCTGTCGGAAGAGCTGCACGAAACCGTCGATCTCTCGACCGTAAAGAAAGACCATCTCGTCTTCATCGATCAGGTGATCGGTTCGCAGCGCCTGCGCGCGGTCTCAGCCGTCGGTGATACTTTTCCACTTTACTGCACCGCCAACGGCAAGGCGTATCTCGCTCAGCTCACCGACAAAGCGATCGAGGCCCTCATTGGGCGTACTTATGAAGCGCGAACACCGGAAACGCTGACGCGTTTCGACGCCCTGCTTGCCGACCTCAAGTCAGCGCGGCGCAATGGCGTCGCCTATGATCGCGAAGAACATACGTTGGGCATCTGCGCCGTTGGCGTCGCACTGTACGACCCGCTCGGCAATGCGGTTGCCATTTCGGTGCCGGTGCCGAGCCAGCGTTTTGCAACCCGCCAGACACTAATGGCCGATCGATTGATCGCCACAAAAAATGCCTTGGAGGCTCACATGAATTCTTCGGCTGCCTGAGTTCGGGCGCCGAAAACAGAACAAGCACTACACATAGCAAAGGGAGGAATGCCGTGGCAAAAAGAATTCGCGGCGTGATGTTCGAGGAAAATCTCAAGAACAGCATGGGACTGGAGTTCTACAACCTGTCCCACCGCTTCGGCTATCAATCTCCGAACTGGCCGTACTTCGAAGACGTCAAGATCGAGCGCATCCACTACATGGCGAAATCCGGCGTGTTGTCCCAGCGCATCACGACCTCGATGCACAACACCACGCATATCGATGCGCCGGCACATGTCATCCAAGGCACGCCGTTCATCGATGAGGTTCCGCTGCCGCATTTCTTCGGCTCCGGCATTGTGGTGTCGATCCCGAAGAACAAATGGGAGCCGATCACCGGCGAAGACCTGGAAAAGGCCTGCGGCAAGATCGTGCGGCCGCGCGACGTGGTAATCATCAATACCGGCTGGCACAAATTCTACGAGGACAGTGAGGATTACTTCTGCCGCGCACCGGGCTTTGTGCCTTCGGCCGGCGAATGGTTCGTTAAAAAGAAGGTCAAGGTGGTCGGCCACGACACGCAGGCGAACGACCATCCGCTCGCAACCGCCATAGGCCCGCAACGTAACGGACCCTTGCACCCTCATTTAGCGGAAGAATACCGCGAGTGGTCGGGCGGGCGCGACTGGAAGGATGACTTCCCTGAATGGGAGCCGGTGCACCGGATTTTGTTCAAGAATGGCATCATGGGCATCGAGAACGTCGGCGGCGACATCGACAAGGTCACCGGTAAGCGCTGCACCTTCGCGTATTTTCCGTGGAACTGGGATCGCGGCGACGGCTGCATCGTACGGCTGGTTGCCATCCTCGATCCGAAACAGAAATTCCGCATCGAAAAGGGGAGCAAATTCTGATGATCGTCCGCAAACTCTCCGAGGCGAAGCCTTATGAGGCGCCGAACCACCGCAACTATGAGTCCCTGCGTATCTTCGGTGCGGAGATGGGCGGGTCGCAGGCGCTGATTTTCGGCATTTCGCATTTCCAGCCGGGCGGCGGCGCCGGGCCTGACGCGTCCCCGCCAGAAAAGATCTACCACGTGCTCAAGGGCGAACTGACGGTTATCGCGGGCGGCAAGGAGGTCGTCGCCAGGCCGGGCGATACCTGTTTCATCGCGCCGAATGAAAACCGAGAGATCGTCAACCGCGGCAAAGACGTTTGCACCATTCTGGTCGCGGTCGCCGCACCGAAGTGACGGATCACCGGGCTTGACCCGGTGATCTCGATCGGGAGGGCAAGGCCTTCCTAAGCGAGATGGCCGGGACAAGCCCGGCCATGACAAGAAAATACCGGGAGGACATCATGTCCGAAAGTTTCCTGAAGAACCCGCTGTCGCTGTTCGACATCAAGGGTAAAACAGCCATTATTACTGGCGCGTCGGGCGCCTTCGGTGCGCTGGCTGCAAAAACGTTCGCCGGCGCTGGTGCGAATGTGGTGCTGGCCGCGAGCAAGGTGGACGAATTGAAGAAGGTGGCAGCCGAATGCAAAAAGCTCGGCGGCAAGACCGAGATCATCGCGCTGCGCCCGAGCTCCGAGGAAAATTGCGAGAAGATCATCAGGACCGCCGTCGACAAGTTCGGCAGAGTCGACATTCTCGTGGTGGCGTCCGGCCTCAACAAGGTTTCCAAGATCGTTGACCAAAAGGTCGAGGATTTTCTCGACGTCATGGACGCCAACGTCAATCAGTCGTGGCTGATGGCGCGCGCGGCCGGCAAACAAATGCTCAAGCAAGGCCAAGAAGGCAAACCTGGCGGTAAGGTCATCCTTACCTCGTCGGCACGCGGACTCCTTGGCCACCCTGCCGGCTACAGCGCGTACTGTGCATCGAAATCTGCAGTCGACGGCATCACCAAGGCGCTTGGCTGCGAATGGGGCGAGACCGGCATTACCGTGAACGCATTGGGGCCGACGGTCTTTCGTTCGCCGCTCACCGCCTGGATGTACGAGGACACCGAGCGTGCGCAGACGGTGCGCAAGGGATTTCTTGCTCGCGTGCCGAAAGGTCGATTGGGTGAGCCGGAAGATCTCGCGGGGCCGTTGCTGTTCCTCGCCTCCAAGGCATCGGATTTCTATACCGGCCACATTCTCTATGCTGACGGTGGCTATACGGCGGGATAGCAATGGCGAAGGCGCGCATTGCTGTAGTCGGCGCCGGCCTGATGGGCCACGGCATCGCTCAGGTGTTTGCGCTTGCCGGCCATGACGTGACGATCACCGACTCCGTCAACACCAACCTCGATACCGCGAAGTCTCGCATCCTCGCCAATTTGAAGGATCTGGGTGACAACCAGAATGCGGTCGAGCGCGTAAATCCTGTTTACGATCTATCGCAAGCCGTGCGCGACGCCGACTACGTCGTCGAGGCCGTCCTGGAGGATCTGCCGCTCAAGCAGAAACTTTTCATTGAGATCGAGAAGCACGTGCGGCCGGACACAGTTCTGGCGAGTAATACCTCAGTCATCCCGATCACGAAGATCATGGAAGGCCTCGGGCGCCGGGAGCGTGCACTCGGCACTCACTGGTGGAATCCACCGTTTCTTGTGCCGCTGGTCGAAGTCATCGAGACGCAATGGACGTCGCCGCAGGCCGTCGATTTCACCATGAAACTGCACGCCGACGCCGGCAAAAAACCGGCGCATGTGAAGAAGGACGTGCCCGGCTTCATCGGTAACCGCCTGCAACATGCGCTGTGGCGCGAAGCTATCGCGCTCGTGGAAAATGGAATTTGCGATGCGCAAACCGTCGACGACGTGATCAAGGCGGCATTCGGGCGCAGGCTCGCAGTGCTCGGCCCGCTCGAAAATGCCGACATGGTGGGCACCGACCTCACGCTGGCGATCCACAAGACCGTATTGCCTGACATCGACAGCCGTCCCGGCCCGTCGCCTTACCTCGAAAAACTCGTGAATGACGGTAAGCTCGGCTTCAAATCCGGCGAAGGCTTTCGCAAGTGGAGCCCGGAGCAACAATCCGCGCTACGCTCTAAAGTGCTGCAGCATCTCAAAAACGCGCGCAACGAGGATGCCAAAAGCGCGCAATGAACCAGGGAGGTGACAATGAATGACCGCCGCACGATTTCGCGCCGCACGCTGGTCAAGTCCGGCCTCGGTGCCATCGCCGCTCCCGCCGTCCTGCGCGCGCTGCCGGCGGAAGCACAGTCACAGGTGATAAAAATCGGGCACGTCAGCCCGAAAACCGGGCCACTGGCCGGTTTCGGTGAAGCCGACGGTTTCATCCTCGAACAGGTGCGCGGCATCCTTGGCAAGGGTCTGTCCAACGGCGACAAGAGCTACAAGGTCGAGATCATCTCCAAGGACAGCCAGTCGAGCGGAAACCGCGCCGCCGAAGTCGCATCCGAATTGATCCTCGGAGACAAGGTCAACCTCATCGTTGCCTCGGCAACGCCGGACACGACGAACCCGGTTTCCGATCAGGCCGAAGTCAACGAGGTGCCGTGCATCACCACGAATTGTCCGTGGCAACCTTATTTCTTCGGCCGCAAGGGCGATCCGAAGAAGGGCTTTACCTGGACGTACCATTTCTTCTGGGGGCTCGAGGACGTCATCGCCTCGTTCCTGGCGTTGTGGGATGAACTTCCGACCAACAAAGTCGTCGGCGGCCTTTTTCCGAACGATGCCGATGGCAATGCCTGGGGCGACCCAAAGTTGGGCTTGCCGCCGGCCCTCGCAAAAGCCGGCTACAAGCTGCACGATCCCGGCCGCTACCAGCTCATGAACAGCGATTTCACGTCGCAGATTTCTGCGTTCAAGGCAGCGGGCGCGGAAATCGTCACCGGCAACATGATCCCGCCGGATTTCGCAACCTTCTGGTCGCAGGCGGCACAGCAGGGCTTCAGACCGAAGATCGTCACCATTGGTAAGGCCTTGCTTTTCCCATCCGTGATCGAATCCCTCGGCGAGCGCGGCAACGGCCTCAGCAGCGAGATCTGGTGGACGCCGCATCACCCCTTCAAGTCAGGTCTCACCGGGCAAAGCTGCCAGCAACTCACCGACGCGTACACCAAGGCATCGAACCGTCCATGGACACAGCCCATCGGCTTCCAGCATGCGCTGTTTGAAGTCGCCATCGATGTGCTCAAACGCGCCAAGAACCTAAGCGATCCGAAATCCATTCTCGAAGCCGTCGTCGCCACCAACTATCAATCGATCGTCGGTCCGATTCAGTGGACGGGCGCGCCGGTCAAGAACGTCACAAAGACGCCCTTGGTCGCGGGTCAATGGCAGCGCAAGAACGGCAAATTCGATCTGGTCATCGCCGAAAACAAGACGGCGCCGAATATCCCGGTCGGAGGAAAACTGCAGCCGATCTCGTAACGGTACGCCGCCGCGATGGCTCCAATTCTTGCGCTCGAGGGAATCTCGAAACGATTCGGCGCCGTCGTGGTTGCTGACGAGATCAATTTGGCGCTGAATGACGGTGAAGCGTTGGGCATTATCGGGCCCAATGGCGCTGGCAAAACCACGTTGTTCGGGATTGCTGGCGGCACGGTAACGCCGGATGCCGGCCGTATCCTGTTCGCCGGAAATGATATCACCCGCCTTCCGGCAGAGCGACGCTGCCGAATGGGTTTGGCGCGGTCGTTCCAGATCCCGCAACCGTTTTCAGGCATGAGCGTGTTCGAAAATGTCGTCGTGGCCGCAGCCTTCGGCGGCGGCGAACGCGAAGCGGCCGTCTATGGCCGCTGCGCGGAACTCCTCGCGCGCTGCGGCCTGGCCGAAAAGGCAAACAAGCGCGCCGGCGGACTGACGTTGCTTGACCGCAAGCGGCTGGAACTGGCGCGCGCATTGGCGACCAATCCTCGCTTGCTGCTGCTCGACGAAGTCGCCGGCGGCCTGACCGAACACGAATGTGCGGCACTTGTCGGCCTGATCAAGGACGTACGTACGAGTGGCGTCTCGATCATCTGGATCGAGCACGTCGTGCATGCCCTGCTCGCCATCGTCGACCGGCTATTGGTTTTGCACGGCGGCAAATTCATCGCCGGCGGCGATCCGCACACCGTAATCCGCAGCCCGCAGGTGACGGAAATCTACATGGGGATTGCCGCCGATGCATGACTCGCCCGTTCTTAAAATCCGGGCGATCGACGCCTTCTACGGCGACTTTCAGGCGCTCTTTGGCGTGTCATTAAGCGTCGACACCGGCCAGGTGGTTGCGGTCATCGGGGCGAACGGCGCCGGAAAAAGCACGCTGCTCAAATGCATTGCCGGTCTGATGCGTCCGGCGCGCGGCGAAATACTCTTCGAGGACGCCGCCATCACAGGCACACCCGCCTTCGAGGTGCTCAAGCGCGGAATTGCTCTGGTTCCCGAGGGACGCAGGCTTTTCCCGTCGCTGACGGTCGAGGAAAACCTGCTGATCGGGGGCCAATCTCGCCGACCGGGACCGTGGTCACTCGCGCGCGTCTACGAACTTTTTCCGGTTCTTGCCGAGCGAAAAAACCTGCCGGCGCCGGCGCTCTCGGGCGGCCAGCAGCAAATGGCGGCCATCGGCCGCGCTTTGATGTCCAACCCGCGACTGCTGCTGTGCGACGAGATCAGCCTTGGCCTCGCGCCCATTGTCGTGCGCGACATCTATGCACGTCTGCCCCAGATCACCGCGGAAGGATCATCCTTGATCATTGTCGAGCAGGACATCGTGCAGGCCTTGCGGGCAGCGAGCCACGTTTTTTGCCTGCAGGAGGGCCGCATCGCATTGCATGGGCAGGCGCAAGACCTGACCCGCGAGAAGATTTCCGCGGCATATTTCGGGGTCTGACCGGATGCAGTGGCTCAATGTCATTTTGCAGGGCGTGCTGATCGGCGGACTCTACGCGATGTTTGCCGCCGGCTTGTCGCTCATCTTCGGCGTAATGCGCCTCGTCAATATCGCGCATGGTGATCTGATCGTGCTCGCGGCCTACTTGTCACTTTTGGCCACGCAGGCGTTCGGCGTCGATCCCCTCGCCTCCTTGCTGCTGGTCGTGCCGGTCATGGCGGTTATTGGCTACGCGTTGCAGCGTGGCCTCCTCAACTACACACTCGGGGACGACCTGCTGCCTCCGCTGCTCGTGACCTTTGGCCTCTCCATCATCATTCAGAATGGACTCCTTGAGCTGTTCACAGCGGACAGCCGCAAGCTGCAGGCAGGAGCCATCGAAATCCAGACGTTCGAACTCGCGCAAAACCTGTGGCTCGGCGCATTACCCATGATTCAATTTGTTGTCGCCGTAGCCGTGATCGCGGGCCTGCAGCTGTTGTTTTACCGCACGGCGCTTGGGCGCGCGTTCCGCGCGACATCCGACGATCAGGCCGTCGCGCAGCTGATGGGGCTCGATACGCGTCACGTCTTCGCGATAGCAATGGCGCTGTCGTTGGCGGTCATCGCCGTCGCCGGCGTATTTTTGGCGGTACGCGCCAATTTTGATCCTGCCATTGGGCCCGCCCGACTGATCTTTGGGTTTGAGGCGGTGATCATAGGCGGGCTCGGCAGCATGTGGGGAACGCTTGCCGGCGGCATCATTCTGGGTGTTTCGCAGGCTATCGGTGCGCAGATCGATCCGGGCTGGCAGTTGCTCGCCGGTCACATCGTGTTTCTCGCCATTCTCGCCGTGCGGCCGCAAGGATTGTTTCCCAAGGTGTCGGGATGATCGTCGAGCATGCGACTCGCTCCAGCCGCGTCGGCATTGCACTCATTGCCGTAGCAACCATCGCGTTGGCGTTTGCACCCTACTGGGGCGACCGGCAGACGTTGAGGCTGCTCGCGGAGATGTTCACGTTCATCGCGCTGGCAAGCCTGTGGAATCTGCTTGCCGGCTACGCTGGCCTAGTGTCCGTCGGCCAGCAGGCGTTCGTCGGTCTCGGCGGCTACGTCCTGTTCGCGCTTGCCATTCTGCTGGATATGAATCCTGTGCTGGCAATTTTCATTGCCGGCCCAGTCGGTGCGCTGCTTGCAATCCCGGTAGCTGTGCTGATTTTTCGTCTGCGCGGCGCCTATTTTGCGATTGGGACATGGGTGGTGGCCGAGGTCTTCCGGCTTCTCGCATCGCAAATCTCTGTTCTCGGAGGCGGTTCGGGCATCAGCCTCCCGGCCTCGGTGGTTCTCTCGATGGCGCCGACCAGGCAAATACGCGAATTCGAAACCTACTGGCTGGCGTTGGCGCTGACGGTAGCCATCCTGGCAGCGATCGTGGTGCTCTTGCGCTCGCGTCATGGCCTCGCGCTGACCGCCATTCGCGACAATGAGTTGACCGCGCAAACCAGCGGAATCGACGTTTGGGGCATCAAATTTGCCGTCTATGTACTCACGGCTTTCGGAACGTCGATGATCGGAGCTTTTATCTTTTTGCAGAAGCTGCGCATCTCACCCGACACTGCATTTAGCGTGAATGACTGGACCGCATTCGTCATTTTTATCACTGTCATTGGCGGCATCGGCAGAATCGAAGGCCCAATTATCGGCACGATTATTTTCTTCGCTCTTCGGCAGACATTCGCGGGCCTCGGCAGTGTCTATTTGCTCATGATGGGCGCGGTCGCCATCGTCGTGATGCTGTGGGCGCCGAAAGGCCTGTGGGGAATGATCGTCGAAAAGTTTGGTTGGCAGG
>DATGDN010000371.1:0-3013 GCA_035310865.1 Pseudolabrys sp. | reverse complement strand
GCCGAGAACGAAGCATAGATCAGGCGCGGATTGATCGCAGAAAGCGCCTCGTAGCCCAAGCCGAGCGCGTCGAACGCGCCCGGCCGATAATTTTCTACAAACACGTCGGCAGTCGCGACCAGTTTTTTCAGGATGTCGCGGTCCCTCGTTTGCTTGAGATCGAGTGTGATCGAGCGCTTGTTGGAGGCCTGCGTTAGGAACGCCGTGCCCATATTGCGGCGGTTGAGTTCCTTGTCAGTACCGCTGCCGCGGCTCTGGTCGGGATCGTCCGGATGCTCGACCTTAATGACTTCGGCACCCAGCACGGCCAGTTGATAGGTCGCGAACGGCCCCGCCAACACGTGTGTGGCATCGATCACCCGGATCCCCTCGAACGGCCGCATGCTGTCCCTCCCGCGTCAGGACGGGCAGCATAGCCGCTCAACGCGGGACCGGCTCAAGCCCTTTCGCATTGAACAGCGCGGCGGCTGATGGCAGGACGAGAGCATCGACGAAGGCTTTGGCCGCAGTATGATCTTTGGCGGCACTGCCGACACCGGCCGCGAACACCGTGTAGAGCTGCAATTCCGCCGGTAGCGGCCCAACAAAGTGAACGTCTTTGACGGGCAGCAGCTCGGGGATCTGTTGCACGGCCATCTCGGCTTCGCCGCGCGCGACCAACTCGGCGATGCGCCCGCTCGGGCCGAGGACTATTTTGTCGCGCATGGCATCGGCGATGCCGAGTCGGTCGAGCAGTGTCTCGAAATACAAACCGCTGGTGCCTTCCTTCGAGCGCACCACCGAGCGCGCGGCGAGCAGCGCGCGCTTGAACGCATCTACAGAAGTGATGTCCGGCGCAGCCACACCTTGACGCACCACGATGCCGAGGCCGGAGCGACCGATATCGATACAGGTCTCAGAGCGGATTTTACCCTTTCCGACCAGCGCTTCGATCACCGGCCGCGTGACGACCACCACGTCGAATGCTGTGCCGTCTTCGATTCTGCGCCTCAGTGCATTGGCCGGATCGTAATCGATCGTAAGGCTGAACCCACCCACGCGCTCGAACACAGGTCCGAGCTCGCGCAGCACTTCCTGGACAGCGTGAGTACTGAGGATCTTAATATCCGTCATCTGCATTCGACCGTGGCATCGGATTGCACTGTAGCCATGCCTCGGGTTTTGCTTTCCTACAGCTGAGTTCAAAAGTGTATGAACTCAGGGAAGAAACCGTAGGCCCCGTCGCGGTAAAAGAGTCCGCCTTTCTGGTATCACAGAGCCGCGCTGCCGGTCCGCTAATGCCAGCGCGCGGACCCAAGGACGCCGGGCGGTCTCGGCGAACGGAATCTTGGTCCGCCGAATAGGAAGCCCAAGAAACCAGGACCGCTATTGTAGCCATCGCCGTATATCGGTTTTGAAGAGGGAATCGACCGACGCTCGATCGCGATGTCGGCAACCTTGCGTTCCCTGCCCTTGAGGATCGCGATCATTTTAGCATCGCGGCCGTAGACGTCTTCGCGTAACTGCAGCTTGCCCAGATCGTCCACGAAGGCCGTTTGATAGGTTAGGTGCACCTGGATGAACTTCGGCAAATTGATGTTGATCTCATTGCCGCCAAACATCCTCTCGAACCGCGCCTCGGTGTAGTGCTCGTTTGGCATCACAAGCGACAACAGCTTCTCGCCATAGGTGGCCGGATTTTCCACTCGCATGCAGCCGTGGCTGTAAGCGCGCTTGCCACGGGCGAACAGGTACTTGTCCGGCGTGTCGTGTTGATAAACTAGAAACTTGTTGGGGAAGTTGAAGCGGATGCGGCCGAGCGCATTGCCGGCGCCCGGCGGTTGCCAGACGTGGATGGTCCCGTCCTGATTGTAGCCTACCTTGAGACCAATGCGATCAAGCGCCCCGGGGTCCTCCTGCAGCGCCGGCAGATATTCATTCTCGATGATTGAAGTTGGCACGTTCCAGGTCGGATTGACGGTGATGGACTTCATATCGGCGGTCACCATCGGCGTGGCCTTGCTCGGCTTGCCGGCTACAATCTTGGTGCGCCAGTAAGGCTTGCCATCGTTATAGAGCGTCAGCGTGAAATCCGGCACATTGACGATCACGTGCGGATTGCCGAGGTCACGCGGCAGCCACCGCCAGCGCTCCATGTTGACGATGATGGCGTCGATTGGGTCGACGGACGGGCGGCGCGCTTCATTATGCTCGCCATTGAGAGCGCGCGCGGTGTTTGGGCCAAGATTGCCGTCGACGACGATGTCGGCTTCGATCTGGAACGCTTTCACCGCGTCGCGTATCGCGTCGTCATAAAGTTCATTGTCTTTGTCGCCGGCAATGTTGAGGCGTTTGCGCAAGGCTACCACGCGACCGTCTTTCATGCCGGGGCGTAGGATCTTGCCTTCAGGTATATGTACCCGCGGCGGCTCGAGCCTGTTCTCAACCTGGCTTACGGAGGCCTCCTTGCGTAGCTCAGCGAGCTTGGCCCTGAGCGCCCTGAAGTCCGGCTGAGGTGGATTAAAGTTGTCAAGCACCTTGCCGGTATCACTGCCATTGGCAAACTTGGCCAGCACATCGGCCGGCTCCGGCGCGATCAGTTCATACTGGATGTCGGTACCTACTCGGCTGAAATGGATGCGGCCAATCTGCGCGTGACGGGCAAAGGCGAGCGCGGAAGCCGTAAGTTTCAGCTCGGCCTCCGCCAGCGCATCGGCCGTAGACGCCGACTTGAAATCCGGGACGGGATAGTCGCTCGGCTCGAGGCCGACCGTGTCAGCTCGCGCCAGATAGGCCATGGCCGATTTGGCGCGCTGGTTGGCGACATTATTAGTCACCCACAGCGGCACATAGTTATGGGCACTGTAGAAAGCTTCGATACCAGCGCGATCGGCTTTCCGGCTGACCAAGCGGTCGAGCGCGGTGCCGGTGATCAGATTACGCAGCCGGTCGGCCACGCCATTATCAACCGTCGACGCGGTCGTCGTCCTGGGCGCGTCGGTGGCGCGAGCGGTGCCATCCTGCTTCGGTTCGG
>DATGDN010000370.1:0-7799 GCA_035310865.1 Pseudolabrys sp. | reverse complement strand
AAGAAGCGGAGGCCGTACCCGCTTAGCGCGGCGCGTTTGTAGGCACCGATGGCGGGACGCAGGGAAGCAGGTCACGGCGGCGGTCACGGGTGGTTCGTCACCTTCGCCGATCTTATGGGCCTGTTGGTTAGTTTCTTTGTGATGCTCGTTGCCTTTTCAACTCAAGATCAGGCCAAGCTTCAGGTTCGTTGCCCGTTCGATGCGGGACGCCTTCGGCGTTCAGGACCGTGTGCGGTACTCCGGCATCATTGAGGTACTCGGTCTTCCAACGCGCCCCAGGCTGAAAAACGCCGCCCATATTGACCCGTCCGAAGCCTCTGCCACGCCATCACCCCAGGAAAATGATCGCCAGCGCACCTATGGCGCCCGCTTCAAGGAAGACCGCAAGTTATCGCTTGCATCCGCCTCGCTGCGGCAAGCCTTGCAGGAAATGCCTGAGATCACGGAAGCTTCAAAGCACATCATGCTCGAGGAAACGAAGCAGGGGCTTAGTATCGGAGATTGTCGATCAGGACGGACGCTCGATGTTTCCTGACGGAGGCAAAGAGCCATTCGAACGCACTCGCAAGATCATCCAGAAAATTGCGCCTCAGCTGAAGGCAATGCCGTACCGGCTCTCCATTGTCGGCCATACGGCCTCGAGCAAGATACCGCCAAAACCCGGCTATGGCCCATGGGAGTTGTCGGCGGATCGCGCGAATGCCGTACGTCAAATTCTGGAGACTGAAGGCGTGCCGTCTGGAAACATTTTCATGGTCGCGGGCAAGTCCGACACCGATCCCTTGTTCCCCGATGACCCCTCCATGTCGCCGAACCGCCGCGTCACTATTACGCTGATGAAAGAAGGGCCCCCTCTGCCCGAGAATTTGACCCCCTGAAACGGGTGTTGCCGAGGCGTCTGCCATTGAGGAGCCTTGCCTTGGCTTGGGGGTAAGTCCTGTATTCTTAACGCTGGTGCAATGATATAAGGCCCGCCTTCAAGTTCAGCGGCAGGCCAAAAGTTCATTCAATGAGTAGTGCCGGGAATGAGACGACGGCCGCCGCGCGCGCTGGACAGGACGCGCCTCCGGGACTCATTGCGCTCGCACTCGGCAGCGTGGGCGTCGTCTACGGCGACATCGGGACCAGCCCCCTCTATGCCTTCCGCGAAGCCGCAATGGCTGCGAGCGCTGACCACATCGTCACCCGTGACATCGTGCTGGGGGTGCTTTCGCTCATTGTCTGGGCGCTGATCGTCACCGTAACGCTGAAATACGTGCTGATCCTGCTGCGAGCCGACAACAACGGCGAAGGCGGCACTCTGTCGTTGACGGCGCTGGCTACACGCGCGCTCGGTCGGCGGACCGCGTTTGTTTTCATTGTCGGCGTTATCGGCGCCTCGATGTTTCTCGGCGATTCCGTAATCACGCCGGCGATTTCGGTGTTGTCGGCTGTAGAAGGGCTCAAGCTTGCAAGTCCGGCGTTCAGCGACTTTGTCGTGCCGCTGACGGTCATCATTCTGATCGCCTTGTTTGCGGCCCAAAGTCGCGGCACCGCAAGGGTAGCGGCGATGTTCGGTCCCATCATGGTCCTCTGGTTCGTATCGATCGCGATAGCCGGTGCGCTGCATATACGCGACGACCCGACCGTTCTCTTTGCGATTAACCCGTTCTATGGCGTCAACTTTCTCATCCATCACGGCACGATTGGGCTCGTCACGCTCGGTGCCGTATTTCTCGTGGTGACCGGCGGCGAGGCGCTTTATGCCGACCTGGGCCATTTCGGTCGTAAGCCGATCCAGACTGCCTGGCTCTGCCTCGTATTGCCTGCGCTTCTGATCAATTATTTCGGCCAAGGTGCGAAGGTCTTGGCCGAACCCGGCGCAATCGAGAACCCGTTCTACCGGTTAGTACCGGAAGCCCTTCTGCTGCCGATGATCGTTCTGGCGACTGCGGCCACGGTCATCGCGAGTCAGGCCGTGATCACGGGCGCCTATTCGTTGGTGCATCAGGCGATTCAGCTCGGCCTGTTGCCCCGGCTGGCGATTTTGCACACCTCGGCGTCGCATGTCGGTCAGATCTATATCCCGCGCGTCACCGTGTCGCTCATGGTCGGCGTGCTGCTGCTGGTCGGGCTTTTCCGCACATCGAGCGCGCTCGCTTCCGCCTACGGTATCGCCGTTGCAACCACAATGGTCGTGGATGGGCTCCTTGCCTTCATCGTGATTTGGAGGGGATGGCAGTGGCCACTCTGGAAAACCTTGCTGTTGATCGCGCCGTTTGTGGTCGTGGATGTGGTTTTCTTCTCTGCGAATCTTCTCAAATTGTTCGAGGGCGCGTGGGCACCGCTGCTGTTCGGCGCCACGATGGTCCTCCTGATCGTGACGTGGCGGCGCGGGACGGGAATCCTGATCACCAAAACACGGCGCACCGAAGTGCCGCTCGACACGTTGCTCCGCAGTCTTGAGAAGAAGCCCCCGCATTTCGTGCCCGGGACTGCCGTGTTTCTCACCAGTGATCCGGAATTTTCGCCGACCGCCTTGTTGCACAACCTGAAACACAACAAGGTGCTGCATGAGCACAACGTGGTTCTCACAATCATCACCGCGGACACGCCGCGCGTTGCCGAAGAGGAGCGCGTACGGATTACTCCGCTGTCACAGCACTTTTCGCGGGTGTCGCTGAAGTTTGGCTATATGGAGCAGCCCAATGTGCCGAAGGCGCTGGCGATCGCGCGCAAGCACGGCTGGCAATTCGATATCATGTCGACGTCATTTTTTCTCTCGCGCCGTACCCTCAGGCCGTCGGCCAAGTCAGGAATGCCGTCCTGGCAGGATCACTTGTTCATTGCGTTGGCACGATCGGCGAGCGACGCGACTGACTTCTTCCAGATTCCCACCGGACGCGTGGTCGAGGTGGGTACCCAGGTTACAGTCTAATTCACAGGTTAGTTATCTAAGTTATTGATATTGTTTAATTAAACGCTTCAGAGCGAGCTTTACTTCCTGCAAAGCTAGCCGGGCTGGGTTGCGCAATTAATGCTGCTGCGGGGCAATCGGCGGCGTTATAAGCCGCTGCCCACGGAACTGTTGCAGCAACATGAAAGGCCTTTATGTCTCAGAGCATTGCCGCGGCGACCGCTGAATCGATCCACTTTATGCATTGCGCGAAGCGGTCCTCGCGGCGACTCCGACCGGAGTTGCCGCAAGCGAGCCGGCAATACTCGGAATTCTCTCGCTCATCATTTGGGCGCTGCTTCTCGTCGTTACGGCAAAGTATGTTTTGATTTTGCTGCGTGCCGACAACAAAGGGGAGGGCGGCACGCTGGCCCTTATGGCGCTTGCCTCGCGTGCTTTGCTACGGCGCGGGGGCGTTGTCATTTTTCTTGGCATCATCAGCGGCGCACTGTTTTATGGCGATGCAATTATTACACCCGCGCTGTCGGTGCTTTCTGCGATCGAAGGACTCAAAATCGCGACGCCCGCATTCGACGCTTACATCGTGCCGCTGACAGTTCTGATCCTCGTATTGCTTTTTGCCGTGCAGTCACGTGGAACGGCAAAAGTTGCGGCCTTTTTTGGTCCGATCACGCTTGTGTGGTTTGCCGCGATTGCGGTCGCCGGTGTTTGGCACGTCGCCCAAAATCCGACAGTGCTACTGGCATTCAATCCGTGGTACGGGGCATCCTTCCTACTTTATCATGGCATCATTGGATTTTACACGCTCGGCGCCGTCTTTCTTGTAGTGACCGGCGCCGAAGCCCTGTATGCCGACCTTGGTCATTTTGGACAGAGTCCCATCCGCTTGGCGTGGCTGGTCGTCATATTGCCCGCGCTCACCATCAACTATCTTGGACAAGGCGCATTGGTCCTCGCGAATCCGAAGTCGGTGGAAAATCCGTTCTTTCTGCTCTTTCCCGATTGGGCATTGCTGCCAATGGTCCTGCTCGCCACAATGGCAACGGTCATTGCAAGTCAGGCCGTCATCACAGGGGCCTATTCGTTGACGAGGCAGGCCATCCAACTTGGTCTCCTGCCACGTCTGGAAATTCGTCACACTTCCGAAGCTCTGTTCGGTCAAATCTATATGCCGCGAGTCAACACGTTCCTTCTTGTTGGCGTGTTGCTCTTGGTGGCGCTGTTCCGCTCGTCGAGTGCACTCGCCTCCGCTTACGGGATCGCTGTGACCGGCACGATGGTGGTAACGGCAATGATGGCGATTATAGTCATCTGGCGCGTATGGCGCTGGCCGTTGATTGGCGCCCTGGCACTGATGCTGCCATTCCTGTTCATTGACTTCATATTCCTCTCGGCAAACCTGCTCAAGATCGTGGAAGGCGGATGGATGCCGCTTGCCCTTGGTGCCCTCGTGATGACGGTGATGTATACATGGCGACGTGGTAGCCGGCTCCTCTTCGAGAAAACGCGCAGGCTGGAGACGCCACTCGAATCGCTCGTGAAGGGCCTGGAAAAGAAGCCGCCGGCACGTGTGCCGGGGACCGCAGTATTTCTCACCAGCGATCCGGTTAGCGCTCCAACGGCTTTGCTGCACAGCCTCAAGCATTACAAGGTTCTGCACGAAAAGAACGTCATCTTGACCATCGAGACGGCGGATACGCCACGTGTGGATGCCGCCGAACGGGTGCGTATCGAGCCAGTTGGCAAGACATTTTCTCGGGTGATACTGCGGTTCGGTTTCATGGAAACACCGAAACGATGCTACCGACTACTTCCAAATTCCGACCGGGCGCGTGGTGGAAGTCGGCACACAGGTTACAATCTAGATCGACCGTTAAACAAGGACTGGTCGGCACGCCGGTATTCCGGCTAAAACTCCGCAATTGTTGGTGATGGAGTTTCGGCATGGCTGACGAAATGCCCCGGGCCGACGAGGTTACAAATCTCACGCCAGATCAGGTGGCCGCAGGGCTGCGCGACGGCCGCATCTTGCTGGTCGACGTCCGTGAGCCCAATGAAACGTCAGTCGAAAGCTATCCGGACGCGGTGATCGTGCCGCTTTCATGCTTCGATCCCGCCGCGATTCCCGACCCGCAAGGCAAACAGGTTGTATTTGCCTGCCGTTCCGGGCGGCGCTCGATAACGGCCTCGGTAGCTGCCCAGGACGCCGGCTATCCTTACACCGCTCATCTCGCCGGCGGCATTATTGCATGGAAGGCAGCGGGCCTGCCCACAAAGACCTGAACGACGACAATTAAATGTTTGCCCGGCACCGCCCCTTCGCGATTGCAACTTTGGTATTCGGCTTTGTAGCCGCCGCGGGGATGAGTCTGGCTCCTGCGCAAAAAGCTCGCGTGGTGAATGTCTACAATTGGTCGGACTACATCGACCCCAGGGTTCTCGAAGATTTCACCAAGGAAACCGGCATCAAAGTCCAGTATGACACCTTTGATGCTAACGAGACGCTCGAAACCAAGCTTCTCGCGGGCAAGTCCGGTTATGACGTCGTCGTGCCGACTGCCTATTTCCTCGAGCGGCAGATCAAGGCGGATGTTTTCCAGAAAATCGACAAGAGCAAATTGAAAAACCTGGGCAATGTCTGGCCAGAAGTGGCCCGGCGGCTCGCGGTTTACGATCCGGGCAATCAATACGCCGTCAACTACATGTGGGGTACGACTGGCATCGGCTTCAACGTGAAGGCGATGAGCGAGCGGCTTGGCCAAGGTGGAAAGATCGAGAGCTGGGACATCGTCTTCAAGCCGGAGAACATCGCGAAATTTCGCGACTGCGGTGTCCACATGCTGGACTCAGCCGATGACATCATTCCGGCGGCGCTGCATTTTCTTGGATTGAATCCAAACTCGAACGATCCAAAGGATCTGGAGAAAGCGGCCGAACTGCTTACGAAAATCCGGCCGTCGGTGCGGAAATTTCATTCTTCCGAATATCTGAATGCACTTGCGAGTGGAGAAATCTGTCTGGTGGTCGGCTGGTCCGGCGACATCAAACAGGCGCAAAAGCGCGCGCTTGAGGCGAAAAACGGCGTGGAGATTGGCTATTCCATTCCGAAGGAAGGCGCGCAGATGTTTTTCGACAATCTCTCGATACCAAAAGACGCCGCGCACGTTATCGAAGCCCATGCCTTTATCGACTACCTGCTCCGGCCCGAAGTAGCGGCGATGAACAGCAATCTGGTTGCCTATGCGAATGGCAATCTTGCAAGCCAGAAATACATCGAGAAGGCAGTGCTCGACGACAGAAGCGTTTATCCCGATGCAGCAACGATGAGCCGGCTGTATATAGTGAACGCGCGCGACCAGAAATCGCAGCGGGTCGTCAATCGGCTGTGGACAAAAATCAAGACCGGGCGTTGACGGACTTGTAATCCTCGGGTCGCCAGCGCCGGTGCAGCCACAGCCAATGATCGGGGTTTTCGCGAATCCACCCTTCGATCACCGAAGTAACGACCTGGGTGGTGCCGGCAATGTCTACTTTGCCTTCGGCGTCGCGCACTGGCTGGATTTGTTCGGTCAATTCGACGCGAAAACGGTGATCCGGCAGGCGAACGACATGCACGCCGTGAATCGGGCAGTCGAAATGACGAGCAAGCCGTGCGAGCAGGGGATTTGCCTTGGTCCGCTGACCGAAGAATGTCACGTCGGCGCCACGGCTGTAGTACTGATCTACAAGCATGCCCACATGGATGCCGTGTGCCAGCGCGTCGGCGAGTTTCACTGGAGCATCAAGGCTGGTCGGGATGAGCGTCCCCATTGCTGCAGCGCGCGTATTGTGCAGCCATTTGTCGATCGCCGGAATATTCGGCCGGCGATAGAGAACGGCGCTTTCAATCTTGCACGCGGCCGCACAGACTGCCGGCAGTTCCCAATTGCCAAAATGGGCAGCGAATATAATTGCCGGCTTCCGCTCCTCCAGAATCTTGAAAAAGCGGTCAATATCCGCCTGCGGCGCTTCGATGCGCGCTGGGCGCTCTGGATGCCAGGGGTCAAAGTCCGACAGGCGATCGAGGTGAGCGAATTCCGCGGCCATCCGGCCGACATTGTCCCAGACCCCGCGCAGGATCGCGTTGATTTCAGCCGGCGACTTTTCGGGAAAGGCGGCCGTCAGGTTGGCACGCCCGATGCGGTTTTCCGGCAGCAAAGGTCCAATAGTCCTCATGAACCAGCCGGCGACATTCGCCATCGTGTCGGGATTCGTCAGGCGCAATAACTTCAGCAAGCCAACCGCGACGGCGCCGACAACGGAATTTGCGGCGCGTTTGGTGGCGCGGTTTAACCGCCGGACTATCCGCCTCATCGCTGACGCCTCAAAACGTCACAATGACTTTGCCGAACACCTGACGGCTTTCGATCCGCGCCAGACCGCGTTCGAATTCGGTGAGTTGAACCTCGGTGTCGATGATGGGAGCCATGCCGACAGCGATTTTCGACAAGCTGTCGCGAATATTGCGCATTGAAGCGCCGAAAGAACCAAGGATCTTATACTGCTGCTGAAACAGCTGCATCAGGTTGATCGTCACCGTCGGGCCGGCGGTCGAGCCGCAGGTCACAAGCCGTCCGCCGCGCTTGAGGCAGAGCAGGGAGCCGTTAAATCCTTCACCGCCGACATGCTCAAAAACGACGTCGACGCCTTTTTTGGCGGTGAGCTTGCGGGTCACGCCTTCAAAGCGCTCGGTCTTGTAGTTGATCACGTGATCGGCGCCGATGGCCTTCGCTTTCTCTGCCTTGGCGTCGTCGCCCACGGTGGTGATTACGGTGCATCCGAGCGCTTTTGCCATCTTGATGGCCACTGAGCCGATGCCGGAGCCGCCTGCATGGACCAGAATGGTCTCGCCCGGCTTGAGCTT
>DATGDN010000369.1:0-9365 GCA_035310865.1 Pseudolabrys sp. | reverse complement strand
ATCGCTGAAGTGCGCACAGAAGAGGGAAAGTTCCATCTGTTCGTTGCCATCGACCGCACTTCAAAGTTTGCTTTCGCTCAACTCCATGCGAAGGCAAATCGAAATACGGCAACCGCATTCCTGAAGGATCTGATCGCGGTCGTCCCCTATAAGATTCACACCGTGCTCACTGATAACGGCATTCAGTTCTGCGATCTGCCGAAAAACCACTCAGGTCCGACAGCCAGGTGGCGAACCCATATATTCGATCTGCTCTGCCGATCGCACGAGATCGAGCATCGGCTCACAAAGCCAAACCACCCGTGGACGAACGGACAGGTCGAGCGGATGAACCGCACCCTCAAGGAGGCGACTGTCCGGCGCTATCATTACGACAGCCAAGACCAGCTACGCCAACACCTCGCAGCGTTCCTCGACGCCTACAACTTCGCCAAGCGCCTCAAAACCTTGAAGGGACTCACGCCCTTCGAATCCATCTACAAAGCCTGGACGAACGAACCAGATCGATTCAAACACGAACCAATCCAGCTCATCTCGGGACTGCACAATTAGGGTCTGTACTCACATAGTTTACTGAATAGCAAGGCGGATCGTGATTCACCGCGGGCGGAGGTGGATCATGCGATTCGATTTGAGCGATGAGGAATGGGCACATCGAAGTGCCATTTTACGCCATAGGTTTGCGAAACGCCGTTCGACTGTCAGGCCATCTCCTCTCAACCACCCGCAGACTTCATCGACCGGCTAGGGGATGGAGCCGGTCAATCTCGTGATCAGATAACCGTTACCGGCGACAAGTCATACGCCGTGTCCTCGTTCTGGTATCGAGCAGCTGGTCGAGGTTTCGCGCCAATAGTTGCTGGCGAAATGCAGGATCGCTGCGCGCTCGCGCAAGCTCCTCCTCGGTGGTCAGGTCGCTCATGGGTTGAACTCTGCCGGATAGCCGGTAAAGCTTAGCGCGCGGAGTATTGTCACCGGGTTACCGGCCTCGTTGCCTTGACATAGGGGCTATCGCGGTGTCTTTCGGCCCGATTTTCGCGCAGGACAATTAACCAACGGGCAAGGCATGGCGCTCGCTTTCGTTTTTCCGGGGCAAGGCAGTCAGAACGTGGGGATGGGCAAGGCCCTCGCCGAAAATTTCACGCCGGCGCGGCAGATCTTCGAAGAGGTGGACACAGCGCTTGGCAGTAAGCTCAGCAGCGTCATCTTTGAGGGACCTGCGGATACGCTCACGTTGACGGAAAATGCGCAGCCCGCGCTCATGGCCGTATCGCTCGCCGCCATGCGCGTGCTGGAGGCGGAAGCAGGCCTTAACCTTGCGCGCGACGCGCAATTCGTTGCCGGACATTCGCTTGGCGAATATTCCGCACTGGCTGCGGCCGGCGCCCTCACGGTGGCGGATGCGGCGCGCCTCTTGCGCACGCGCGGCCAAGCCATGCAAAAGGCAGTCCCCGTCGGTGTCGGTGCGATGGCGGCTCTCATCGGGCTCGCATTCGATGCGGCCTCTGCTGTTGCGGCTGAAGCCGCGCAGGGCGAAGTATGCCAGGCGGCCAACGATAACGGTGGGGGGCAGGTCGTCGTTTCGGGAAACAAGGCTGCGGTCGAGCGCGCGGTCGAGATTGCAAAAATGAAGGGTGCCAAACGTGCAATGCTGCTGCCCGTGTCTGCGCCCTTCCATTGTGCATTGATGCAGCCGGCAGCCGACGTGATGGCTGAGGCGCTGGCCAAGACGGCGATCAAGCCGCCGAGCGTTCCCGTAGTCGCCAACGTGCTGGCGAAACCGATCCGCGAGCCCGGTGACATTGTGCGTGCGCTTATTGCGCAAGTAACGGGTACGGTTCGCTGGCGCGAGTCAGTCGCATTCATGGCGGATGCCGGTGTTTCGAATTTTTACGAGGTCGGTGCTGGAAAGGTGCTGAGCGGGCTGATCAAGCGGATTGCGGATGGCGCAAGCACGAGCGCGATCGGCAGTCCCGATGATGTCGCCGCCTTCAAGGCGGGGAGGAACCCATGATGTTTGATCTGAGCGGCAAAACTGCACTGGTGACCGGCGCAAGCGGTGCGATCGGCGGCGCGATCGCGCGTGCCCTGCATGCGCAGGGGGCGACCGTCGCGATCTCCGGCACGCGCAAGGATGCGCTCGATGGCCTCGCAAGCGCGCTCGGCAGCCGGGTATTCGTGCTGCCGTGCGATCTTGCGGACAAGGATGCGGTCGAAGCACTTGTGCCGAGCGCCGAAGAAAAAATGGAAAAACTCGATATCCTTGTCGCAAATGCCGGCGTCAACCGCGACAACCTGTTCGTCCAGCTGCGGGACGAGGATTGGGACACGGTGATCACCGTCAATCTGACCGCCACGTTCAGGCTGACCCGAGCTGCAGTGGCACGCATGATGCGCCGGCGCTGGGGCCGCGTGATAGGCATCTCGTCGGTGGTCGGCTTTACCGGCAATCCGGGGCAAGGCAACTACACCGCTTCGAAGGCCGGCATGGTCGGAATGATGAAGTCGGTTGGAGCCGAGTATGCTAAGCGAAACATTACGGCCAACTGTATCGCTCCGGGCCTTATCGCGTCGGCCATGACCGATAAGCTCAACGAGAAGCAGCGCGAGGCAATTCTTGCCCGGATCCCGGCCGCGAAACTCGGAAGTGCGGAAGACGTAGCGGCTGCTGCCGTGTTCTTGGCCTCGAACGAAGCCGCTTACGTCAACGGGCAGACCATCCATGTCAATGGCGGGATGGCCATGATATAGCGCGCGGTCCCGAAAAATCGGGTATCGGTGCTCGGGAAGGTTTAATGCGGTGAGAGGTGGAAATGCTTGCTTTTGAGGGGTTGCTCGCTTCGCCGTCACGCGCTAGTCAACGCATTTGAAGTATGGTAACCGAATTTCGGCCCGACTGGGGCGGCTAATAGCGGAGCAATGTTCCGCCATTGGGGATCGTCTCATCACCGTCAACCACGACGAGGCCGTACCGCGATGGTTGCGATCTGAGCCCAGCTCGCAACCCAATTTATAAAGCACGAGGTTGGAACGATGAGGGACATTGGCGAGCGGGTTAAAAAGATCGTCGTGGAGCATCTGGGCGTAGAACCTGACAAGGTGACCGACCAAGCCAGTTTTATCGACGATCTTGGCGCCGACAGCCTCGACACGGTCGAGCTCGTTATGGCCTTCGAAGAAGAATTCGGCTGTGAGATCCCTGATGATGCCGCCGAAACCATTCTGACCGTTGGCGACGCGGTTAAATTTCTCGAAAAGAACGCAAAAAGCTGAGCGCGCGCCACGCTGCTGAATTGCTTCGCTCGTCAATGGCTTATGGGCTGTGCACAGCGCAGCAGCGGCAATAGTTTCGCCCGGAGCCGGCCATGAGACGTGTCGTCATCACAGGAATGGGAATGCTTACGCCGCTTGGCTGCGGCGTAGAAGCAACCTGGGCGCGGCTGCTCAAAGGCGAAAGCGGCGCCAAGAAGATCGAACGTTTTGATGTGTCCGATATCGCCTGCAAGATTGCCTGCGTGATTCCGCGCGGCGATGGCAGCGGAGCGACCTACAACCCCGACCAATGGATGGAGCCGAAGGAGCAGCGCAAGGTTGATGAGTTCATCGTCTTTGCGATGTGCGCGGCACGGCAGGCGCTTGACGATGCAGGTTGGCACCCGAAGAGCTATGATGAGCAGACTACGACCGGGGTCCTGATCGGGTCGGGTATCGGCGGCATTGAAGGAATCGCCGAGACCGCCATCGCTCTTCAGGAGAGAGGTCCGCGCCGCGTTTCGCCGTTCTTTATTCCTGGCCGCATCATCAATCTTGCCTCCGGCATCGTGTCGATTGCATTCGGCCTCAAAGGACCCAACCACGCGGTAGTGACGGCCTGTTCGACCGGCGCCCACGCCATTGGTGATGCTGCCCGATTGATAGCGCTCGGAGACGCGGAGGTCATGGTGGCCGGCGGCACGGAATCGCCGGTCAATCGCATTTCGCTTGCCGGTTTCTCGGCCTTGCGTGCGCTTTCGATCAAATTCAACGACGACCCGACGCGCGCATCGCGCCCCTATGACAAGGATCGCGATGGTTTCGTCATGGGCGAGGGCGCGGGTGTCGTGGTGCTGGAATCGATCGAGCATGCAAAGGCCCGCGGCGCCAAAATATACGCCGAGCTGATCGGGTACGGACTATCGGGCGACGCCTATCACATTACCGCGCCGGCACCGGACGGCGACGGTGCGCTACGTTGCATGAATGCCGCGATCCGGCGCGCCGGCATATCGGCTGGCGACATTGATTATATTAATGCGCACGGAACGTCGACGCCGCTCGGCGATGAAATCGAACTCGGTGCGGTGCAGAAACTCGTCGGCAATGCAGCGGGCCGTACGTCAATGTCATCGACCAAATCCTGTATCGGGCACCTGCTTGGTGCAGCCGGCGCGGTCGAAGCGATTTTCTCTATTCTCGCTATTCGGGACCGAGTTGTCCCGCCCACCATCAACCTCGACAATCCTTCCGTCGAGACGCCGATAGATCTGATTCCTCATCAGGCGCGCAAACGGGACGTCGACACGGCTCTCTCGAATTCGTTTGGCTTTGGCGGAACAAATGCTTCGCTCATTTTCCGCCGATACGCGAACTAGGAAATGGCGCCAACGGATCCCCTAGATTTCGCCATAATTTTTTCTAACGTGCGGGAGCACTTGATTTTTTCCTCGCGGCTTGGGCAAAGCGATGTCGTGGTGAGAGGTGGAGCGGATTAAGTGAATTCCAATCTGCCGCCGGGTAGTGACAAGAACGGGTTGCCGGCTGCCAAGCCGCCTGTGCCACGCAGCCCACGTGCGGCGCTCGAGCCCGAACGGGTACCTTTACCGGGTCGCCGCTCCCATCGTGCGCGTCATCCGATCGTGGTCGTCGGGAATGCGATCTTCACCATTCTGATCGTCATTTCGGTCGCGGTGGGCGTCGGGTTGTTCTTCGGCAAGCAACGGTTCGACGCGCCGGGCCCACTCTCGGAGGAAAAGGTCGTCAATATTCCGCGCGGACTCGGCATCCGGGACATTGCTGACGTTTTGCAGCGTGAAGGTGTGATCGACCAGCCTTACATATTCATGGGCGCCGTCATAGTGCTCAAGGCGCGCGGAGAGCTCAAATACGGTGAATATCAATTCAGCAAACAGGCGAGCATTTCCGATGTCGTCGATACCATCATCGAAGGCAAAGTGGTGCAACACGCCTTCACTGTTCCCGAGGGTCTGACCTCGGAGCAAATTGTGGCTCGACTCTTGGAGAACACCGCGCTCACCGGGCAGATCAAGGAGATTCCGCGTGAGGGGACGCTGCTGCCGGAAACCTACCGGTTCACGCGCGGAATGACGCGCGAGCAAATTATCCAACGTATGCAGCAGGCACACCGACGCGTGTTGCAGGATGTTTGGGAACATCGGGTGCAGGATTTGCCGGTCAAGACGCCGGAGCAGCTGGTGACGCTTGCCTCAATCGTGGAAAAGGAAACCGGACGGCCCGACGAGCGCACGCGGGTGGCCGCGGTTTTCGTCAACCGGCTCAAGACAAAAATGCGGCTGCAGTCAGATCCGACAATTATCTACGGATTGACTGGCGGGAAGGGGCCGCTGGGGCGCCGGATTCTCAAGAGCGAAATCGAACAACCAACGCCTTACAACACCTACGTCATCGACGGTCTCCCGCCGGGGCCGATTGCCAATCCTGGCCGCGCCTCGCTTGAGGCCGCCGCCAATCCTGCGCGCACGAAAGAACTCTATTTTGTGGCCGATGGCAGTGGCGGTCACCTGTTCTCGGACAGCTATGCCGAGCACCAGAAAAACGTTACGCGGCTACGCGGGATCGAGCATTCCAACGGAAGCCAGAATGGCGGCAAGCAGTGACTTGCGCGCCCTTGTGACCCTGAGTTCCCGCAGCTAAGGTCGCCGCGCTTTCGAACAGGCATCAACGTGAGACGGCAACGCATGGCTCTGTCGAGCATGACCGGATTTGCTCGAACCCACGGCGCTGCCAGCGCCTATGCGTGGGCCTGGGAAATCAAATCCGTCAACGCCAAGGGCCTGGACCTGCGCTTCCGTTTGCCGGCGGGATGGGACGCGGTCGAAGTGCCCTCGCGCGCACGCGGCACGGAAAAGCTGTCACGCGGCACGGTCTATGCCAGCCTTACTGTGGAGCGCAAAGGCATTCAGCCGACCGTGAAGGTGAACGAGGCTGTTCTCGGCGCGGTTCTCTCGACGCTCAAAGGCCTTTCAGGAAAAGTGGATGCGGCCCCGCCGACTCTCGACGGTATCCTGTCGCTCAAAGGTGTGATCGAAATCACCGAGGAAGACGAGCGAGAGGAGGACCATCGTGCGGCCGAGGCGGCGATCGTGGCGGGATTCGAACAGGCATTAGCGGCATTGGTCAGCATGCGGCAAGCGGAAGGTACGACCCTTGGCCGGTTGCTGTCGGCGCGGCTTGATGAAATCGCGGCGCTATCCGCGCGCGCGGAGAAGGCCCCCGGCCGCAAGCCGGAAGCGATCAAGGCGCGCCTTTCAGAGCAAGTGGCGACGCTGCTCGCGGCGTCCGAGCGCTTCGATTCGGACCGGCTCTATCAGGAAGCCATTCTGCTTGCTGCCAAGGCCGATATTCGCGAAGAGCTGGACCGTCTTGCATCGCATGTGACGCAGGCGAAGAAGCTTCTTGCGGAAGGCGGAGCAATTGGCCGCAAGCTCGACTTTCTAGCGCAGGAATTGCACCGCGAATCGAATACGCTGACTGCCAAAGCCAACGATCTCGAGCTCACCAATATCGGCCTTGAGCTCAAGAGCGTGGTCGAGCAGTTCCGCGAACAGGTGCAGAACCTGGAGTGACCTGCGATGGCGTATCAAATGCAAAAAGTTACTATCGCCCGGCGCGGCCTGATGCTGGTGCTGTCATCACCGTCGGGTGCGGGCAAGACCACGCTGTCGCGCAAACTGCTCAGCGAAGACAAGAACGTGATGCTGTCGGTATCGGTCACAACGCGCAAGATGCGTCCTGGCGAAAAGGACGGTCGAGACTATCGTTTCATCGATCGAAGGCGTTTTGATGCGCTCGTCGAAAAGAATGAATTGCTCGAATGGGCCGAAGTCTTCGACAATTACTACGGCACACCCACAAAACCGGTAATGGACGCGCTCGCGGCGGGCCGTGATGTATTGTTCGACATCGACTGGCAAGGGACGCAGCAACTCCGCGAAAAAGCGCGGACCGATCTGGTCAGTGTGTTTGTGCTTCCGCCGTCGATACCGGAACTCGAGCGCCGGTTACACGCGCGGGCGCAGGATGACTACGAAACAATCCACCGACGCATGGCAAAAGCCGCGGACGAGATGAGCCATTGGGCCGAGTACGACTACGTTGTTATCAACCGCGATCTCGATCAGGCTTTCACCGATGTGACAGCGATCCTGGCTGCGGAACGGCTCAAACGCGAACGCCAACCGGGGCTTTCCGACTTCGTGCGCGGCCTGCAGGCAAAACTTTAGGTTGTCAGCACGACCCGGCCAACAATCTTGCCGGCGCGCAGGTCGTCGAGTGTGGCCGAAGCTTGTGCGAGTGGGCGTTCGGTAATGGGCGGCGGTTTGATATTTTTAGTGCGCACCAGATCGATCAATTCGCGCGCTTCGGACAGCGTCCCGGTCGTGGTACCTTCGATCGTCATTGCCTTGAGCGGAAACATGGCAACGGCGGTGGAGTAGGCGCCGCCGATCAGGCCGGTGACAACGACCTTGCCGCCCTTGGCCAACACCCCTGTTGCGAAATTCAAGGAGGTATCGGAACCGGCAAAATCGCACGCGGCGTAGATGCCTCCGCTTGCCTTGAGCAGGGCCTTGCGGGCGTTCGGGTCGGATGGATCGAACGCCTCGGTCGCGCCCGCGGCAACCGCCGCCTCGCGTTTTTTACCGTTAATGTCGGCGACGAACGGGGCCGTGCCATACATTGCGCGCGCGAGCGCGAGCCCCATCAGACCGACTCCGCCAAGCCCGACGAGCAAAGGCGGTGCGCGGGATGCCCGGTCGGCAAGGCGTTTGAGGGCCGCATAGGCGGTCAGGCCCGAGCACATCAAGGCGCCGGCATAGCCAGGTGCCAGCGGCGCGTACTCGATCAGGTAGCGAGCATGCGGCACGAGCACGTGAGTGGCAAAGCCACCGTCGACTGTAACGCCGAGATGACGTGGCGCTGCGCAGATGTTCTCGTCGCCGGCTTTGCATGCGGCGCATTTTCCGCAGCCGATCCAAGGATAGACGGCAACTTCGGCGCCCGGTTTCGCGTCGGCATCGGGCCCGATGCTTTCAATCGAACCCGCGATCTCGTGTCCGAGTGTAAAGGGCAGGGTGCGCCCCGCGCGCACGTCGAGTTTCTTGTCGTCGCCCAGCAGGAAAAAGCCATCCTGCATATGCAAATCGGAATGGCAGACGCCGCAGCGTTCGATCCGCACAAGGACTTCGGTGCCCTGCGGCCGTGGCGCCTCGACGACGGTTTCACACAGGGGTTCGCCGTAGGCGCTCAATGATTGGCGGCGCATTTGCATGCGCAGACTCTACACGCGGACTTTTATCTGCCCAGCGAAAATATTCGCCAGGGCGACGAAACCATCGACCGGAATTTCTTCAGCTCGCGCTGTTGGTTCGATGCCTGCCTCTCCGAGAAGAGCATTCGGATCCACACCCAAGGTCTTCAAGCTCTGCCGCAGCATCTTTCGGCGCTGACCGAAGGCCGCCTCCGTCACCCGCTGCAGCGCAGCGGCGTTGCAGTCGAGTGGCACAGGCTTAGGAGTCAGACGAACGACAGATGAAGTGACTTTGGGTGGGGGGACGAAAGCCGAGCGGGCGACGTCGAAAAGGATCTTTGCATCCGCGCGCCATCCGGCAAGCACAGATAGCCGGCTATAGGATTTGCTCCGGGGCGCAGCGACAATGCGTTCTGCCACTTCACGCTGAAACATCAAAATCAAAGAGTCATACCACGGCGGCCACTGGTCAACGGTAAGCCAGCCGACAAGGAGCGGCGTTGCGATATTGTAGGGAAGGTTCGCAACAACGCGCGCACGTTCCGGACCAAGTTGATCGCGCGGGTCAATGCCAAGCGCATCGCCGGCGACGATCTCAAGGCGGCCCGGGTAGCGCGCGGCGATCTCCTCAAGCGCGCCGATTGCGCGCGGATCGCGCTCTATCGCGATGACACGGCGGGCACCGAGCGCGAGCAGCGCACGCGTGAGCCCGCCTGGCCCCGGGCCGATTTCGACCACAGTGATGTTTTCGAGCGGTTCCGCCGCACGCGCGATGCGCGCCGTAAGATTGAGATCCAACAGGAAATTCTGGCCGAGCGAT
>DATGDN010000368.1:0-4541 GCA_035310865.1 Pseudolabrys sp. | reverse complement strand
GCGTGTGCCTAAACAACATGTTCGCAAGCAGGTGCTCGCGCCCGAACCCGGTGATGGCACAAATTGCTTCGTTGACACGAAGAAAGCGGCCATCAGGTGCGATTTCCGATATTCCGATGGCAGCATGCTCGTATGTCGCAGCAAAACGCTGCTCTTGCTCAAGCGCATGCAATCGCGAGTGCTCGAGCGCGCTATCCATTCGCTTGCGTTCGGTGATGTCAAGAAAACAGTTGACCGCGCCGACGAGCTCGCCATTGGCGTCCCGCAACGGATCGATGTTGACCGACACGATCAGGGTCGTGCCATCGGCGCGTTCGACGATCCGCTCTACGTCGCGGACCGGTTTGCCGCTCGCCAGCACCTCAGAGACCATCGACCGCCGGACAGGCGTTCCGTCAAGCTCGAAAAAATGAGAGTTTTTGTTGAATTCGTCG
Source organism: Pseudolabrys sp. (assembly GCA_035310865.1). Taxonomy (GTDB): domain Bacteria; phylum Pseudomonadota; class Alphaproteobacteria; order Rhizobiales; family Xanthobacteraceae; genus Pseudolabrys. The sequence continues at coordinate 4,107 of DATGDN010000368.1, read as the reverse complement.
TGCGTTTGTCCCGGCAGCGGTGCGCGGCCCCAAACGGCGACAGCATGACGGTTGTATTGAAGGATGGTGCCTTTCGCATCGCAGATGAAGGTCGCGATCGGCAAGAGATCGAGAATCCCGTCGGACGCCCGCAACATGGCGCTCAGCGCCGGTGGTACCGGCCGCTCGGCAGCAGGGGCGTTTCTCGAATCGGCCATCCGCACTCCTCCGCGTGGACGCTTCGCCCCCTGACCCCGCTGCAACGATCAGTCTGAATGGTGATTTGTCAATGGCGCGATTGAGACGCGCGAAAATGCCGGTTAGCGCGCACCTTTTTCATCGGCTTCATTGGCTGGCGCGAGCCCAATCCAGTGGTCGATGAAGGCGGTAAGCCAGTTGCGCGAGGCCAAGTCGTGGACCGCGCGGTCAGCGATGTGCTCGTGGCGCTGCTTCGCGCCGGGCAATTCCATACGATGCGCGCCGCGAACGAGCCACCGATACATCATGGCGTGCGTCACCTCCGGATGAAATTGCAGCGCATAGCCTGTACCAAAGCGGAAGGCCTGGACAGAAAACGCGTCGCCTTCGGCCAGGAGCTCGCTGCCGGAAGGTAGATCAAAACCTTCACGATGCCATTGGTAGACATGGTCGGGCCATTCGGAACAGATCATCCGGCCGGCCTCGGTCGGGCGGATTGGATAATAGCCGACCTCGGCATGACCTTGCGGATGGGGATAGACGCGCGCACCAAGATGACGTGCCATCATCTGAGCGCCGAGGCAGATACCGAGATAAGGCTTCTTGTCGCGCAGCGGCACACCGATCCAATCGATTTCCCGATGCACAAAATCTTCGTTGTCGTTCGCGCTTTGCGGGCCGCCGAAGATCGCGGCACCGGCATGGTCATCCATGGTTTCCGGCAGCGGATCGCCAAAGCGTGGGCGCCTAATGTCGAGTGGATAGCCGAGCTTCGCCAGAGTCTGGCCAACGCGGCCGGGCGATGAGTGTTCCTGATGCAGGATGAGAAGAACGGGCTGCTTCGACATGGCGATTCGGCGGCGTGCTCGCGCGCCGGCCATTTACTATCCTCTATCCGGGAATTTGCAAATATGGCTGCGCGGGAAGCGGCTATGCCCCTTGCGCCGATCTGCGACGGGTTTGCCGGGAATCGACGACTTTGAGAAGCAGGCCCCGCGGGACAAGCCGGAGCAGCACCGTGACCAGGTTGTTAATGAAACCCGGCACAATTGTCCGGTGCCCATTCATCAGCCCGCGATATCCTGCTTCTGCAACGTAATCCGCAGATTTGGTGAGCAGGCTTGGAGCCATACTGCGGTCGCTGATGCCGGCGCGTGCGGCAAATTCGGTTGGCACCGGTCCCGGGCACAGCACCGCGACCTTGATTCCACGCGGCACGAGCTCGCTATGCAACGCCTCGGTGAACGACAGCACATAAGCCTTGGTGCCGTAGTAGACGGCCATGCCGGGGCCCGGCAGGAAGCCGGCCATCGATCCGACATTGAGAAGGCCGCCACGATGACGTGCGAGGCTATCGACAAAAGCAAGCGACAGTTCGGTCAGCGCACGCATGTTGAGATCGATCATCTGCAATTGTTCGTCGCGGTCGCGCGCGGTCGCCAATCCGACCAAACCAAACCCGGCATTGTTGACGACGAATTGCGGCTCGGCACCTTGCGCCGCCAGCGTCTCGCCGATCTGCCGCGCGGCGCCCGCCTTCAGCAGATCGCACCCAATCACGATCGGCCTCGGCGCGCCGGTCGCCGCGATCTCGTCGGCAAGTTCGCGCAATCTGTTTTCGCGCCGCGCCACCAGCGCCAACTCATGGCCATGCCGCGTGAACACGCGCGCAAGCGCGACGCCGATCCCGGCCGAGGCTCCGGTGATCAGAGTAACGGGCCGCGGGTTTGTCATGCCGTCATCATACCCGCGCACAGCCGGCCGGGCGCACTATTCAAGATACTTGCTCGGCGGGAAGTCGCGCGAGAACACCGGCTGCTGAATGAATTGCTTCGGATCGAACGTCCAGAACTGGCTCACCTGCGGATAGGTCTTGATGATGGTGTTGGTGAGCTTTCCGTTCACCCGTGCCACTTTGCGAATATGGATGTCGAGGACCGGCGTGCCGTATTCATCGAGCCGCACCGGGCCGATCGGGCCACGGGTCAGGCGGACATCATGCATCGCCTTGAGGAAGGCCGCCGCATTGTCGATCTTGCCGCCCGTTGTTTTCAACGCTTCCTCGATGATCAGAAGCGCGGTGTAAGGACCGGCGGTATAGAAGCCGGGATCGTGCTTGTAAGCCTCGTTGATGCCGGCAACGAATTTCTTGTTGTCCGGTGTGTCGAGTCCTGCGGCGTACCAGCCTCCGGTGAAGACGCCAACCCCTTCCTCGCCCATCACCCGCAGAATGCCCTCGTCGGTGCTGGTGGTATTGCCGAGCACGGCAATTTTTCCCTTCAATCCGAAGTCGCTGAACTGCTTGAGGAAACGCACGGGATTGCTCCCCGCAAAGCCCATGTAGATGGCATCCACATCATTCTTGATCGCGGCCAGATACGGTGCGTATTCCGGCGCATTGAGCGGCGGCCACAGCTTCTGCACGATCTTGCCGCCGGCGCCTTCAAAGCCGAGCTGGAATCCGCCGGCGCCTTCGTGACCATAAGTGAAATCCTCGGCAACGATCGCAATTTTCTTGAAGCCGAGCGTCTTGGCCGCGTAGTCGCCCAGCGGATAGGTGACCTGCGGCGCCGTCCCGAAGGCATGCAGCACCCATGGATTCACCGCGTGGCTTTTCAAATCGACGGTGGCGGCCGACGTCGTGGTGATCAACGGCACCTTGGTGTCACGGACATAGCCGTCCATCGCTATCGCTTCATTGGTCGCCAAAGGACCGATCGACACTGCCACCTTGTGACGTTCGACCAGTTCCTGAAGTTTCGTCTTGGCAAGTGCCGGATTGCCGCCGGTATCCTGCGTGATCAACTCAACCTTGCGGCCGCCGATCATGCCGTTGCGCTCCTTGAGGAACAGCGCAGCACCCTCTTCCTGCTGCTTGCCGCCTGCAGCGAGCGGCCCGGTGAGAACCGTGAGAAAACCAATTTTGAGCGGCTCCGGGGTTTGCGCGAATACCCGCGGTGCGGGGAGCATGCTGATCGCCGCGCCCGCTTTCAGCAGCGTGCGGCGTGACATTCCAAATTTGCCGTTTCGTGCGGACATCACCGGTCCCTCCCCGTTTGTCTGATGTTTCCCTTATCGCGGGAAATCGATTGGACGATAGCGATTTGTCGGCTGGCCCGTCAGCCAGTCCGGCAGGGCCTACTCCCGATCACCCCATTTGTTTGAGAATATTCGCATATCCAACAATTTTCGCCACCCCATTTGGGCGAAACCGCGTTGGACACGCAAGACGCCCGCCAGTCCTATTCGATGGACTTGCCCTTGCGATAGCTCTCTTCAAGGAGGCGGATGTTGTTCTGCACGTATTTGTTGTTTGGATCCTTGCGCCGGGCAGCTGCTAACGTTGCATGCGCGCGCTTGTAGTCGCCGCGCAGCATATATGAGTAACCCTGGTTGTTGAGGATCTCGACCGTAGGCCCGACAATACCGACGGCTTGGGAATAGGCACGGTCGGCAAGATCGAACCGCCGCAGCCGATCGTACGATGCAGCAAGCCCCAGCCAGGCTTCGGCATCGCGCGGATGCTTTTCAACCGCGCGGCGGAAGTGTTTCTCGGCGAGTCCGTAATTGTTGGCGCGGTAGTGCTTCTTGCCGAGGTTTAGTTCGTCGTTCGGATCGCTGCCAAGCAGGCCGGGTTCGGTGGCGCTCGCCACCCCCAAGGGCGGCGGCACGGAGCCGGTCGATTCGACGGCCTGGACGCGCGCCGATCCCTCCGCAGCCTGTTGCGGTTCGAATGTTTCGTCGGCCTGCGATGAAGCAGACGCAGATGCGTCAGCCCCCGGCGTTTTTGGGCGTGGCGCATATCATCGCTGTAAACGCGCATTGCATCGGTGATGCTGGAACCAAGGTCGATCGATTGATTGATCAAGGTGGCGAAGGCACGCGCTTCCTCAAGTGCAAGCCGGTCGGCAAAATTCTCGAGCGCATCCT
>DATGDN010000367.1:0-2563 GCA_035310865.1 Pseudolabrys sp. | reverse complement strand
CCTTGGCAAGCTTGCGGCTCTCACTGGCGACGGATTACCCGCCGCTACATTCGATCTCACTTACGATGGTCTGGGTCGCGCTCGCCGCATGGACTGCAACCGCGGCCGGCTTCGCATATTCATCGTGGTGCCGGTGGCGAGCTTTCGCCGGGCCTACATTCTGAATACTCCAAATTTTGTCTCCGGCACTGGCGCGTTGAGCGCCGCTGAAAAGGCGAGCGCCAGTATGCGGCGCGTTTCTGATGGGGCGATGATGCCGTCATCCCAAAGCCGCGCAGTCGCGTAATAAGGATTCCCTTCATGTTCGAACTGGTCACGCAGCGGCTGTCTAAATTCTTCTTCTTCGACCTCGGACCACTTCCCGCCGCTTGCCTCAATGTTATCGCGCTTGACGGTGGCCAGTACGCTTGCCGCCTGCTCGCCGCCCATGACGGAAATGCGTGCATTTGGCCAGGTAAACAGAAAGCGCGGCCCGTAAGCACGCCCGCACATGCCATAGTTGCCGGCGCCATATGAGCCACCGACGATCACAGTGATCTTCGGCACCTGGGCGCAAGCAACTGCTGTCACCATCTTCGCTCCATCTTTTGCAATCCCGCCCGCCTCATAGTCTCGCCCGACCATGAACCCGACGATGTTTTGCAGGAACAGCAGAGGAATGCGGCGCTGACAACAGAGCTCGATAAAGTGCGCAGCTTTTAACGCGCTTTCGGAAAACAGGATTCCGTTGTTGCCGAGAATGCCGACCGGTATCCCATGGATGTGCGCGAACCCTGTCACCAGGCTCGTGCCGTAAAGCGCCTTGAACTCGTCGAACTCGGATGCATCGACGATGCGTCCAATGACCTCGCGCACGTCATATTGTTTCTTCAGGTCGACCGGTACGATGCCGTCAAGCTCGGCGGCGTCAAGAACGGGCTCACGCGGCTTCGCAAGAGTTATGTCGGCACTCTTCTTTATGTTCAAATTTGCGACGACACGGCGTGCGATGCTCAAGGCATGGTGGTCGTCCTGCGCGTAGTGGTCAACAACGCCGGACTTGCGTGCATGCACGTCGGCGCCGCCCAATTCCTCCGCGCTGACGACTTCACCGGTAGCAGCTTTCACCAGCGGCGGGCCGCCCAGGAAAATTGTGCCTTGGTTTCTGACGATGATGGTCTCATCGGACATCGCGGGCACATAGGCGCCGCCCGCCGTGCATGACCCCATGACAACAGCGATCTGCGGAATGCCAAGCGAAGACAACGTTGCCTGATTGTAGAAAATACGGCCAAAGTGCTCGCGATCCGGAAAGACTTCGGTCTGGTGCGGCAGATTCGCGCCTCCACTGTCGACAAGATAGATGCAGGGCAACCGGTTCTCGCGCGCTATTTCCTGCGCCCGCAAGTGCTTCTTAACGGTCATTGGAAAGTACGTTCCACCCTTGATGGTGGAGTCGTTGCCTACCACCACGCATTCCCGCCCCTCGATACGGCCAATGCCCGTAATCAAGCCAGCGCCGTGGATCGCATCGTCATACATGTCATTGGCGGCGAGCGGTGAAAGCTCCAGGAATGGCGACCCGGGGTCGATCAGATTCATCAGTCGCTCACGAGGCAATAATTTCCCGCGGGCCACATGCCGCTCGCGTGCACGCTCGGAACCACCCAGACCCGCCTCTGCGCGGCGCGCCTGCAGCTCAGCAACGAGAGCGCGCATGCGTTCGGCATTCGCGCGAAATTCTGCGGCGCCTTTATCGATCGACGACGAAATAATTGCCAAGGCTTCCTCCCTGAAGTGAAAGAAAGGTGCCTTGGTGGAACTTGGAACGCAATGGCACTGCGGTTTCATTGCGAATCCGTAAGATTCGGAACCGGCAGGTCCGCCAACACGTTTTTTCTGGGAGGTCTCGACATTGTCGGGAATTCGGGGGCATCCAGAGGAGGCATCCCGTGAGGAAAGCGAAATTGTTATCAACCGTAGCGGCGGCGTTGTTGTTGGGCGTCGGCGTCGCATCGGCGCAAGGCATGAGTAAGGAGACGCCGGAGCGCGCCCCGGCAGCGCAGCAAAACGCGCCGGCCGAGAAAGTCGCACCGTCGATGAAGCAAGGCGAACACAAATCGCCGCAAACGACCGGTCAAGCCACGCCTGACAGCAAGGCGAGCAAGGGGCGCGAGACCACCGGCCAGTCCCCGAAGTCGGACGCCAATGACAAGGCGGGCCGCACGATGGACAACGACAACAAAGCGGGCAGTGCGACCGGCAAATCGGACCTCCGGACCCGGACGGAGCAGAACGGCAGCTCGTCGAAATCAACTGAAAGCACGACCGAGCAGAATCGGACCACCACCACAGGCCAAGGCGCCGCGGCCGGTTCGGCGAAGCTGACCACCGAGCAGCGCACGAAGATCACCTCGATCATCAAGCAGCACAAGGTAGAGCCGACAAGACTGAACGTCTCAGTGACCGTCGGCACCCGGATACCGGAAAGCGTGCACCTCTATCCACTTCCCGTACAGGTAGTTGAGGTCTATCCGGAATGGCACGGTTTCGACTACATCTTGGTTGGCGATCAGATCGTAAT
>DATGDN010000366.1:0-8319 GCA_035310865.1 Pseudolabrys sp. | reverse complement strand
ATTCGAACAACGTTTTCGCGGCGGGCGAGAGTGGAAGCTTTTCCATAGGTGTCCGGCGAGAGGGCGAGAGAATGGGGACCCTTCTTCCGAACGGCGGCAGCGGCTTCCATACGGTCCATGCGTCGGCATGAGTTGACCTTCCTCAAGTGAGGTTGTTAGGTGTGTCCCTATGCCTAAGCCCCGCCTTCGGATTTGAGGGGGCGGGCGGGGCAGGGCCCTAGCCGAACGGCCATCAACCGCTCCGACTGGGGCCCCATTTTATTTTCATGAGCGCAGGATCCCAGCATACGGTGCGTAGCTTCCGGTTGTGGCTGTGCGTCGGCTCGCTTTCTGTAAAAGAACATATTGCGAACGGAGAACAAATAGTGTACAGTTTTTTTCTTCAGTCGACTCCGGCTGCGCGGCAGGGGCCGCGTTGTCGGGGGGTCGAATCCCCGCCATAAGGAGCGCGACATCATGAGTCAGCCTGCCCTGCGTCTCGTTGAAGGATCATCCATGGATAAGTCGAAAGCCCTGTCTGCTGCGCTGAGCCAAATCGAGCGCCAGTTCGGCAAGGGCTCGATCATGAAGCTCGGCAAGAACGACAAGGCCATGGATATCGAGGCCATTTCCTCGGGCTCGCTCGGGCTCGACATCGCCCTCGGCATCGGCGGCTTGCCGCGCGGCCGGGTGGTGGAAATCTACGGGCCGGAATCCTCCGGCAAGACAACGCTTGCACTGCACACCATCGCGGAAGCCCAGAAGAAGGGTGGCATCTGCGCTTTCGTCGACGCCGAGCATGCGCTTGATCCGATCTATGCTCGCAAGCTTGGTGTGAACGTCGATGACCTGCTGATTTCCCAGCCGGATGCCGGCGAACAGGCGCTAGAGATCGCCGACACACTCGTGCGTTCCGGTGCGATCGACGTGCTGGTGGTCGACTCGGTTGCTGCCCTCGTGCCGCGCTCCGAACTCGAAGGTGAGATGGGCGATGTGCAGCCGGGCAGCCAGGCGCGGTTGATGAGTCAAGCGTTGCGCAAGCTGACCGCATCGATCTCTAAATCGCGCACCATGGTAATTTTCATCAACCAGATCCGCATGAAAATTGGCGTGATGTATGGTTCGCCGGAAACGACCTCGGGCGGCAACGCGCTGAAATTCTACGCTTCCGTGCGTCTCGATATCCGTCGCATCGGCGCCATTAAAGAGCGCGACGAGGTGATCGGCAATCAGACTCGCGTCAAGGTGGTCAAGAACAAGCTGGCGCCGCCATTCAAACAGGTTGAATTCGACATCATGTATGGTGAGGGCGTGTCCAAGCTCGGCGAGCTGATTGATCTCGGCGTCAAGGCGAATGTCGTCGAGAAGTCCGGCGCCTGGTTTTCCTATGACAGCCAGCGCATCGGCCAGGGCCGTGAGAACGCCAAGCAATTCCTCAAGGAGAATCCCGACATCGCCAACAAGATCGAAGCCGCCGTACGCCAGAATGCTGGGCTGATCGCCGAAGCGATCATGGCGGGAGAGATCGCGGATAAGGATAGCGATGACGAGGAGGCCGCGGAGGCTTGAAAGGATGAGGGGCTGCCGGGCGGCGTTGTAACGACGCTGCCGTCCGGAGCCGGTCTTCGCGAGGAGGGCGCAACCTCCAGGAGCGAAAACCCGGCGCAGGTGCGGCCCGAGCCGTTGCCTGTCCTGCCCACGCCGACCCAACCCGTCGAAGTCAAAGGCGTTGCTGAGCCACTCGCAGAACCAGAGGCCGCGAAACCGAGGAAGGCCGGAGCTGCAAAAGGCAAAGCCAGGAGGGCGGACGCCAAGAGAAATGAGCCGAAGGCTGCGGCCGCAAAGGCCAAAGAGCCCAAGGTGAAGAGCTCGAAGCGCAAAAGGAAGACAGGCCGCTAATGGCCTAAGTTTAGTAAGACGAGGCTGCGGCGCCCGAGTTATCCGCTGCACCATTGCGGTGACGCGTGTCCAGTGATGCGTCAGGCATTCGCCCCCGTCGGCACCCGGCTGCATAAAGCGGCCGCCACCGAGGACGGGGGCGAAGGCGTTTTGCCGGGCTCATCCTTCCGTGCCATCTCGCCAATCCGGCACGGCTTTGCGGCCTCGGCGGGATCGCCGGGTAGAGCCTCGCAATGACAAGACCTGGTTGGGCACGCGCCTTCCTAGACTTACCTCACCCCCACCGCTAAATAGCGCGTGAAAATACAAGCCGGACGGGGATTTAGCCCGGAAGGCGAACAGGCATCTGCACGGTTTCGAAATGAGCGGCGTCAACGAGATCCGCAAAAGCTTCCTCGATTTCTTTGCGCGCAACGACCATCAGGTCGTTGCGTCCTCGGCGCTGGTGCCGCGCAACGACCCCACATTGATGTTCACCAATGCCGGCATGGTCCAGTTCAAGAATGTTTTCACGGGACTGGAAAAACGGCCGTACTCACGTGCGGTGACTGCGCAGAAGTGCGTCCGCGCCGGCGGCAAGCACAATGACCTCGACAATGTAGGCTATACCGCGCGCCATCACACCTTCTTTGAGATGCTCGGCAACTTCTCGTTCGGCGATTATTTCAAGGAACGGGCGATCGAGCTCGCGTGGACGCTCATCACCAAGGACTTCGGGCTTCCGAAGGACCGGCTGCTCGTGACGGTCTATATCGATGATGACGACGCCTTCAAGCTCTGGAAAAAAATTGCCGGGCTGCCCGACAGTAAAATCCTGCGCATTGCCGGTTCGGACAATTTCTGGGCCATGGGCGATATCGGGCCATGCGGGCCATGCTCGGAAATCTTCTACGACCATGGTGCGCAAATCCCGGGCGGACCGCCCGGCTCGGCGGATTCCGAGGGCGACCGCTTCATCGAGATCTGGAATCTCGTGTTCATGCAGTACGAGCAGCTCGAGAGCGGCAAGCGCGTCGATCTCCCGCGGCCGTCGATCGACACCGGCATGGGGCTCGAACGTATCGCCGCGGTTCTGCAAGGGACGCACGACAATTACGCCATCGACCTGTTCCAGACGCTGATCCGCGCGATTGCCGATCGCACAGGAGTCGATCCCGAGGGGCCGCAAAAGGCTTCGCATCGCGTGATTGCCGACCATCTGCGTGCGTCGGCGTTCCTGATCGCGGATGGCGTGCTGCCTTCCAATGAAGGCCGCGGCTATGTGCTTCGCCGTATCATGCGGCGCGCGATGCGGCATGCCGAACTGCTCGGCGCGAAAGAACCGCTGATGTGGAAGGTTGTCCCCGCGCTCACGCGCGAAATGGGGCAAGCCTATCCAGAACTGCTACGCGCAGAGGCGTTGATCACCGAAACGCTCAAGCTGGAAGAGACGCGCTTCCGGCGCACTCTTGAGCGCGGCCTAGCTATCCTCGACGAAAAGAGCAAAGGCCTCACGAAGGGCGCGATGTTCGACGGCGATACTGCCTTCACGCTTTACGATACCTACGGCTTTCCTCTCGATCTCACGCAGGATGCACTGCGCTCGCGCGGAATTTCCGTCGATATTGCCTCTTTCACCGACGCGATGGAGCGCCAGCGCGCAAAGGCGCGGGCGTCGTGGGCGGGTTCGGGCGAGGCGGCGCAGGAGACCGTGTGGTTTGCTCTTCGCGAGAAGATCGGCGCGACCGAATTCCTCGGCTATGAAACGGAAGCGGCGGAGGGCATCGTTGCCGCGCTGGTGAAGGACGGCAAGGACGTTGCCGAACTGAAAAAAGGCGAAAGCGGTGCGGTCGTGATGAACCAGACGCCGTTTTTCGGCGAAAGTGGCGGTCAGGTCGGCGACACCGGCGAAATGCGGCGCGAAGGTGTCCGGCTGACGGTCTCGGACACCCAGAAAAAAGCCGGCGACCTGTTCGTCCATCTCGTGAAAGTGGAGCAGGGCTCGGTCAAAGTCGGAGACCCGTTGTTGCTGGACGTCGACCACGCGCGCCGCGGCAGCATTCGCCAAAATCATTCGGCGACACATCTTCTCCATGAGGCGCTCCGCCAGGTGCTCGGCGATCACGTCGCACAGAAGGGCTCGCTCGTCGCGCCCGACAGGCTGCGGTTCGATTTCTCGCATCCCAAGCCGATGTCTGCGGAAGAGGTCGAGCGCGTGGAAGACATTGCCAATGACATCGTCCTCCAGAACACGCCGGTCACCACGCGCCTGATGGCGGTCGACGACGCGATCGCCTCCGGCGCGCGCGCTCTCTTCGGCGAAAAATACGGCGACGAGGTGCGCGTGGTCGCTATGGGTGAGGGGTCCGGCAACACCATGGGCTGGTCGGTTGAGTTATGCGGGGGCACCCATGTTCGCCGCACAGGCGACATCGGCGTCATTTCGCTGGTCGGCGAGTCGGGGGTGGCCGCCGGCGTTCGCAGAATCGAGGCCCTGACCGGAAAATCGGCTCGAAAGGCCGCTAACAAACAGCTTCAAGTCGTTAAAGCAGCGGCTGCGGAACTTAAAGTTCCGCTTGAGGAGATGCCCGGACGTATCGGAGTGCTCTTGGATGAACGCAAGAGGCTCGAGCGCGATCTTTCCGACGCCAAAAAGAAGCTTGCCATGGGGGGCGGCGGCAAGGCGGCCGGGGAAGCCGCCGCCGACATACGCCAAGTGAATGGCGTCAAGCTGCTCGCACGATCGGTTTTCGGCATCCAGCTCAAGGATCTGCGCAGCCTCGCCGATGAGGGTAAACGTCAGGTTGGGTCCGGCATTGTCGCGATTGTGGCCACCGGCGCAGATGGCAAGGCCGGCATAGTTGTCGGCGTTACCGACGATCTCACCAAGCGCTTCAATGCGGTCGAGCTCGTCAAGAAAGGGGCCGAAGCCCTGGGCGGAAAAGGCGGCGGCGGCCGTCCTGACATGGCGCAAGCGGGCGGGCCGGACGGCTCCAAAGCAGAGGCGGCGCTGAAGGCGATCGAGGCCGCGCTCGGCGGCTAGCACGAGCGTTACAGCGCTTTCGCTTCACTATTGTTGACCTGCCGAATCGCCGTTTGCACCGGTTCGGGCTTGAGATGAGAGAGCGCGGCCGTGCTGCACGTCGAAGGCCTCAAAGGGCTGATCATCTTCCTTGTCGTTGCGGGCGTGATCGTGCCCCTGTTTCACAGGGCGCGCATCGGAACTGTGCTCGGTTTCCTGATCGCCGGTGCCGTGCTCGGCCCGCACGGGATCGCGCGCCTTGCGGCCGACTATCCGTGGCTCACTTACATCACCTTTGACGATCCGGCGCGTGGAGAAGCGCTGGCCGAGTTCGGCATTATCGTCCTCCTGTTCCTGCTCGGCCTCGAATTGTCGCTGCAACGCCTGTGGCAATTGCGACGCTATGTATTGGGCGTTGGCCTCGCGCAGGTGGCGCTGACGACCCTCGTCATCGGCGTCACGGTGCGCGCCGTGGGCGGCGTGCCGCCGGCAGGCATCGTGCTCGGCCTGTGCCTGGCGCTTTCATCGACGGCAATCGTTATGCAGCTGCTTCTGGAGCAGCATCGCACCGGGCACCTGGTGGGACGGATTGCCTTATCGGTATTGTTGTTTCAGGACGTGATGGTGGTGCCCATCCTCGTCGTCGTCGGCCTCATCAAGGACGGCGGCAAAGGCGGGATCTTACCGCTGATCCAACCGTTCGCCGGCGCGCTCGCCGCTGTGGTCGCCGCGATGCTGGTCGGGCGTTTCGTTGTCGGGCCGCTGCTGCGTTCGGCGGTGCGCACCGGCAGCCGCGACCTGATCATGGCGATCGCGCTGCTTATTCTCGTGGCGCTTTCATTGGCGACGGGGCTTGCCGGGCTGTCCGTGGCACTCGGCGCGTTTCTGGCCGGCCTTCTGCTCAGCGACAGCGAGGCGCGTCATCAAATTGAAATAGATCTCGAGCCGTTCAGAGGGCTGTTGCTCGGAATTTTCTTCATTACGGTCGGTACCAATGTCGACGTGGCCGTGATCGTCAGCGATGCCGGTTGGATCGCCGCGGCGCTGGTCGCGATGATCGCCGGCAAGGCGCTGATCCTCTATGGCGTGGCGCGCGGTTTCGGCATCGCGCGGGCCATCGCGGCCGAAGTGGCGCTGCTGCTTGCACAAGCCGGCGAATTCGCTTTCGTCGTCATTGGCGTCGCGCAGGCCGCCAAATTGCTCTCGCCCAGGCTTGCTGCGGACTCTGTCTCGGTTGTTGCGCTAAGCATGATGGCGACGCCACTGGTCGCTTTCGCGGGGCGCAAGTTGGCCGCGCAGCTCCGTGCCGGCGACCACGCCAAGCACGCACCGGGGCCGGATGCAGCGGCGCTCGACAATCACGTCATCATTGGCGGGTTTGGGCGTGTAGGGCGTTTGATTGCACGGGCACTGGATGCTGAAGGCGTGTCCTATGTCGCACTCGATACCGACGGCGACATGGTTAGCCGCGAGCGACGCGGCGGGCGGACGGTTTTTTTTGGAGACGCCGGCCGATCCGAGTTGCTGGAAAATGTGGGCGCCCATCGCGCACGGGCCTTTGTCGTCACCGTGAACAGCCCACGCGCGGCGGAGCGCATGGTGGCGGCGGCCCGCTCGATCCGCTCCGATGCCCTGGTCTTCGCACGCGCCGCCGACGTCAACCATGCCGTGCGGCTGGCAGAACTGGGCGCCGTAGACGTTGTTCCGGAAACCGTTGAGGCAAGCCTTCAGCTCACCGCGCGCGTGCTGGAGGGCCTCGATCTCCCTGAAGCTGACGTATCGGAACGCATTTCAGAAATGCGTGCCACCGAACTGGGACGAATTAAACAGGGCGGCGATGCCGATAGCTAAGCCATTGCCTTCGTCAGGTTGGCGTCTACCTTGTCGAGGAAACCGGTTGTAGAGAGCCACTTCTGGTCGGCGCCGACGAGCAGCGCCAGGTCCTTGGTCATGAAGCCGCTCTCGACCGTATCGATGCAGACCTTTTCCAGCGTTTTCGAGAACTTCGCAAGCGCGTCATTGCTGTCGAGCTTGGCGCGATGGGCCAGCCCGCGCGTCCAGGCGAAGATCGACGCAATCGAATTGGTCGACGTTTCCTTGCCCTTCTGATGCTCGCGGTAGTGTCGCGTGACGGTGCCGTGCGCAGCCTCTGACTCGACGATCTTTCCGTCCGGCGTCATCAGCACCGAGCTCATCAGCCCCAGCGAGCCGAAGCCCTGCGCAACGACGTCCGACTGCACGTCGCCGTCGTAGTTCTTGCAGGCCCAGACATAGCCGCCCGACCATTTCATCGCTGCGGCCACCATGTCGTCGATCAGCCGGTGCTCGTAGGTTAGTTTCTTCTTGTCGAACTCGGCCCTGAATTCCTTGTCGAAGATCTCCTGGAACAGGTCCTTGAAGCGGCCGTCATAGACTTTGAGAATGGTATTCTTGGTCGATAGATAGAGCGGGTAGCCGCGCGAGAGCGCATAGTTCATCGAGGCGCGCGCGAAATCGCGGATCGAATCGTCGAGGTTGTACATCGCCATCGCGACGCCCGAGCCCGGATACTCGAACACCTCGTGCTCGACCTTTTTGCCATCAAGCGCGACATAGCTCAGCGTCAGCTTTGCCTTCTCCGGCACGCGAATGTCGGTCGCGCGATACTGATCGCCATAGGCGTGGCGGCCGATTACGATCGGCTGGGTCCAGCCCGGCACCAGCCGCGGCACGTTCTTGCAGATGATGGGCTCGCGGAAGATGACGCCGCCGATGATGTTGCGGATGGTGCCGTTGGGCGAACGCCACATCTTCTTGAGGTTGAATTCCTTCACCCGCGCTTCGTCCGGCGTGATGGTGGCGCATTTCACCGCGACGCCGACTTCCTTGGTCTTGTTGGCGGCGTCGATGGTGATCTGGTCGTCGGTCTCGTCGCGCTTCTGGACGCTGAGATCGTAGTAGAGAAGGTTGATGTCGAGATAGGGATGGATCAGCTTGTCCTTGATCAGCTGCCAGATAATGCGCGTCATCTCGTCGCCGTCCATTTCGACGACGGGGTTTGCCACCTTGATCTTCGCCATTGCGGATAGAACCTTTTGAAAAGTCGCGCGGACAGGAGGAAAAAAGCGTCCGTGCGCGCGCCCCTATAGCACCCAAAATCACGAGGCGAAAGTCGCGATTTTCATTGGGTTATCCCGCCCTGGCGCCGGATCTCTAGGTCCGGCCGCTGTAGATCGCCCGGTCTGTTACCACAAAGTCGATCCGGCCATCGCGTGGCGCTTTCATGCATTCGCCCGGCGTATTGACGATCGACTCTTCGTGCACGTTGAGCTTGTATTAACCAGCACAGGCAGTCTGGTCTCGCGTTCGAACGCCCCGAGAATGTCATGGTAGAGCGGATTGTCGTTCCGCTCGATGATCTGTGGCCGCGCTGAATTATCGACATGCACGACTGCAGGAAT
>DATGDN010000365.1:0-4080 GCA_035310865.1 Pseudolabrys sp. | reverse complement strand
AGTTACTCTGGTCGGTTCGTCGTCATGCGTTAGATGCCGCGGCCGTAGTAGCCGCACCACCGGTGAATGTTCCACTCGATATCCTGTTCGTAACCGGCGAGCGTCGCATATTTCGGCACCCGCACTTCTTTCGTGGCCGGGTCGAAGCACTTGCCGGCGTCCGATGCCTTTTTTACTTCAGCGGCAAGATCGGTCATGAACGCGATCTGCTGTTCCATGTCCTTCTTGGTGCCAAGGCGGCCGCCCGGCCCAGGATGACCTGGAATCATGCGCTCCCAACCGAGAGCCAGCGTGCGTTTCAGAGAGGCTTCCCACTCGGTCGGATAGGAGTCATTCACTGCGAGGCGTGACGGCACCGCGCCGAGCGAATTGAAGTCCACAGCGAACAGAATTTTTTCTTTCGGCAGCAGCATGACGATTGAAGAGTCGGAATGGTTGCGGCCGGTGTAGATGAGATCTAGTGTGGTGCCGCCAAGTTTGATCGTACGTTTGCCGTCCACCACTTGGTCCGGAATAACAACGTCCAGGCCTTTAAGCTCCGCAAGCCGTTCCTTGGCGCGGCGGTGCGCAATCACGGTAGCACCGGCATCCTTGAACACCTTGCCGCCGGCAATGTGGTCATAGTGGTGATGGCTGTAGATCAGATATTTAATCGGCGCCTTGGTGATCTTGCGGATTTCTTCCAGATAGGTTTTTGCCGCTTGCGGGCGCCCATAGCTGATCGGATCGGTGACGATCACGCCCGCGGGCGTGACGACAAACATCGACTGATGTCCCTGATAGCGGAAGACGTAGACATTGTCGGTGCCCTCGACCTTGGTGGTCGCGAACGTCGGCGGTTGCGCCGGCGCCTGCGCCAGGGCAGTCTCGGCGAAACCTGCAGTAAAGACAGCTACCGAAAGTGCTAAGAGCCTCTTGTTTTGCATGGGTGATACCTCCCCAACCGCCAAAACACCGCCGGGCGGCGGAAATTCCTGTGTCAAAATTGCGCATCCCCGTCTGCATTTCGGCTAAATTCCAAAAATTCACTAAGGACCGTTACATGCGCTCTCTTCTGTTCGTTCCTGCCGATGGCGGACCCAAGCTCGACAAGGCGCTGGCGAGTGGGCCTGACGCGGTAATTGTAGATTTAGAAGATTCAATCGCCCCGGAGCGCAAGCAGGGCGCCCGCCTGGCCGCGCTGGAGTTTCTCAAGCGGGCCAGCGCCGCCACCCAACGCCCTCGCCTGCTCGTGCGCATTAATGGGCTCGACACCGGTATGACAGATGCCGATCTCGATGCAATCGTCGCGGGCAAGCCGGATGCGGTCGTGTTTCCGAAGGCCGAAGGCGGGGCGAGCGTGGTCCATCTCGACGCCAAGCTCACTGCCCGGGAGGCTATCGCTGGCGTTCCCGAAGGTCAGATTAAGATTTTGGCGCAGGCAGTCGAATCAGCAGCAGGTCTTTTTGCGGCCGGCAACTTTCGCAATGCAAGCCAACGCTTGATCGGGCTAACGTGGGGACCTGAAGATCTCTCGGCGGAACTGGGTGCCGAGGCCAACCGCGACGAGCGGGGCGAATTGACCGAGCCCTATCGTCTTGCTCGTTCGGTGTGCCTCTATGCGGCAGCGGCCGCAAAAGTGTCGGCGATCGAGACCGTCTATCTCGACTTCCGAAATTCGGAAGGTTTGCGGCGCGACACTGAAGCCGCACGCCGCTACGGGTTTACCGGACGTCTTGCCATCCACCCCGCTCAGGTGCCGGTGATCAACGAGGTGTTCACGCCGACCGCGGCCCAAATCGAGAAGGCGAAAGCGGTTGTTGCAGCTTTTACTGCGCAGCCCGGCGCCGGCGCTGTCGGCATCGACGGCAAGATGTACGATCGCCCGCATCTGGCGCGCGCCCAGGCTTTGCTTGCAAGCGTAAAAAGTTGAACTTCGATTACTTGTAAATTTTTTCCGGATCGAAACGCTTTTCCGCATCGCGAAACTCGAGCGTCACCCCTCCCGTTTTGCCTAGAGGCACTGCCCGATAGAAACAGGAACGGCGTCCGGTATGGCACGCGCCTGCACCTTGCTGTTCGACCTTCAGCCAAAGCGCATCCTGATCGCAGTCCACGCGCAATTCGACCACGCGCTGCACGTGCCCGGACGTCTCACCTTTCTTCCAAAGCGCTTTGCGCGATCGGCTGTAGTACCAGGCCTCACCACTCGCGATGGTTTTCCTGATGGCGTCGTCATTCATGTGAGCGACCATCAGTACGTCGCCCGATTTGGCATCCGTAACGACGGCGGTGACCAGCCCATCGGCGTCGAATTTCGGCGCGAAGATCAAGCCTTCTTCGATATCGGTTGTTTTGCCTGTCATCGGAATAGCCGCCAATAGTCACGTTATCATGGATTGCCGGGTCGAACCCGGCACCTGCCTGCGAGGCTGGATATTAAAACGCTGTTACCGCTGCCCGCCGCGCAACATCGTCATGAAGCGCACCTGTTCGGTTGGGTCGTCGCGGAATTCACCGACGAAGTGCGTCGTCACGGTCAACGCCCCCGGCTTTTCCACTCCACGCAGCGACATGCACATATGTTCGGCTTCGATCATGACGGCAACGCCGCGCGGTTTCAGAATCTCGTCAATGGCGGTCGCGATCTGCGAGGTGAGATGCTCCTGCGTCTGCAGGCGCCGCGCATAGACGTCGACCAGCCGCGCAAGCTTCGACAGGCCCACCACCCGATCGACGGGCATATAGGCGACGTGCGCCTTGCCGTAGAATGGCATCATGTGGTGCTCGCAATGCGAATTGAACGCAATGTCGCGCACCAGCACGAAATCGTCGTAGCCGCCGGTCTCGCTGAAGGTGCGGTCCAGAATCTCAACAGGGCATTCGTGATAGCCCTGATAAATCTCCTCATAAGCGCCGACCACCCGTTTCGGCGTTTCGAGCAGGCCTTCGCGATTAGGATCATCGCCTGCGTAGGCAATCAGCGTGCGAACGGCGGCTTCCGCCTGCTCGCGCGAAGGCCGCGGCTCGACCGGTGCTGGGGCTGCCCGTACATGATCGGACAAGCCTTGCTTCGGCCACGGCTTTACGTTGGTATTTTTCGCGTCCATGACGGTCTCTCCGTTCGACCGGTCCTCGCCCGCTAAGGCAGTGCCGGGAGTGTCACCGGGGTGGCCGCGTCGCTCGTGCACAGCAGATTCTGTCCGCCGTGGCGTCTGGACGCCGCATTCCCATTCCACAAGGCTTTACGCCATGTCGGCGCCAAGAACCCCTTCTCGCGCCTTCGGGTCAGTCCCTATATATTCTTTTGAGCAGCCGAGGCAATCGGCCGAGCTTGTATAATCGGTAATCACCTATGCTTAATGAGGTTTACAATGCCCGAATTCTCGACCTGGCGGGCAACATCCCCCGGTTGGGCAGGCTGCCTTCGCCTGACGCAACCGCCACCGCGCATTCGAAACTCTGCGGGTCGACGGTCACAGTGGACCTGAAAGTCAGCAACGGCACGGTGAGTGATTTTGCGCATGACGTGAAAGCGTGCGCGCTTGGACAAGCGTCATCCTCGATCATGGCCCGTCACGTTATTGGCGCAAAGCCGGCGGAGCTGCGTCAACTGCGGGATACTGTCCGCAGAATGCTGAAGGAAAACGGCCCGCCGCCGACGGGCAAGTGGGCCGATATCGCCGTGCTCGAGCCGGTGCGGGATTACAGGGCGCGCCACGCCTCGACCCTGCTCACCTTCGATGCCGTAGTCTCGGCGCTCGACCAGATCGAGGCGAAGTCGGACAACAAACGCGCGCAGGCAGCCGAATAATCACTTCGCCGCGGCCAGTCCGCCGGTCTTTGTTCGTGTCAGGTCCG
Source organism: Pseudolabrys sp. (assembly GCA_035310865.1). Taxonomy (GTDB): domain Bacteria; phylum Pseudomonadota; class Alphaproteobacteria; order Rhizobiales; family Xanthobacteraceae; genus Pseudolabrys. Next base: position 240 of record DATGDN010000365.1, on the reverse strand, counting down.
CTCTGTCTCCCATCGGCTTGTTACAGCCGGCCGAAAGCCGCGGCAGATTTTGAGAGGCACCGGTATTGCCGAGGCGAATCCCGGTCACGAGCTGCGCGCTTTGTGTCTTGACCACTATCGAGTGACTACCCATCGCTGCAAAAGCACCAATCAGCGTAGCAGGTACGCGGCCGGTCGCATAAGTCAGAAGTTCGTCCGGTGCGCTGCGCCGCTCGGTTGAAACAACTTTCAGCGCGGCCG
>DATGDN010000364.1:0-1839 GCA_035310865.1 Pseudolabrys sp. | reverse complement strand
GGTCTTGTCATGCTTGGACTCGCCCAGGTCCTGCGCTTGATGCTGGTCATTGTGACAAACACCACCAAACCGCTCTGAGCCCAAGGGGTTCTAACCCTTCTTATTCACGCCAATTGGGGAATTGAGCGACGGATGTAGCGGAAAGCCGCCATTCGATTCATGATTCTGGTTGCAACACCGATTCACGGACCGATTGAGGAGCGCCACACCCGTCATGAGCGAAGATAGCTTACTGCCGTTTGAACTTCCATCGGTTGCGCGCAAGAAGCTGAGCGTTGGGTTCGATGGCGGCCAGTTGTCGTCGGACGCCGGCGTGCTTGTGCTGCGCGGTGTCGAGAAGAAGCTCGGGCTGGCGGCGCGCCTTGCTTCGTGCATCCGCGACCGGCGCAAGCCGGAACGCATTGAGCACTCGTTTGAGGAGATGCTTCGGTTGCGGATGTTCGCGATCGCGGCGGGCTATGAGGACGCCAATGATTGCGACGCGCTGAGGCATGATCCGGTCTTCAAGATGGCGGTGGGCCATGCGCCGGAGAGCGGCGATCCTCTGTGCTCGCAGCCCACCATGTCGCGGCTGGAGAATGCGCCGTCGAAGATCGAGATCGGGCGGCTGATGGCGGCCATGGTGGATCAGTTTTGCGACAGCTATCAGCGCACGCCGTCCTCGATCACGCTGGATATCGACGACACGTTCGATGCGGTGCACGGCCAGCAACAGCTCTCGCTGTTCAACGCCCATTATGACGAGCGCTGTTTCCTGCCGATCCACATCTATGAAGGGACGACCGGCAAGCCGGTGGCGATGATCCTGCGCGAAGGCAAGACGCCGTCGGGCAAGGAAGTCCGCACCATCCTGAAGCACGTCATCAAGCGCATCCGCAGCCATTGGCCCAAGGTCGCTATCCTGGTGCGCGGCGACAGTCATTACGGCCGCGACGAAGCGATGGAATGCTGCGAAAACCACGGCGTTGACTATGTTTTCGGCTTTGCCGGCAACGACGTGCTTCATGTCCTGACGCGCGAGGCGGCCGACGCGATATGCGTGCAACGCGCGCTTTCGGGCGAGGACAAATGTCGCGGCTTCAAGGCTTTTCGCTACCGCGCAAAGACCTGGGGCCTGGAGCGGCGTTTTGTGGCCCGCATCGAGGCGACGCCCAAGGGTCTGGATGTCCGTTATGTCGTCACCTCGCTCAAGGCCGGCGCCAGGCATCTCTATGAGACGCTCTATTGCGCACGCGGCAATGCCGAGAACCTCATCAAGCTGCACAAGAGCCAGCTCGCCTCCGATCGCACGTCATGCCGCGATCCCAAAGCCAACCAGTTCCGCCTGATCCTTCACACCGCCGCCTACTGGCTCCTGCTGACGATGCGCGCCGCCGCCCCGTCGCGCTCGCCGTTGCGCTACGCAGAGTTCAACACCCTGCGCCTTCGTCTGATCAAGATCGCCGCGCGCGTGGTGGAAGGCGTGGCTCGCATCCGTGTCTTCTTGCCCACCGCTTGTCCCGACCGCGCTGTCTTCCGCGCACTCGCCGGACGGCTCTGCGCCGCAGGGCCATAGCCAACGCGGCGCCGTCGCCGCAGCCAACTCCTCGTCGAAACTTCCAACCGAGCAAAATCAAACCCAGCCGCCGCGTCATCAGCCTCCGGACGCGATCGACGCGCCACGCCCCTCGCGCAAAATCCTGCCGCAGGTCGCGCCAAGCTGCTATTTTGGGTGAATAAGAAGGGTTAGGCGGGCTAGAAGAGGGTACGGACGGGACGCGCCATGGCGATGAGCAAGGCCGATGACTACCGCGCCACGGCGCGAGAGTGCGAAGAACGCGCCGAACAGATGCGCGATCC
>DATGDN010000363.1:0-1700 GCA_035310865.1 Pseudolabrys sp. | reverse complement strand
CCTGGTCGGTGATCGGTGAACCGAATCCGTATTTGACCGGCACGGTTTGAGTGAAGGCGGTGCCGGTGAGCGCGGCAGACACCAACAATACGCCGAGGATTTTGTTACGCGTGGACATTGGCGACCTCCCCGGCCTCGTTGACGGCCCAGCTTTGGATGGCGTTGAGGTGGTAGATCGATCCGAACGGGCCGTTCGAACCACGGATTGAGATCAGTTGCTGAAGCGTCGGCTGCACGTAACCGGTCTCATCAGTGCAGCGGCTTTGTAGGATGGCAGGCTTGCCATCCCACATCCACGGCGAGGAGAACCGCACCGTGCAGATGTTCTCTGGCACCGTGTCGATGTGCGCTGGATTCCAAGTCTTACCGTCATCGACCGAAACGTCAACTGATTGGACACGACCGCGACCGGTCCAGGCAAAGCCGGTGATATTGTAAAAGCCCGGGCCCGGCAGCTTCATGTCGCCGGACGGGAAGGTAATGACGGACTTTGCCTCCATCTCGAGGCTGAATTGCCGCGCTTTGCCGTTGGCGAGGAGGTCCGTGTATTTCGAAGTTTCCTCGCGGGTCATGAAGGGCTTATCGCTAACTTCGAGCCGGCGCAGCCATTTGATGTGGGTATTACCTTCGTAGCCCGGCAAAACTAGACGGAGCGGATAGCCTTGCTCCGGTCGCAGCGCCTCACCGTTCTGACCATAGACGATCAACGCGTCTTTCAGCATCTTTTCCATCGGGATGCTGCGCGTCATCACCGCGGCATCGGCACCCTCGGCCAGCACCCATTGGCTGCCATCCTTGAGGCCGACTTCGCGAGCAATGGTAGCGAATTGCACACCGGTCCATTCGCTTGTGCTCAGAAGTCCATGCGTGCCCTGCACGGTCTTGAGCGTCGGCTTATTCCATTCGGTTAGGCCGTTGCCTGAGCATTCGATGAAATGCTTGCGAGTGACCGACGGGAACCGCTTGATGTCGGCCATCGAGAATTTCTTGGCGATATTGACCATGCCGTGCACGATCATGTTGTGCTTGGCCGGATCGATGGTCGGGATACCGCCGTGATGGCGCTCAAAGTGCAGCCCGGACGCGGTGAGATTGCCGAGCATCTTGTCAAGCGGCGTCATGCTCCAAGATGTGTTTTCGTTCGCGGTCGGGAAGCGCCAACGCACTTCCGATTCAAATTGCGAGCGCGAACCGTAGCCGCCGTCGGCATTAACGGCGCGGCCCTGCTCTTTGGTCGGATCGGCCGGCACGCTGAAGTGAATGGCGCCGGGAGGCGCCTTGTCCTGCGCCTGCGCGAGCGATGCGGCACCAGCGACGCCCGCAAGCGATGAGCCGGCGGCAAACAGAAATTTGCGGCGGTTGGTTACGCCTGCGGTCGGGAACATGCCCTCCTTGCAGTCGCAGTCTTCGAGTTCCGCCTTGCGGTGGGCGATATGCTGCGCCTCGGCCGCGATCATCGCGTCGGCCATGCGCTGCGCCTTTTCGTCATAGATTACGGCTGGTCTCTTCATCGGCGTTCTCCCTCGAGAAAGCGGCTGACGGCATCCCGAAAGCCGTCGTAATCTTGCTTTGCGGGGGTCCCAATATCGGACACACCCCTGCACATCGTACCCGCAAACCACTTGGTTTAAAGGGGCTCTGTGCAACGACCGTGAGATCGTTTTGTCTATCAATGCCCAAGAGGACATTGCCAGACAGGT
>DATGDN010000362.1:0-18516 GCA_035310865.1 Pseudolabrys sp. | reverse complement strand
ATCCACGTCTTTGATAGTGCGAAACGCCAAGACGTGGATGCCCGGCATAAGCCGGGCATGACGAGGAAGAATGACCGCCGCCTTCATTCAACGACTGACACTGACGAATTTCCGTAGCTACCACGCTGCGCAGATATCGCTTGATCGCGCCGGGCCCGTCGTTCTCACCGGCGCCAATGGCGCCGGCAAAACCAATCTGATCGAGGCAATTTCCCTTCTCGCCCCTGGCCGCGGGTTGCGGCGCGCGACCATGGAAGAACTCGCCTTTTCCGAGGGCGATGGCGCCTGGGCGGTCTCAGCCGAAATTCAAGGCATGCTGGGCCTCGCGACACTCGGTACGGGCATCGATCCGCCGGCGGGCGAGGAATCCGCGCCTGCGCGCAATTGTCGAGTCGACCGTGAAGACGTCGGCTCGGCGGCTGCCTTCGCCGACCATTTGCGCGTGGTGTGGCTGACGCCAGCCATGGATCCGCTTTTCAACGGGCCGGCCTCCGAGCGCCGGCGCTTTCTTGACCGGCTGGTGCTGGCGGTCGATGCGCAACATTCGAGCCGCGTCGCAGCGCTCGAGCGTTCGCTGCGTTCGCGTAATCGCCTGCTGGAAGCTTCACCGGGCGATTCGCATTGGCTCGACGCGATCGAGCACGAAACCGCGGAGGTTGCGGTGGCCGTCGCCGCCGCACGCGCAGAGACAGCCAATCGGCTGTCGGCGGCTCTTGAAGCCTCGCGCGAAACTGCGCGCGAATTTCCGCAAGCCGAAATTGCCCTGAAGGGATGGATGGAGCAACTGTTGCCCGACCACAGCGCGATCAAGGTCGAAGACCGGTATCGTGCGCTCTTGAAAGACAATCGCGCGCGCGACGCCGTTGCAGGACGTACGCTTGATGGCCCGCATTTGTCTGATCTCGTCGTCACACACGCCGGCAAGAATATCCCGGCCGTCGACGCCTCAACCGGCGAACAGAAGGCGCTGCTGATCCGCCTCGTGCTCGCCCATGCAGGCCTGATCAAGCAGATGACCGGCTTTGCGCCGCTCCTGCTGCTCGATGAAGTCGTTGCCCATCTCGATCCGTCGCGGCGCGCGGCACTCTACGATGCGCTGTCGTCGCTGGGTGCGCAGGTGTGGATGACGGGCGCCGACCCCGCCGCATTCGGGGATATTCTCTCCCGCGCGCAGGTCTTTGTCGTTCGCGGCGGCGCAGTGGAACAAGCCGTTTAGCGGTTCCGTTTTCCGAACTCACGTTTTGTTAATCGAATTTCGATCAATTATTCGAAAATAGGAACCATCGTCCAGCAATCGCCTTTATCCCACTACTGAGAGCAGGGCCGCTATGGCAACGGATGCAGCAATCGATCGCGTCAAGAAGAAGCTCAATCGCGCGTTTGACAAAACTCGCGCAGAGCTCGACCGCATCGAGATCCTGGCCGCCGGCCTTGCTGCGTTCAACGCGCCGGTTCCGAGCTACGAACCGACCTTCCATCATCTGCATCAGCTCAATCTCAGCGCGCACGAACTGCCGTCGGATTAGCCGGCGCTTCAAGTTTCCCCGAGCAGTTCGCGGCGCTGACGCTCCGACGCGTCGGAATAGCGGCGGAGCGCATGCGCCTCGCTGAGCAAGCCGGTCACCTGGCGGCGCTCCACTGAATCAACCACGGCCAGCGCCTCCGCTTCATAACGATCGAAGGCCGCAATCGCTTCCTGTGCCGTCATCTGCGGCAGCAGCATGTGGTCGGGTTGATGCAGGATGTCGCGCAGGGAAGCGGTGGCACCGAGCTCCACCGCGTGCGCTTCCGCAACAATCACCATACCGGCGTAACGCCCGTCCTCGTCCACCGCGACGACCTGATTAGTCGAACCCAACGGAAAGGCCTCGCGAAATGCCGCCAACGGCATTTCCGCCGGCGTGGTGCGGACATCGGCGCGCATCATCTGGCCGACCGTCAGATCGCGGATCCAGCCGACATCGGCCCCACCACGGATCGCTTCACCGCGCAGATGAAACCGCCACGTGGCGAATGAGTAACCGAAGAATTCGCGCGTCATCTGCATGGCGATGATCGCAGAGATCAGAACCGCCGTGGTAAGCCATAGATCGCCCGTCGTTTCCAGCGCAATGAACGTCATGGTCAACGGTCCGCCAATCACGGAGACCGAAAGTGCGCACATGCCGATGATCGCATATGTATCGGGATCGACGTGCAGGCCGGGAAAGACCGCACCGAGGCCGAGCGCAAACAATTGGCCGCCGAGCGCGCCGAGCAGCAGCGAGGCAAAGAACAGACCGCCACGAAATCCGGAGCCGAGCGAGATCATCGAGGCAATCGCCTTGAGCACGAAGATCAACGCGATGGTCGCCAGCGGCAATTTGAAAATGCCCGTCAGATGCAAGGCGCCATGGCCGGACGACATCACCTGCGGCGAAAAGATCGCCAGCAGTCCGACGAACGCACCGGCTATCATTGGACGTAGCGCGGGTTTGATCTTTAGTCGCGTGAACAGCAGCTCGCAGGCGGCAACGCCGCGCATGAGGATGATGCCGAAGATGGCGGCAAGCACGCCGACAAAAGCTGCGATCACCACATCGTGCACCGCAAGACTCGACACGGCGCCAGTTTCGATACCGAGCCGGTCCGGCGTAAAAGCCTGCGCCATCAGGTAGCCGACGAGAGAGGCCATCCCGACCGGTGCAAGCGAGGCGATAGAATAGCTGCCGATAATCAATTCGAAGCCGTAGAAGGCGCCGCCGAGCGGCGCGCCGAAAGCGCCGGCGATCGCAGCCGCGGCTCCACAACCGACGAGCACGCGCATGTCGCCGCGGCGGAGGCGGAACGAGCGTCCGATCGCGGAAGCAATGCCGCTCGCAAGCTGGGTGTATCCTGCTTCCAGCCCCACCGAAGCGCCGATGCCGCTCGACCATACGGTTTGCGCCGCAACGATCAGGCTGCCGCGCATGGACATGCGGCCTCCATGGAGTGCATTGGCCTCGATGGGGTCGACTTCGGTGCCGCGCCGGCGCGTGACGAAGGCCGTGACGAGACCAAACAGCAGGCCGCCGATACTCGGCACGAGAAAGGCACGAAGCGGATCGAGCACAACGCGCCCTGACAGCCGCTCTCCAGGGTCAAGCCCGAAAAAAATCTCGTGCATGAGCCCGACGGACTCGCCCATGGCCGCCACCGCGAGACCGGCAATCGCACCAATGATAACGGCCAGCACGATCACGCTCGATTCGCGCGCACGCACAATGGCGCGCAGACGGTGCGGCACTTCGAGTGGACGGATGAACGAGCGCATGAGGAGCAAATTCAAAACGGACGGGCGACGCCACTGGCTTAAAGGCCATGCCGCCGGTGCTTGCAAGCACTCGAATTCAACGCGCGGACTGCAGATTTGGCTGTCGCGCGGACGCGTTTTTTCCACGCGCCCGGAGGGCCGATTCAGGCCAAAAAAGTGGTGAAAAAATGGGGGATTTTCGGTCCCGTCCTCTTTAAAAAATGCTGCTAAATCAACATATTAACTCCACTGACTTTGCTCTGTACGAGGCCTCATTTTCGTGTCACACAAATCGTCCATTCCGACTCAATTTTCTGCCTGCTCGAAGGGTGCCGTCGATGGCTGAACCGGCCCGCAAAAACCCATCCGACTATGGTGCCGAGTCCATCAAGGTCCTCAAAGGCCTCGACGCGGTGCGCAAGCGCCCGGGCATGTATATCGGCGATACCGACGACGGCTCCGGCCTCCATCACATGGTCTATGAGGTGGTCGACAACGCCATCGACGAGGCGCTGGCCGGTTTTGCCACCGAAGTAGCGGTTACGCTCAACCCCGACGGCTCCTGCACGGTGCGCGACAACGGCCGCGGCATTCCGACAGGCATCCATAAAGGTGAAGGCGTATCGGCAGCCGAAGTCATCATGACCCAGCTGCACGCGGGCGGAAAATTCGACCAGAACGCATACAAGGTATCCGGCGGCTTGCACGGCGTCGGGGTCTCGGTGGTGAATGCTCTCTCGACCTGGCTCAAGCTCACCATCTGGCGCGACGGCAAGGAGCATTTCATGGAGTTCCGCGACGGTGTCGCGGTGGCTCCGCTCAAGGCAGTCGGCGATGCAAAAGGCAAGCGCGGCACGGAAGTGAGCTTCCTGCCGAGTCCCAAGACCTTCACTATGGTGGAGTTCGACTTCGCGACGCTCGAACATCGTCTGCGCGAGCTGGCGTTCTTGAATTCGGGTGTCGTCATCGTGCTTGCCGACCAGCGTCACGCGGTCGAAAAGCGCGAGGAGATGAAATACGAGGGCGGTGTCGAAGCCTTCGTGAAATATCTCGACCGTAACAAGAGCGCGCTCATTCCCAATCCGGTGATGATCAAGGCCGAGCGCGAAGGCATCACGGTCGAATGCGCGCTGTGGTGGAACGATGGCTATCACGAGAGCGTGCTCTGCTTTACCAATAACATTCCGCAGCGTGACGGCGGCACGCATCTTGCCGGATTCCGCGGCGCGCTTACCCGCCAGATCACGCAGTATGCCGAGACGCTCGGGACCTCCAAGAAAGAGAAGGTCGCGCTCACCGGCGACGACTGCCGCGAAGGCCTGACCGCCGTGCTCTCGTGCAAGGTGCCGGATCCGAAGTTCTCGTCGCAGACCAAGGACAAACTGGTGTCATCGGAAGTGCGCCCCGTGGTCGAAAACGTGATCAATCAGGCCTTGCAGGACTGGTTCGAAATACACCCGCAGGAAGCCAGGGTTATTGTCGGAAAGGTGGTGGAAGCCGCAGCCGCCCGCGAAGCGGCGCGCAAGGCGCGCGAGCTCACGCGGCGCAAGGGCGCGCTCGATGTGTCTTCGCTTCCCGGCAAGCTCGCCGACTGTCAGGAGCGCGACCCTGCGAAATCAGAGTTGTTCATCGTCGAGGGCGACAGCGCCGGCGGCTCCGCCAAGCAGGGCCGTAACCGCGAATTCCAGGCGGTCCTGCCGCTGCGCGGCAAGATATTGAATGTGGAGCGCGCACGTTTCGACAAGATGCTGGGCAGCCAGGAGATCGGCACGCTGATCACGGCGCTGGGCACGGGAATCGGACGGGACGAGTTCAATCCCGACAAGCTGCGCTACCACAAGATCATCATCATGACCGACGCGGATGTCGACGGCTCGCACATCCGTACGCTGCTGCTGACGTTTTTCTTCCGGCAGATGGAAGAACTGATCAAGCGCGGCCACATCTACATCGCACAGCCGCCGCTCTACAAAGTCAGCCGCGCCAAGTCCGAGCAGTATCTCAAGGACGAACGCGCGCTCGAGGACTATCTGATTGCAACCGGTATCGAGGACGCGGTGTTGCGGCTTGCCTCCGGTGAGGAGCGGGCCAGCGCCGACCTGCGCAGGCTGGTGGAAGATGCGCGCGCGATCCGCAATATTCTGAGTGGTCTGCACAGCCGCTATAACCGCAAGGTGATCGAACAGGCGGCGATTGCCGGCGTGCTCAACCCCGGCGTCACCAGCGATGCCAAAAAGGGAGCCGCGGCCGCCGATTACATCGCCAAGCGGCTCGACGCACTGGAAGAAGAAACCGAGCGTGGATGGAAAGGCACCTTCGACGAGAACGGTTTCCACTTCGAGCGTACCGTGCGCGGCGTCAAGGAAGTCGCGGTCATCGACCAGGCCCTGCTCGGCTCAGCCGACGCACGAAAGCTCGATGAGTTTGCGCCCTCGCTGCAGCAGATCTTTCCGCGGCCGACGCCGCCGGCCATGTTGCGCCGTAAGGAGGAGACCATCTCGATCCATGGACCGGTTGGCCTATTCGAGGCCCTCACGGCGGCCGGCCGCAAGGGGCTTTCGCTCCAGCGCTACAAAGGCCTGGGCGAGATGAACCCGGAGCAGCTGTGGGAAACCACGCTCGACGTGAACGCGCGCTCGCTGCTGCAGGTGCGCATCAAGGAGGTCGATGAAGCCAATGTGCTGTTCGACCAGCTGATGGGCGATCTGGTCGAGCCGCGCCGGCAATTCATCCAGGACAACGCACTGACCGCCAGCGTGGACGTCTAAGCGCTAGCTGCAGCCCCAAAACCAGCATCGGTACACTGGATGAATGTAAGTGCCGCCCTGCTCCCAGTACGGCCAGTTGATAAAGCGCAGCCGCACCACGTTGGACGAATGAGTACGTCCGATCGGCGCTTCGCAATCGCCGCAGTACGGGACTTGCTCAACGACCCGCAGGCGCTGGTCGAAAGTGCCGGCGCCGCGCGCATGCGAGCGTCCGCGATCGAGATTGAGATCGGCTGCGTAAGAGGCGCCGCCAACCAATACAACCAGTCCTGATACAAGAAGCGCGTAAATCGTTCGCATGAGCACCACTCCGCCGGTATTTCGAGAACCATAGCGGGCAAAACCAAAAGGCCTTTTTCCAGCCCCGCGATATCTTCGAATGCGGTTAAATTTTCCCCAATTTCAAAAACTGACGCAGCCGCAAGGCTCTAAAGCCGGCTCGCGGTCATGAGGTCAGCTTGGCGCCGATGGCCAGACCGATGATCAGAGCGCCGAGGAACAGCACCAGGAAGATTCCGAACAGCCATTGCGCGATGGTCGCGGATGCAGCCTCGACGTCGGTGAAGCCGAAAATGCCGGCGATCACGGCGATGATCAGGAATATGAAGGCCCATTTCAGCATCGGAATCTCCTCGACGTGAATCCCCCGTCCCAATAATGGACAGCAGGGCAATCAAGTTCCCTTAGAAGCTGGCGGTTTAGGCGCACGTGTGCGCGGACGCGCGCGAGCCAGCTTCCGACCTCGACACGCGACAGGAAATCGCCAACGACCTGGTTGAACAAGTCGGGCTCTTCCAGGTTCACCGTGTGGCCGGTCTTGGGAAAGACCACCAGGCCGGAGGCCGGGATGGCATCTTTCAGAAACAGCCCAGGCGCGATGCACCGCTCGTCCTCGTCGCCGACCACAATCAAGGCCGGCGCCGTGAGCCGACGAATGTCGCGCTCGAAATCGTAGAGTGAGGGTCGCTCGCCCTGAAACTCTTGCGACATGTGCGCAGAGCCCTGCGCATCATGCTCGGCGAGCTGCCGGACAAACTCCGCAAAGCCGCGGGGATCCTTGAGCGCGAACGGAATACGGGTCGGGCCGTGGCCGTAGGTCTGCGCCACCGCCGCCGAGCCCTCGCGTTCGAATTGTGCCGCGATGTCGCGGGAGCGCTTATGGAAATCCTCGGTGTACCAGCGTTCGCTGCCGGATCCGGCGCCTGCGAGCACCAGCGAGCGCACGCGGCCCGGATGATTGAGCGCAACCTGCAAGGCGGTGTAGCCGCCCATTGACAGACCAATGATGTGCGCCTTGTCGACTTTCAGGTGATCAAGCACAGCCACGGCGTCGCGCATCAATGCAGGTAGCTGTAGCCATTCGGATCGGGCGGAACATCGGAAGGCTTGTAGCCACGCGCCGCATAGGCAATGCACCGATAGCGCTTGCCGAACTCGCGTAGCTGCGGCTCCCAGCGGTCGCCGGCAAATTCGTGCACGAACAGAATCGGCGCTCCCTGCCCCCACCTCCTCGTAGTACATACAGCTTCACCTTGTCGGATGTCGTTGCGTAGGGCATTCCGAATACTTCCTATCGGGTGGAACCCATACTCCGCTCATTCCCGCGTATGCGGGATTCCAGAACTGGGTCCCTGCTTTCGCGGAGACGAACGGATTGGCGCTAGAACAAATCCAGATACTCTTTCTGCTCCCAGGGCGTCACGTCCGCCTGATCGCTCGCCTCTTTTTCAAAGCGATCGAGTTCAGCCGCCTTGATATGCGTGTAGTAGTCGATAAACCCGCCGCCGAAACCGGCGCGCAATGTCTCATCGGCGCGCAAAGCCGTTAGTGACTCGCTGAGACTTTTCGGAAGCAGGGCGGCCGCCGCCTCATATGGAGTATCGGCGGACGGCCCCGGGTCAAGCCGACGCGCGATGCCGTCGAGACCGGAATAGATCTGCGACGCGACGTAAAGATACGGATTGGCGGCCGGCTCGCCGACGCGGTTTTCGAGGTGCGTTGTAGGGTCGCCGGGCTGGCCGAGCACGCGGATCATCACGCCGCGATTGTCGCGGCCCCAGATGGCGCGGTCGGGTGCGAGCGAATAGGCACGGTACCGCTTGTAGCCGTTGATCGTCGGCGTGGTGAAGGCGGCAGCTGCGCGCGCATGCGCCAGGAGGCCGCCGAGATAATAGCGCCCGACGGTGGAGAGCACGTCCGCGTGATCGAAGGCAAAGGCGTTGCGACGCGATCGACCTTCGAGCAGTGACTGGTGGAGATGCCAGCCGCTCGACATGACATTCGGCAGCGCCGGGCGACACATGAAGCTTGCGAGATACCCGTGCCGGCGCGCGATCTGCTTTGCGGCCGCGCGAAACAACACCATGGTATCGGCGCTAGCGATGCCAGTTTGCGGGCGAAAGGTAAATTCGCACTGGCTCGGCCCGAGTTCGGCTTCGACCGAACGCAGCGGCAGGCCGAGCTGCTCGATGGCGCGGCGGAGAATTTCCACCGCCGGATCGAGCATGTCGTATCGCGACTCGGTGAGATACTGATAGCCCTGCGTGAGGAGGCTCACCTCGGGTGCTTGCGGCGGCCAGGTCGCGTCGGCGGGAGCAAGGCGCGGATTTTCGATCTTGAAAAGGTGAAACTCGACTTCCAGCCCAGCGAGGAAATCGAACCCCGCCTTGGCGAGCCTGTTGAGGGCATCGCGGCAGCGCGCGCGGGCCGAGAACGGCACCGGCTTGCCGTTGGTAAAATGCATGTCGCACAACAACCAGCCGGTCTTGTTCGCCCACGGCAGAACGCGGAACGTTGCCGGATCGGCGACCATCACGAAATCGCCGCCGCCTTGCATTTCCGGCATTGCGAAGCCGCCGCCCGGCGTAAACACCGGATACACGGTGCGGTGCGCGGTATCCTTGGCAAGCAGCGTAGTCGTCATGGTGACGCCGTTGCGCATCGCGTCTGCAGCTTCGGATGCAAGGAGCGTCTTGCCGCGCAGCACGCCGTGCTGGTCGGCGAAGGAGAACCGCACGACCTCGAGTTTTTGCTTCTTGATGATGCGTTCGATTTGCGCGGCGGCTTTTGGCTGCCCGTCGCCCCACAGATCGTGACGCTCGACGAAACTCGCAGCTTTACGCGAACGTGCAGGCATTATGACCTAATGCCCACTGATCCAACTCGCAGCCTGGCGTTTGGTCGTTTCGCTTTTTTGCCAATAGCCCTGCCAGTCGTCGGCAGGCCCGATGCCGTCGATCGCCGGTGGGCCCGTGATGCTCGCCGCCTGTCCGGGATCGAGAACCATGATCGGCTTTTCACCCTTGCCCGATTGCTCGATCGCCTGGCGCAACAGCTTGCGATAGGCGCTGATCGCCTTGTCCGAAGTCCCGAGGTGTTCGCTGGTGCGATCCTGGATCGCGCCCATCGACTCGCACGCCCACTGGTCGTGAACGTTGATGTCGGCGCCCATGCCGGTATAGGTCTCGTGCTCCTGCTCGTGCGGATCGAAACCGTAGTCATTGCTCTTGTTCTTGTTGGGGATGTAGTCAGGCAATTGATAGAGCGCGAGCCGCTGACGCCGCATCTCCTCCTTGTTCACCGGCGCGCCGAAGCTGGTGAAGATCGCATACCAATAATGCTTCTCGTCATCGATCGGGACATGCCACTGCGTGATCGTCATCTCCCGGCTCATCGGAATGATGAAGGCATTCGGAAACATCAGATTCGTGACACGCACATGGGTGCTCGCTTCACTGATCTGCCGCAGCGTGACAAGCCTGAAACCGAATTCGGTCGGTTCGACTTCGATTCGGGGACGCGTGAATTCGCGCATGATGCGCGACATCGGCATGTCGGAATCGCGCGAGGTGTCACGGAATAATTTTCCATAACCCTGGCTCGGGTCCTCATCCTGGAAAAACCGATGCAGGAACGAGGTATGAACCGGATCGATGCCGACCTCGAGCGACTGCAGCCAGTTGCAGTCGATCATGCCCTTGAACGCGAAGGTGTGACTGTCGGGCGCAACGAAACAGTCGAAATGCGGCAACGCCGGCGGCTCACCAGGCCCGAGATAGGCGAACAGGATTCCGCTCTTTTCCACCACGGGATAGGACTTCTGTTTGACGTTGGCGCAGAGATTGCTGTCGTCCGGCTCGGCCGGCGTCTCCAGGCACCTGCCGTTCACGTCGAATAGCCAGCCGTGAAATGCGCAGCGCAGGCCGCCATTCTCAAGGCGGCCGTAAGCGAGATCGGTGCCGCGATGCGGGCAGCGGCGGCCGATCAGGCCGTACCTGCCTTTTTCGTCCTTGAAGATAACCAGGTCTTCGCCCAACAGCCGCACCGGCTTTACCGGCCGGTTGCCCGCGAGCTCATCGACCAGCGCCGCGGGCTGCCAGTAGCGCCGCATCAAACCGCCCGCCGGCGTCCTTGCTCCGGTCCGGGTGATGAGATCGTTCTGTTCCGCACTCAACATTGCGAGCCGTCCTTCCCAACGGCTCGACTTTATACGAACTCCGCGACTGACCGGAAGCTACGCCCTGCCCCTAAAACAAGACGGCCGGCTCAAGGCCGGCCGTAAAACAAAACGAAAGCGGGAGGTCAGCCCTATTGGCGGGCAGCCCAGCCCGTATCCATGCGCCGGCGCCATGCGGTCTGACGCAGGCCCATCAGACGGCTAGCGGCGGTCTTTGCCTCCGCGCGGCTGGTCGCCGCGCAGGTGCGATACTCCAGATCGGAAACCCGCGACACCAACGGCTGCTTGCGGAAGAGCCGGGCAAATGGACTGAGGCCGCCGTTCAATTTCAGGTCGGCAAGCGAATTCGCGACGTTGCCTGAATGGCCGAATGCGACGACGCGGCCTGTCATGGTGTGGCGGACTTCGTAGACTCCGGGGCCGATGGGCGCTTCAACATGGTCGCCGCTTTGCGCATCGGGAAATCGCTTCCAAGTACTCCAAGTCTGAACCATGAAATAATCCTCAGTATTCTTCAAAAACGCGTATCGAGAACGCGACAACTAATCATTGGTTCCGTTAGGTCAACAGGCGCTGTTGATAAGTAGACAATAGAGGCCGCAATTTGGCGGAGCGCGAAATACTCCCATTTACGCTAATTGGTGCGGTTAATGGCCGCGCTAGTGACCGGGCAGCACCAGCACTTTCGGCTTTGCCGGGAGACTCGTCTTCGACACCACGAACGAGGGTATCTCGGCGACTTCGACATCCCACTCCTGGCGGACGCGCTGCAGGAATCGGTCAAGCGTGTAGGCGCTGAAATAGTGCATGGGAATCATCAGCGGCGCCTTCAGGGCATGCAGCACCTCGACCATGCCGTCCAGATCGAGGGTGTATGAACCGTCGACCGGCACCAGCACGATATCGACGCGGCCGATCTCATTGAGCTGCTGCTGCGTGAGCGTGTGATGCAGATGGCCCAGATGGGCAATGCAGAAGTTCGCCACTTCGAACACGAAAATCGAATTGCCGTGCCGTTCGGTGCCGCCGTCGAACGTGCGAATGTTGGTCGGCACGTTACGCACGCGCACATCCTTGTACTGAACGTCGACGCGTGCCGGCTTTTGATCATCAGTCCAGCCGTGCAGCACGTATTTGATGCCCGGATTGGGTGACAGGCTGTAGTGCGTGGTATGCGCATGGTTCATCGTCGCAATGTCGGGCAGCACCGTTGGCCGGACATAATCGTTGTAGTCGGTTGCGATGCGCACCAGCTGCGGACTTTCGATCAGGAACGTCGAGTGGCCGATATAGTTGATGCGCACTTGATCGCGCTCAAGCGCGGCGAGCCGCAAGGCTGCCGGCACGACGAATGGTGGCCGAGCCGCCACGAGGCCTGGACAGCTCTCCGTCATTTCAGGCTGGGCCGGCGCAGGCGCGGCACCCTGCGCCTGTGCGTGCGTCACTGTGGCAACGATGCATGTCGCCGCCGCAAGGATTTTTATTGTAGCGCAATGCATGACAGACACCCGCGCCCGATTGTGCGGGCAGGAATCTGCCATGGTTTGACCGGGCTCGCTACCGGCCTCACGCGCAAATGAAGAGCGGCGCCCGCAGGCGCCGCCGATCGTCATTCCTGTTGAGGAGTCTAGAACTGCTCGAAATAACGGCGGTCGCGCATCGAGACGATAATCCCCTTGGGCGTGACTACGACCCAGCGGCCATCCTGCCGCCTGATCTGTTCAACCGGGCCAAGGCCAGGCAGGGGCGCGCCAGGCACGACCTGATAAATGTCACCGTGACCCTGCACATAGACGAAGCCATCGCGCGTTTCACGAATCGTCCAATTGGTGATGATTGACGGACGGCGAGGCGCTTCCGCAGCTGCCGACGCGGGGCGCGATGGCGGCAGCGGGGCCGAGGCCGGCGGTGTCGGCGGTACCGTTTGCGGGGACGTGATCGCGCCGGTGATCTCCGCGCCCTCGCGCGTGAGGCGCTCGCTGATCTTCGCAAACTGGCTGTGCGCCGACTTGTTCGCGGCTTCGAGGCTCGCTTTCAGGTTGGTGATTTCCTTTGAAAGGCGCGCAATGGATTGTTGCGCTGCCTTGCTCTCGACACTGACAGGAGCCGCCTTGGAGAATCCGCCGGTCGTCGCTGCGCCGACCACGGCGCCGACCGCGGCAGCAATCGCAACCGAGGCGGCAAGCATGGCATAGCGTTTGTGGCGCGGGCGCAACTTAAGTGGCGGCCAACGCGTAAGCGCGGCTGCGGGAGTTTCGCCGGTTGAGGAGTGCGTTGCCTCTTCTTGTACCGGCTGGGAGCCGGACTCAGCCGCCGGCGAGGCGGCGGTCACCGCCAATGCTTCCACAGCGGCCGGCTCTGGAGCTGTTTCCTGTTTTGCCGGCGAGATTGGTGGGGACTCGACCAACGGCAATTCGGTCTGACCTTGCTCGGCCGGGTGGTCTTGATTTGGCACCGTGTCACTGCCGGTACTCTCATCTTGCTTGCGCTTGGGCATGAAGCGGTCCTCGATTTGGTGTTCACCAATCGGTAACCATGTTCGGTTACCAATTGGTTACCAATTGCTTGCTGGCCACCGGCCGCGCCTCATATCAATCGCTAGGACCTTGCACCGCGTCCGGATAACGTCGCACCGGGCGTCCATGGGTCCCGCGTGAGATGCCGGCGACAGCTGGCATCTCACGCTAAATTCCTCACCCAAAAATATCGCAGATGCTGGCCGCCTAGACGGCGAGCCCATTCTCCGCCGCGCGTGCCTTCAGCGACACCGCCGGCCGCGCGCCGATGTGCTGGATGACTTCCGCCGCGGCGAGGCCGCCGAGGCGGGCGGCGGTACGATAATCCTTACCACGCGCAAGACCGACCAGAAAGCCGGCAGCGAACAGATCGCCGGCGCCGGTCACGTCGGCCACCTGCTCGACCGGCTCTGCCGCTACGGCCTCCACGGCTTTGGCTGATACCACGACGCAGCCTTTTTCGCTGCGCGTCACGACCGCGAGCTTTGCCTCGCCACGCAGCGCTTTGACGGCACTGTCGAAGTCGGCGGTTTCATACAGGCTGTGCAGTTCGCGCTCGTTGGCGAACACGATATCGACAATGCCCTTGCGGATCAGGTTCAGGAATTCCGCGCGATAGCGATCAACGCAGAACGCATCCGACAAAGTAAGCGCGACGTGGCGGCCAGCCTTGTGGGCAATCCCCGCGGCCTTGACGAATGCTTCCTTCGCATGCGGCGGGTCCCACAAGTAGCCTTCGAGATAGGTAACCGCGGCGCTTGCCACTTGCCCCTCATCGATGTCGTTGGGATGCAGGTCCTGCGCGGCGCCGAGGTAGGTGTTCATTGTGCGCTCGCCGTCCGGTGTCACCATGATGTAGCAACGCGCGGTTGACGGGCCTTCCGACGCCGGCGGCGTGTCGTAGGCGACGCCGGCGGACCGGATGTCGTGGGCAAAGGTGCGGCCGAGTTCGTCGTCATTGACCTTGCCGACGAAGGCCGCGCGCGCGCCGAAGCTGGCGACGCCGACAATGGTATTCGCAGCCGAGCCACCCGAGCTTTCCACCGCCGGCCCCATCGCCGCGTAGATCTGTTCAGCGCGCGCCTCATCGATCAGCGCCATGGTACCCTTGTGCATGCCCTGTGTCACCAGAAAGTCGTCTTCGGCCCGGGCGATTACATCGACGATGGCGTTGCCGATGCCGAGCACGTCGTAGCGGAGAGCGGTCATGCATGGTCCTCGCGAATTGTGCGCGCACTATATCGGGGCAACGAGCCGCGGCAAGCATCTGCGTGATACGCGGATGGCGGGCGCGTGCCCACGGGCTTAGAGTAGTTTGCGAGGAATCACGCAATGTCGCTGGCGCGCGATATCACCACCGTTGGCGGCGGCACATTGATGTCGCGCCTTCTCGCCTATGTGCGCGACGCCTGGATCGCCGCCCTGCTGGGCGCCGGTCCCTATTCCGAAACCTTGTTCGCGGTATTGCAGGTGGTCAATTTTTTCCGCCGCCTGCTGTCGGAAGGCTCGCTCAATAGCGCGTTCGTGCCGATCTGGCTCAAGTTGCGCGGCGGCAAGAACGGCGCGGCCGATGCCGACCGGTTCACGCAGCGCGTTCTGCTGACGATGTTCTGCGTGTCAGGCATTGTCGCCCTTTTCACCGTCTTCCTTGGAAAATTCGTTATCGCGGTCGTGGCGCCGGGGTTCGGCGATGCGCAGCGAACGTTTGCGACGTTCCTGCTGTTCATGGTCTCGCCCTACATCCTCCTGGCGGGGCTGATTGCCGTGATCGCCGCGGCGCTGAGCGCCGAAGGCCGTGTCGGCGTGGTCGCGATCACGACGGTCTTGTTCAATCTGATGATGGTGCTGGCACTGCTTGTTCTGCCGGATGAAGCGATCGAGCATTCTCACGTTGCCTTTTGGCTCGCCTTTGCCGTCACCGCGGCGGGCATCGCGCAGCTTCTCGTCGCAGCCGTGGCCTGGCTATGGACGGGGAAGCGATGGCAACGCGTCCGCTCGCACACGCGCGATCAGACGGAAGCTTTTTTCAGGCGCGCACTACCCGGGTTGATCGCGACAGGTATCCCGCAGCTGAAACTGATCGCCGCCACTGCCATCGTCTCGGCTTCGCCGGCCGCCGTCTCGTGGCTTTACTATGCCAATCGACTTTACGAATTGCCGCTCGGCATTGCCTCGATCGCCATCGCAGCGGTGATCGTGCCGCGTATCGCCAGCAGCGTGCATGCCGGTGACAGGGGCTCGGTCGCCGCGGCACAGTCGCGCGCCTATGAAATCGCTGCCGGGCTGGCCCTGCCGGCCGCCACCGGCTTCGCACTGCTCGCCGCACCGATTGCGGGTGGCCTGTTCGAACGTGGTGCATTCGGCGCTGAGGACACTGCGGCGGTTGCCGCCGCTCTGATGGCGATATGTGCAGGGCTGCCGGGGCACGTGCTGGAAAAAGTTTTCGGCGCTGTCTCGTTCGCGCACGAGGATACGCACACGCCGATGCTTGCCGCGCTCGGAGGTTTGACTGCAGCCATTGTCGGCGGCGTGTTGCTGTTTCCGCGTTTCGGCTATGTCGGGGTCGCAGCGGCGATTGCCGCGTCGGCCTGGGTCGGCGCCGGGCTGCTTGGCGTCACTCTTTTACGCCGCAGTTGGCTGCGGATCGACGCTGATGCCAGAGGCCGTCTGCCGCGCATCTTCCTCGCGACGGCCGTGATGGCCGGTGTGGTCGACTACGCCAATCATGCGCTCGTCCAATCACGGCTTGTGTCGTCAGCCACCCGCCTCGCGATTTTGGCGGCGTTAGTGGCCCTCGGCATCGCCGTCTACCTCGCTGCGCTTCGATTGCTCGGCGTCGTGACACTCAAGGAGCTGTCGGCCCTGCGTCGAGAATCCTAAAGGCCTTGCGCGCCGCGCCTCCGGCGTGGCATGGCTCCCGCGCAAGGGAGAGGATGGACAATGGCGTTCAAGGAACGCGTTTTTTCAGGCGTGCAGCCGACCGGCAATCTGCACCTCGGCAATTATCTCGGCGCCATCACCAAGTTCGTGGCGCTGCAGGATCGGTATGATTGCATCTATTGCGTCGTCGATCTTCACGCCATTACGGTGTGGCAGGATCCGAGCGAATTGCCGCGCGCCACGCGCGAGGTGACGGCCGCCTTTCTCGCCTGCGGCATCGATCCGAAGAAGAACATCATCTTCAATCAGAGCCAGGTCGCCGAGCACGCCGAACTCGCCTGGGTTTTCAACTGCGTCGCGCGCGTCGGCTGGCTCAATCGGATGACCCAGTTCAAGGAGAAAGCCGGCAAGGATCGTGAGAATGCATCGGTCGGTCTTTACGTTTATCCGAACCTGATGGCAGCCGACATTTTGATCTATCGCGCAACACATGTTCCCGTCGGCGAAGACCAGAAACAGCACCTGGAACTGTCGCGCGACATTGCGCAGAAATTCAACAACGACTTCGCGACATCGATCCACGCGCACGGATACGGCGAGGCTTTCTTTCCACAGCCGGAACCGCTCATCCAGGGTCCGGCGACGCGGGTGATGTCCCTGCGCGACGGCTCGAGAAAAATGTCGAAGTCGGAAGCATCCGACTATTCGCGCATCAACCTAACGGATGATGCGGATGCCATTGCGCAAAAGATCCGCAAGGCCAAGACCGATCCGGAACCGTTGCCGAGCGAGGAAAAGGGTCTCGCACCCCGTCCCGAAGCCGACAACCTGGTCGGCATCTACGCCGCGCTGCAAGGCGTGAGCAAAGCCGAAGTGCTCGACCAGTTTGGCGGCGGGCAATTTTCGACCTTCAAAACCGCACTGGTCGATCTCGCAGTCGCAAAACTCGGGCCGATTGGCGCCGAAATGAAGAAACTTGTACAGGATTCCGTCTATATCGACTCGGTATTGGCCGACGGTTCGCAACGCGCACAAACGATCGCCGCCGAAACCATGAAGGCGGTCAAGGATATCGTCGGGTTCGTACGCCGTTAATTTGCGGCGCGGAATACCCGGCTTGTCGGCGCGGCGGCGGCCGTGCCACCATTGCCCGCTTGTGCATTGATCACAGCGCATATGATCGGACGGGAGCGTCGCGACCATGAGCAGCAAGCGCCAAAGCTACGAGAAAGGGCACAAGCGCAAATATCTCGTGGTCATCGACGACACCGAGGAATGCGACCGTGCCGTTTATTGGGCGGCGAAGCGCGCTGGCCGCACCAAATCGCAGATCGTGATGCTGCGCGTGATCGAGCCGGGCGACCGCAACCAGCAGTGGCTCGGCGTCGCAGATCTCATGAAGGCCGAAGCGCAGGAGGCGGCGAATGCCGCGCTCGACAAATACGCCGCGCGCGCAAAAAAAATCGGCCGCATCACGCCCGACCGCGTCATCCGCGAGGGCAATACCGCTGAAGAGATCGTCAAGCTGATCGACGAAGATGCCGACATCGGCATCCTGGTTTTGGCGGCCGGCGCCGGCAAGGAAGGCCCCGGCCCGCTGGTTTCGAACCTGGCCAAAACCGCGGGTACTTTCCCGATCCCGGTGGCGGTCGTGCCCGGACACCTGAGCGACGACGATATCGACGCCAGTTCCTGATTCGCGGGCATTTCCGGCCTGGTTGACCGGGACCGGCGCAAGCGCCATTTATGCACTATGGTTTGACCGCCCACGGGCCTTGAACCCGTTTGAGGAGAAAAAGCCGATGTTTATCCAGACTGAAGCCACGCCCAATCCGGCAACGCTGAAATTCCTGCCAGGGCGTCCCGTGCTCGAAACCGGCACGCTCGACATGCCCACCAAAGACGCCGCCGCACAGTCGCCGCTGGCGGCGCGGTTGTTCGACGTTCCGAACGTTGGCGCGGTTTTTTTCGGCTCCGACTTTATTGCGGTGACGAAGACCGATGGGGAGTGGCAGCAAATCAAGCCGGCGATCCTCGGCGCCATCATGGAACACTACATGTCGGGCGCGCCGCTGCTCGCGGATGGCGCGAGCCCTACAGAAGCCGCCGCCGATGAATTCTTCGATGCCAAGGATGCCGAAACCGTTGCCACCATCAAGGATCTGATCGAGACGCGTGTGCGCCCGGCTGTGGCCGGCGATGGCGGCGACATCACTTTCCGCGGTTACAAGGAAGGGATCGTCTACCTCAACATGAAGGGCGCCTGCTCTGGCTGCCCATCGTCGACGGCGACCCTCAAACACGGCATTCAGAACCTGCTCAGGCACTTCGTTCCCGACGTGGTCGAAGTCCGGCCGATGTAGGCGCGACACGCCAAAACTCCGACTTTCTTCGTGATGGCCGGGCATAGCCGCCCGAAGGACGGCGTGCTTTCGCACGCCTATGTCCCGGCCATCTCGATTCATGAAGCATAGTGCCGACCTAAGCGGGATCGCATCGGAAGTCGGGTTTGCCCGACTTCCGCATAAATTACTCGCCGGAAGTCGGTAAACCCGACTTGCGGTGACAAGCCCGGCGATGACACCGCGAAAAGACTGTTAAACTAAATACATGCGCGTCCTTGCT
>DATGDN010000361.1:0-12713 GCA_035310865.1 Pseudolabrys sp. | reverse complement strand
GATGATAGCGCGGTCCGTGAAGTCACAGCCTCTATCCTTCGGGACCTCGGTTACGTGGTGATCGAAGTTGGCAGCGGTGGTGGTGCCCTAGATCTGCTGGATCGAAATGCTCAAATTGAGCTCGTCATCCTGGATTTTGCTATGCCGGGAATGAACGGAATGGAAGTCGCTCGACAGCTGCGTACCAAAGTTCCGTCTCGTTCCGTAATATTCATCACGGGCTATGCAGACACATCCGCGCTAGGAGATATCGGCGAGACACAGATCGTCAGAAAGCCATTTATTGGTAACGAACTGGCCGACAAGGTGCAAATTGCCCTCGCTAATCGTGCAAGCACCTCAAGCAGCAAAATCGTTACTCTTAGGCGATAGCGGCCGAGTGGTAGGATTTGCTGCTGGCAATCGCGTAAGCGCCGCCGCCGCTATGCCAGATTAGTTGTCACCAGCTGCATGCTCGGGAAATGATTTTTGTATATTGAGGACGTGCCTATCACTGGCTTTTGCGTCGATCGCGCAACGGAACAAAACACAAGCCTGACGGGATTGCCGTCTTCGTCGGGTTCAGGCCCAGCGACGCCGGTTACCGCGACTGCGACGTCCTTAATAAGTCACCGATTAATGGCAGCGCTGGCGGCGATAGTACCAACAAACGAGGACCAGAAGCACGGCGTCGCATACAACGTCTGCGATCAAAGGCGCGCGCGCATGCCTAGGGTCGCGCCTTTGCCTTGAGGCGCTGCGCAAGCCGCGCCATGTCGACAACCATACGCTCGTGCGTTCCGCTGCCGATCTGTTCAATTTCGTCGCGCGCATTCACGTCAAATTCGATGCGGCGGCCGTCAACCTTCGTGACGGTGGCCTCGGCCGTCACCCGATGGCCGACCGGCGTTGCAGCTAGATGGCGGATGTTCACAGCGGTGCCGACGGCGCTTTCGCCGGGATCGAGATAATCCCTTACCGCGTTGAGCGCGGCGTTCTCCATTGCGGTCACCATCATTGGCGTTGCGAATACGGGCGGCAGGGAGACGTCCTTGAACTGGTTTGCAAGATGAGCGGGCGCGACACGCAGCGTGTATGTTCCTTTTGCTCCGACCGGAATTGGGCGCATTGCGTCAGGCTTCCATACGCGGAACATGATTGATCGCCGGTGCAAGAATAACCAGCAATAGACCGCACAATGCAATGGGCGCGAATGCCGTCGCGGGGATTCCGGTCAAATCCCAAGAAAGGCCGCTGATCACGGGCACGATCACTGCGCAGCTGTAGCTGATCGTGAACATGGCCGCGGTTACGCGATGCACGTCGTCGGGCGGGCTGAGCAGCGGCGGCAAGGCAAGCACAAGAATGAGGATGGCTGCTGCCGCAAAGCCTTGCAGGGTTGCGGCCGCCACGACCCATGCACCGCTGCCGAAAACGATTCCTACCGTCGCGACGACGCAAAGCACCCCGCAGGTGACATAGGGCCAGGCGGCCCGTTCCAGACGGCCGGCAACAGCAAGCAGAATGAGAGAGGCGGGAATCTGCCCAGCATTTAGGCCTGACAAAGCGGCGCTGATCCAGTCCCCCTCGCCATTGCTGTTCAGATAGTCGGGAATGAACGCATTTGTGGCGAAGTAAGTGGCATTGATGGTGCCGAGCATGATGCCGAGCCGCCAAATCAGCGGTTTGTTCCAGTCGGGCCACCACCGCCGTCGCGCCTGTGATCCATTTTCCGATTCCGATCGCGGCGCAAATAGAAGGACAAGCACAGCGATGATCGCAACGGGCACGCTCCAGACGACGAAGCCAAGCTGCCAGCTGCCACCAATCATCGGCAAAACTACCGGCAGCATGAGGGCGACCGGGACGATTTCGCCAATCAGCAGCCCATTGGTGTAGACCGCGGTCGCAAATCCGATTCGGTGCGGCAGCCAGAGGCGGACTGCCGGCGGCATCGTCACCTGCATGATGGCCACGCCTGCGCCCATTGCGATTGTCATGGCATAGAGCCACGCAACGTCCGGAATGGCGCCCCGCAGTGCGCCGCCGATCGCGTTCATTGCGATACCAAAGACAAGTGCAGCGCGGATGCCAAGCCGGGCAATGAGCAGCGAGCCCGGCACGGCGGCGAACGCGAACAGCATCGACGGCAGCCCGGTGAGGATCCCGATCTGGGTCGCGCTCAAATGCATTTCATCGTGGATAAGCGGAATGACCGGTGGAACGGCCAAAATGGTCAGCCGCAACGCCGTCCCGGAAAGCCAAAGCAGCAATAGTGAAGTCAGGAAACGCGCCCGGTTCGGCGCGCCGGTGGGATCATTCATGGATGAATCCGGCCTTGCAGATTCTTATGAATGGCGAGTTCCCGGCGCACCAGGTCGAGGAGAGAATGAAAACGCGCATCGAATTTGATTCCGCGGATATTGAAGGCCGCCGCCGCGGCCATGTCATCGTCCTTGTTGCCGATGAAGAAGCTGGCTGTCATATCGACCGGCCATTCGCGTGCGGCTTGTTCGAGCATGCCGGTTCCCGGTTTTCGGCAGCGGCAGGTCGTGGCCAACGCCTTGACAATTCCTTGAGGGTGGTGTGGGCAATAGTAGAAGGCATCGACATGGGCGCCATTTGCGGCAAGCATATTTTGCATATGAGCGTGGAATGACTTTACTGCGGCTTCGTCAAAGTAGCCGCGTGCTACACCAGACTGATTGCTGATGACCAGCACGTAATAGCCGGCCTCGTTAAGCAGCCGTACGCTTTCCGGTGCTCCCGCAATCCATTCAAGTTGCTCGGGTCGATAGACATAACCGTGATCGACATTGAGAACCCCGTCGCGGTCCAGGAACGCGGCTGGACGGAGCGTCCCTGTCCGGACCGGGTGCAACTCATTTTGTTGGTTGGTCATCGCTAAAGCGCCCGCGTACGACCGGCAGCCGTTTTCGCATCCGCCGTCATGGAGGCAAACGTCTCCATCCGGAAACCGCTGACGATCCACACGACTCCGCCGATGACCCCGATCGCAAAACTCACAGCGCCGAACAGGATTGATAACGTAAGGCCGTCGCTTTCCGCGAGTCCCGCATATGCAAATGCCGCAATCATGCTGCTTTCGCGCACGCCCCAACCGGCGATCGATATCGGCGCACTGGCGATCAAAAGCACAGGCGGCATCAGGAACAGAACATGCGCGAAGCTCACCGGGGCGGCAACCGCTTTGACGCAGCACCAGGCAGCGCTAATCGTCAGCAAATGAATCATGATCGAACATCCGATTACAATTGCAGCGGATCGGCGTGAACGGCACACACCTCCCGCTGCTTCCGCAGCCGCCGACAAATGGCGCGTCACCATCCATCGTGCAAACCATGGCCGGACCCGCGTTCCGGCCGACAAAAGCATCAATGGAGCTGTGATCGCTCCAAACGCGAGAATGAGCAGCACCGCGCGTGCGACCGGTTCATGGATGAGCTGGAGCGTCCATGGCAGGCAGGCAATGACAACAAGTGCCAGGACGAATACGCCAAAGATCCGATCCAGGAAAACCGAATAGGTGGCGCTCGCCCAGCCGGCGCCTCTGCGAGCGACGAGCCAAATGCGTACGCCGTCGCCGCCAACTGTTGATGGAAGGACTTGGTTGAAAAATGCGGCGATAAAGTTGATCTGCAATGCCGCGGCGAAACCCATGTCAGTGCCGCAGGAGATGGCAATTTTCCGCCATCGGGCGGAGAGCAGCACGATCTGGGTCGACATGAGAAACAGGGCGGTAATCATCCAGCCCGGGTCAAGCCGATTCAGACGCCCGGTCAACGCGTCGAGATTGACCCAACGCAGCGAAAAATAAAGCAAGAGAATGGATGTCGCCGCCTTGGCCAGCAACAAGAGCGTGCGGCGCATGGTGGTCCTCAAGTCCCTTGACGGTTGCTGGATGGAGCGAGGGCTTGGCATGGCCGACCCATGCACGCAAGTGGATTGCCTTCGCGTCGGGTTAACCTCGGCATCGTGGACACCATAATTTTTCATTCGGTTCCCGTGCGCCCCACCAAAAAACATTGCTCCTCGTCTGCGCATGCATGCCTTTTAGAAACGGAGCAGGGTCGGCGCCTTTTGGGCGCTCGGATTGTGGTGCGCGCGCACCCGGCGCGGCATGCGATGTTTTTGTCGCACGACCGATGATCATGGCGTTGCGCAGCGTAAATCTCCTGTTGCCCGCCATCGGAATTTGGTAGCTAAGTGGTTGGAAAATCCGCCAATTAACCCGGTTGATGGAGACGCCAGGTTCGCGCGCGGAAGTTTGCTAAAATGGCAATTGAGGCCGGAAACAAGGGGATCGATTGAACATCGCATCGACCAAAAGGGCGCCTTCCGTCCCGACGGGCGCAGGCGCCGCTGATCTCACCGTTGTCGGAGGCGCTGGCCATGTTGGCATTCCGCTCGTCCTGGCACTTGCGGACGCGGGGCTGACGGTCAACGTCAATGACCGCAATGAGGCCGCCCTTGCGATCTTGAGTTCCGGCAAACTGCCATTTATCGAACACGGTGCGGCACCACTTTTGGCCAGGGCGTTAGAGGGCCGGCGACTTGTTTTTACATCTTTGCCCAATGGAATAAGCCGCACTGGGCCGGTGGTCATCACCATCGGCACGCCGGTCGATGAATTCCTTAATCCGGTGCAGGCGCAAATCAAGCCATGCATCGATAGTCTGCTGCCTCACATCAGTGACGATCAGTTGCTGATCCTGCGCTCAACGGTTTACCCGGGAACGACTGATTGGCTGCAGGACTACCGTACGCGGCGTGGGCGCAAAAACAGAGTTGCATTCTGCCCGGAGCGCGTGGTGCAAGGTTATGGCGTCAAAGAATTGCGCGAGATGCCGCAAATCGTCAGCGCAACAACGCCGGAAGCCGAACAGGAAGCAAGCGCGCTATTCCGCCAAATCGCTCCGGAGCTCGTCACGGTCAGGCCAATCGAAGCAGAATTCGCCAAGCTCTTTAACAACGCCTATCGATACATCGAATTCGCGGCCACCAATCAGTTTTATATGATCGCAAAATCAGCCGGCGCCGACTATCAGGCGATCATGCGTGCCATGAAGCAAAATTATCCGCGCGCAAAAAATTTTCCGGGGCCGGGGTTTTCGGCAGGCCCGTGCCTGTTCAAGGACACCATGCAACTTGCCGATCCGGCACTCCTTCCCCTTGATGAAGTAATTGACCGCAGCGACATCTTGATCCTCTGCGCTCCCCAATCGGTCTACGCTCAGGCCGACCTCAAGGGGAAGCCTGTGATCGACGTCTGGGGCTTTCTCAAAAACGCGAATGTCGTGTACTGAGCATGATCGTTCGCGTCGAAAATGTGGGTTCTCTCGTTCGGAAGGACAGCAATGTTTCCGCAGCGTTCGCTCGCGGTCGTTCGGCCCTTGGCGTGAAATACCATTCGGCTTGGAAGGCGGTGAAATGATAAAATTTTCGAAGCTGACGTCGCGTCAGATTCTCATTGTCCTGCATGATCTTTTGGCTACTGCGGCCGCTATCGTCGTTACATTTCTCTTGCGCTTTGAAGATGCCGCCCTGAATGAGCGGTTGTATGGCTTGGCGAGGTTTCTGCCGGTTTTCCTGATTTACGCGGCTGCCGTTTACTTCGTCATCGGACTGCATCAAAACAAGTGGCGGTTCACATCGCTTCCAGACCTCTACAATATCTTCCGGGCCTCGACGGTGCTTGCGCTGTCACTGCTCGCGCTCGACTACGTTCTGTTGGCGCCGAATGTATACGGCACCTTCTTCTTCGGCAAAGTCTCGATCCTGCTGTACTGGTTCCTGCAGATGTTTTTTCTGGGCGGCCTGCGCGTCGTCTATCGCTACTTCCATTATGCGCGGACGTTACAGCGCGTGAAGATCGCAGATGCGACCCCAACTTTGGTTCTCGGACGTGCTGCCGACGCAGAGGTGCTGCTGAGGGGCATCGAGAGCGGAGCGGTCAAAAAGATCTGGCCTGTTGGGGTTCTTTCTCCGTCGCGGGCCGATCGCGGTCAATCGATACGTGGCGTTCGCGTGCTTGGCGATATCGACGATCTCGAGCGAATTGTTTCAGACTTGGAGCATCGCGGGCAACGGGTAACCCGACTCGTGCTCGCGCCTTCAGCACTCGCTCCTGAGGCCCGGCCGGAAGCGATCCTGATCCGCGCTCGCAAGCTCGGTCTCAGCATGAGTCAGCTGCCGTCGCTCGATGCCGAAGGGCCCGCCGTTCAGCTCGCGCCGGTCGCCGTTGAAGACCTGTTGCTGCGGCCAAGCGTGAAGATTGACTACCGCCGGCTTGAGAATTTTGTGAGCGGAAAAGCGATTGTTGTGACCGGCGGCGGCGGCTCTATCGGCTCTGAAATCTGCGATCGTATCGTTACTTTTGGCGCAAACCGTCTGCTGGTGATCGAACATTCCGAACCCGCTTTGCACGCCGTCCTGGAGACGCTGAAGGCCAAGCAGGGTGCCACGGAAATTTTAGGACGGATTGCCGATGTTCGTGACCGCCAAAGAATTATGGCCCTGGTCGCACAATTCAAGCCGGATATCGTTTTTCATGCTGCGGCGCTTAAACATGTGCCGATGCTCGAGCAGGATTGGGACGAAGGCATCAAGACCAACGTGTTTGGATCGATCAATGTTGCCGATGCCGCTACCGCCAGCGGCGCGGCGGCAATGGTGATGATTTCGACCGATAAGGCTATCGAGCCCGTATCCGTGCTGGGTGCCACCAAGCGCCTTGCGGAGATGTATTGCCAGGCGCTCGACGATGAATTGTCCAACCGGAGTCAGCCAATGCGGTTGATCTCGGTCCGCTTCGGCAATGTGCTCGCCTCGAACGGTTCAGTCGTTCCAAAATTCAAGGCTCAGATCGAAGCTGGCGGCCCTGTGACCGTCACCCATCCGGATATGGTCCGTTACTTCATGACCATCCGCGAGGCATGCGATCTCGTTGTTACAGCCGCAAGTCATGCGTCGGCTCAAGTGACGGGCGATGCTTCCGTCTATGTTCTCAATATGGGGCAGCCGGTAAAGATCGTTGATTTGGCTGAACGCATTATTCGTCTCAGCGGACTTGAACCCGGACACGATATTAAAATTGCTTTTACTGGGGTTCGCCCGGGCGAACGTTTGCATGAAATTCTTTTCGCGCGTGGAGAGGAAACCTCCGACACGGGCATTCCCGGTATTGTCGCTGCAAAGCCTGTTTCGCCTTCACTTGAGACAATCCGCGCGTGGGTTGCAACCTTGGAGCAAGGCGTGGCACGGGGTGAACGTGCGGCGATATACAATGTCTTGCGTGACGCCGTCCCCGAATTTCGTGGCGAAGCGGCTTAAAGGAAGCGACAATGGATCTCGCAGCATTTTTCAAGGCTGAGTTCGCCGACCACAACGACGTTGCGCGCCGTACCGAGGCGGCCTTGTCCGATGCGTTTGCAAAACTTGTGCAGGGCTGCACGAAGTCGGTCCGTGGCGGCGGCAAACTGATGTTTTTTGGCAATGGCGGCAGTGCGGCCGATGCTCAGCATCTCGCGACCGAGCTGACCATCCGGTACAAGTCTGACCGCGCCGCGATTGCCGCCATTGCCTTGACCACTGACACCTCCGCACTTACTGCCGCCGGCAACGATCTCGGATTCGATCGCATATTTGCCCGCCAGATCGAGGCATTGGGCCGGTCCGGCGACGTGGCCGTGGCCATCTCAACCTCTGGAAAAAGTGCGAACATCATTGCCGCCCTGAAACAGGCCAAGGCGATGGGTCTGACCACGGCGGCCCTTGGCGGCAATGATGGTGGCGCCATGCGTGAGCATGCCGAGCACCTGTTGGTTGTGCCTTCCACCACGACTGCGCGCATTCAAGAAATGCATATTTCCCTGGGGCAAATGCTGTGCGCCGCCCTTGAAATCGAGCTCGGATTGGCGCCGGGCCGGTAGATTTCGGGCAAAATTGCCCTGCCGCGGTTTTATATCGTGAAAACTACGTTCCTCATGCTGAAAAAGCCTTGACTCGCCTTGGATGACGATTTTCCCTGCCGCCCGAGGGAGAAACGACCAATGAACGCAACGATCCTGCCCGGCCCCGGTGCCAAGACACGTGTCCAGCGGGCACGCGAAGGCGATGGCCACAGCATTCAATCCGTCGACCGCGCGCTGTTTCTGCTTGAGACGATTGCCGAGGCGGGCGGCGAGGCGACGCTCACCGAATTGGCCAATCGCACCCGTCTCAACATTTCGACCTGCCATCATCTGCTGGCGACGCTGATCCAGCGCGGTTTCGCGGCCAAGGTTCCGGGCCGTCGGCTCTACGCGCTCGGTCCACGCATCATTTATCTCGGGCATGCTTGCCTGCAGGTCGACCTGCCGCGGCGCGCGCAGCCTTATCTCGAAGCGGTCAATCAGGCGACCGGGGAAACCGTGCACCTGGCAGCACTCCAGGGCGACAGCGTGGTGACGCTGTCTGTCCGCGAGGCACGGCACGCCGTGCGTGTCGACACAGGCAAGATCGGTAAAGTCGAAGCTCCGCACGCCACGTCGGTGGGTAAGGCCATTTTGGCCTGGCTGCCGGAGGATGAAATCAAGCGCATTCTTGCGGCCGGAATGAAGCGGTTCACGGACAAGACGATCACCGAGTTGCCTGCGCTGCTCGAGTCGCTTCGGATCGTCCGCCGCAACGGCTATGCGATCGACCGTGAAGAATATCTACCCGGCGTAATTTGCGTCGGCGCCGCGATCCGTGACCAGGCTGGCACGGTCATCGGAGCGATCAGCGCCTCGACGCCGACAATGCGGGCGAGCGAGGAACATATTGCGCTGATGCGCGACGAAATTACTGCGGCAACTCGCGGGCTGTCCGCTGAATTTGGCGAGCCCGGCTCGCAGAACAATGAGCGGTCACAGGCTGTCGCCAACTAAACTGCGCAAACGCAGAAAGATTTGTCATCGGAGGAGACATGTACGCACCGGCTGGCGTGAAGACGAACCATAACGAATTTCCCATCCCTGATGCGCAGCGCGCCTGGGTGCTTGGCGATCCCGGCCAGCTCAGCATCGCCAACAAGCCGGTGCCGGTGCCGAAGAGAGCGGAAGTTCTCGTTCGCATCGACGCGGTCGCGATCTGCGCGACCGACCTCGAGATCATCTATCACGGGCCGCCGGCCTCGATCCAAGGCGGTCTGCCGTTCAACAAGAATTTCACTCCTGGTCACGAATACATGGGCACGGTGGTGGCGCTCGGACCCGGCGTTGACGAGTACAGAATTGGCCAGCGTGTTGCAGTTGAAATCCACGCCGGCTGCGGCCAGTGCAAGCGATGCCGCGAAGGCATGTACACCTCCTGCCACAACTATGGCCTCAACTACGGCGACGTCGACAAAGGTCACCGCGCCAACGGCTTCACCACCGATGGCGGTTTCTGCGAATACCAGATCAACAACATCAACACGCTGGTCGCGCTGCAAGATGACATGACTGACGAGGAGGGTACGCTCGTCGTCACTGCCGGCACCGCCATGTATGCGCTCACCGAGCTTGGTGGGCTTGTCGCGGGCGAAAGTGTCTGCGTCACCGGCCCCGGTCCGATTGGTTTGATGGCTGTGGCGGTCGCGAAAGCATTGGGTGCCCAGCCGGTGATCCTGACCGGTACGCGCGACAATCGATTGAAAATCGGCCTCGAACTCGGTGCCGATCACGTCGTCAATATCCGCAAGACGCCTGACGTGGTGGCTGAAGTGAAGAAACTAAACGGCGGTAAGGGCGTGGACTATGTAGTCGAATGCTCGGCCGCGACGAGTGCCGTGAACGACGCCGTACGCATGGTCAACCGCGGTGGCCGTGTCTGCCTCGCTGCCTTTGCACATGAAGAAGTTCCGGTCGACGTCGCGCACATCGTACGCAACAACATCTATGTTTACGGCATCCGCGGCGAGGGCAAGAGCGCAACGCACCGGGCCGAGGCCTATATGCGCCAGAAACGCTTCGATGCGACCAAGATCCACACTCACACCTTCCCGCTCGAGGAGCTTCCGACTGCAATCCGCTATGCGAAGGATCGCGTCGAAGACGCGATCAAGGTTGTCGTAAAGGCCAAAATGGGCGCCGCACAGAAGGAAGCGGCGGAGTGACGCTTCAGCCCTTCCGGCAATGGAAGGAATTGCGAGGGGCGCGATGCTGACTTGCGACGAGTACATCATCCCGGCTTCGCTCGCTGACGCCTTTGCCGCGATGCAGGCCAATCGCGGCCGCTACCGCATCGTCGCGGGTGCGACCGATACTCTGCCCTGGGCGCGCGAGGGCCGGGCTGGCGATGTGCATATTCCGGCGCTGATCGACGTCGCGAAGATCCCCGAGCTTGGCGAGATATCCGTCGGGGACCGGCACGTAAAACTAGGTGCCGCTACGCCGATTCAGCGCTTTCTCGATGATGCAGCACTTGCCCGTGCGTTGCCGGCGATGCCGCGGTGTGCCGTCTGGTTCGCCGATGATCAGATCCGCGCGCAGGCAACCGTTGGCGGCAACATCGTGAATGCTTCCCCCGCTGCCGACGCAACGCCTTGTTTGATCGCGCACGATGCGATCGTCGAGCTTGCCTCCATACGGGGCAAGCGCACCATGCAGCTGAAGGATTTCGTCACGGGGCCGAACAAGACGGCGCTGGCAGACGGCGAATTGCTCGTCGCTATCGAATGCGACGCGCTGCCAGCATACGGAGGCAGTTTCGAGAAAGTCGGCCATCGCCGCTCGCTGGTCATTTCGCTGGTCTGCCTTGCAGCTCTCATCAAGCTCGATCCACAGGGCCGGCGCGTCGAGGATGTCCGGCTAGCAATTGCGGGCATTGGGCCGAAGCCGTTGCGGCTGAGCGAGATCGAGAACTTCCTGCGCGGGCCGCTGAGCGCCGAGCGTCTCGATGCGGCCGCCGATATGCCGGTGTCCCTTGTCGCATCGCGCACGCGGCAGGAATACCGGCATGACGTCGTGCGCGGTTTCATGCTGCGCGGTCTGATCAATGCGGCACGCCGGGCTGGCGCTGATCCGGCCGCGCTCGCGCCTGAGCTGGAGGCCGCCTATGCCTGACCTCCAGTTCAAAGCGACGATCAATGGCCGGAAAATTTCGCGCAGCGCAAAACCGTATCAACGCTTGCTCGACTTCATCCGCGACGACCTGAACCTGACCGGCAACAAGGAAGGCTGCGGCGCCGGCGAATGCGGCACATGCTCGGTATTCGTGAACGGCGTTCTGATGAAATCGTGCCTGCTGCCTTTGGCCAAGGCCAATGGCACAACGATCGATACTGTCGAATCGTTGGCCAATACCGGTGAATTGAGCGTCCTGCAGAAAGCCTTTTATAAAGCCGGCGCCAGCCAATGCGGCTACTGCATTCCCGGCATGGTGATGGCGGCAACCGCGGCGTTGCGTTCAAATCCGTTTGCTGATCGCGAGGAGATCAAAGAGCGGCTCGGCGGCAACATCTGCCGGTGCACGGGCTATCAGAAGATTTTCGATGCGGTGGAACTTGCACGTGACGTACAGAACGGCCGATTGCCCGCCAGCGCACTTCTCGAGGACGAAGCCGAGCAAGGCGACTTTATCGGAAAGAACGAGCGGCGCATCGATACGCCCAGCAAGGTGTCCGGGCGGCTGAAATATGCCGGCGACATGACGATGCCCGGCATGTTGCATGTGCAGGTGCTCCGTTCGCCGCACGCGCACGCGCGCATCGTTTCGATCGATACGTCGGCCGCGAAAGCCATGGACGGCGTCGAAGGCGTCATCACCAGCGCTGACGTGCCGGGCGAGGACGGCTTTGGCGTGTTCGTCAACGATCAGCCGGTTATGGCGCGCGAGAAAGTGCGCTATGTCGGCGAAGCAGTTGCGGCGGTCGCTGCCGAAACTCCCCTGATCGCCAGGCGCGCACTTGCCGCGATCAAGGTCGAATACCAGCCGCTACCGACCGTCTTTGATCCGGACGAGGCGATGCGGCCCGGCGCGCCCATATTGCACGATTATGCACCGGGTAATCTAACCAAGCATATCCCGATCCGCGTCGGCGACGTGGAGAAAGGTTTTGCCGAAAGCGACCTCGTGGTCGAGGGAACCTATACGACACAGCCCATCGAGCACGCGTATCTCGAGCCGGAGGCCGGCCTTGCCTATGTCGATCACGACGGCGTGGTGACGATCGTTTCACCCGACCAGAACGTGACGCATCACCGGCACATGCTGGCGCGCATCATTGCAAAGCCGATTTCCAAGGTGCGCTTCATCATGAGCCCCGTCGGCGGCGGCTTCGGCGGCAAGGAAGACATGATCTATCAGGGCATGCTGGCGCTGCTTGCGATGAAAACGCAGCGGCCGGTGCGGCTCGTCTTCACGCGCGAGGAATCGATCATTTCGACGGCCAAGCGCCATCCGTCACGGACAGTGCTGCGCATGGGCCTGATGCGCGACGGCCATATTCGTGCGCTGGAAATGAAGATGATCTGCGATGGCGGCGCCTACGGTCTTTCGACCGAGGGCGTGATGCGCAAAGCCGCGATCCTGGCGGCCGGCCCCTACGTGATCCCGAACGTGAAGGTCGACACCTACGGGATCTACACAAACAACACGCCATCCGGGGCCTTTCGTTCCTTCGGAGCCTTGCAGACCGCCTTTGCCACCGAGTCCCATCTCGACATCTGTGCCGAACGGCTCGGCCTTGATCCATTCGAGATTCGTCGCGT
>DATGDN010000360.1:0-3963 GCA_035310865.1 Pseudolabrys sp. | reverse complement strand
GCATAAGTCAGAAGTTCGTCCGGTACGCTGCGCCGCTCGGTTGAAACAACTTTCAGCGCGGCCGAATTGCTGCCAACCCGCAAACTGATCGTATTGAGTGCGGCCGGCACGGGGGTCTGCTCACCTCGATGGCGACGCTCGATGTAGCTCACATCGTAGGTGTCGCCACCGGGACCACAGGCAACAACAAGATCGAAGCTTCCGATTTCCTCGCCTTCAACGGTGAGGGGGTGGCGTCGCGCGAGCGTAGCCACGCCCGACCGATCCACTAGCGACCATCTTTGCTCGCTGATTGGGGTCGCATGCACGCCATTGGCGACGCGTGATGCCGGTTGCGACACTGCTGCGGGTGACGAAGCCGCGACTGTAGCAGCGGCCGGCGCATTGGCATCTTCCGTCGTCAGCTTGGTAAGCCGCAGCTCATCACGCGTGAGCGCATGCATCGGCTCCCAGGGCGGTATGCGCAGCGCGACTTCGAGCAGATCGGCAGAAGCACCCATATCGGCCGTGTATCGCGCAAGCCGCCCGATATCGCGTTGCACCAGCACGAGGTCCTCAGCCGAATACCCGGCGGCTGTCGGGTCCTCCCGGCGATCCCCGAGCCAGATCTGGTGCACCATCACGCGCGACTCGGCGGGCACCGAGCGCTGCACGCCGCCAAGCAGCACAAAAGCGCACATCGACTCGCAATCGGCGCGCGGCGATAGCATCGCGCGCGGCTGGTCTGGACCGTCCGCAGGAAGATCGACCAGGCTGCCGACCGTGGTTGCAAG
Source organism: Pseudolabrys sp. (assembly GCA_035310865.1). GTDB lineage: Bacteria > Pseudomonadota > Alphaproteobacteria > Rhizobiales > Xanthobacteraceae > Pseudolabrys. The sequence goes on along the minus strand of DATGDN010000360.1, from coordinate 3,190 downwards.
CCTGAGGTTGCGGAGCTCGCGGCCAAGGGCGATCGCGCCGTGCACTGAGCCGCCATCCGAATTCAGCACGACGGTCGCGCCGCTGACATCATGGTTTTGCGCGAAGACGATAAAATGGCGCGGCGTGTCCGCCGTTATCGCGCCGGATGCAGAAATAAAGGTCTTGCAGCTTTTGCCGCACGCCTCGGCCGGCCCTTGCACGCGCAATTCAAAGCGCATCGGCAGCGTGCGATCGGAGGCACGCAGTGAGCCCGGCAGCAACAAAAGCGGCACGGCCAAAGCGAGTGCAGCGAGCACGACGGATCGGTTCATTCTACCCCTGTCTAGCCACCGAGCCCGTCTTCTGGCGTGGTTGTCCACGTTCTGGCTGGGCTTTGGCGGCGTTGAGTACCCCCGGCGTAGGTAATTCTTAGTGCAGTTGAGAGATTCGGGTCTAGTGTAAAAAAGTCGCTATACGCATAGCGCCATATCAAAAGTTGCGAAGTTCCATCAACTTACCCGACGGATGGAACTTTTCTCGTCCGCCACGGCGCCTTAAACTTCCAGTGAAAGTTGAATAACTGCCATGGCGAAACCAACAGCGCTCGGTCTCCTGCCCCGCCTCGCCGGCCGCGGCCTTGTCGCACTTTATCGATTGACGCTTTCACCGCTCATTGGTCCCCGATGCCGGCATTTGCCGAGCTGCTCCGAGTATGCAGATGAGGCCATTGGCCGTTTTGGACTGTGGGCAGGCGGCTGGATGGCGGCGGCTCGCATTTTGCGTTGTCACCCATGGGGAACGGAGGGGCTTGATTTTGTCCCGGCGGGGCTCCCCGAGGAGTCGCGCTGGTACTTGCCATGGCGGTACGGGCACTGGCGTCACACCAACGAGACACCTCGCGCCTAGTTGCGCGGCGCGATGCGGCTGCTATATCGAGTTCCACGCTTACCTGCATCCGTAGGCAGCGAGTGAGCACAGGAGACATTTATGGTCGCGTTGACCTTTCCCGACGGGGCACGCCGCGACTATCCCTCAGGAACAACCGGTCTCGATATCGCCAAGGGCATTTCGCCGTCTTTGGCGAAGCGCACGGTGGCCATGGCGCTGGATGGCATCCTCGCCGATCTCACCGACCCGATCGATCGCGACGCCAAGATTGAATTCATCCCGCGCGAAGACCCGCGCGCGCTTGAACTCATCCGGCACGATGCCGCGCATGTGCTCGCCGAAGCCGTGCAGACGCTCTGGCCTGGCACGCAGGTCACCATCGGCCCGGTCATTGAGGACGGTTTTTACTATGATTTCTTCCGCAACCAGCCGTTCACGCCGGAAGATTTGCCCGTCATCGAAAAGAAGATGCGCGAGATCATCGCGCGCGACAAACCCTTGACCAAGGAAGTGTGGTCGCGCGAGACGGCGAAGAAAACCTTCCGCGACATGGGCGAGGCCTTCAAGGTCGAGCTGATCGATGCGATCCCGTCCGACCAGGAGATCAAGATCTACAAGCAAGGCGACTGGTTCGACCTTTGTCGCGGCCCGCACATGACGTCGGTCGGCAAGGTCGGCAACGCGTTCAAGCTGATGAAAGTGGCCGGCGCTTACTGGCGCGGTGATTCCAACAATCCGATGCTGACTCGCATCTACGGCACGGCATTCGCGAAACAAGAAGAGCTCGATGCCTATCTCAAGCAGGTGGAGGAAGCCGAGAAGCGCGACCACCGCAAGCTCGGCCGCGAGATGGATCTCTTCCACTTCCAGGAGGAAGGCCCGGGCACCGTGTTCTGGCACGCAGGCGGCTGGACCATCTTTCAGGAAATCGTCGCCTACATGCGACGGCGTCTGAAGGGCGACTATCAGGAAGTCAATGCGCCACAGCTGCTCGACAAGTCGCTCTGGGAGACCTCAGGCCACTGGGGCTGGTTCCGCGAAAACATGTTCCAGGCGACCTCGGCGGGTGAGGATACCGAGGACGAGCGCGTATATGCGATCAAGCCGATGAACTGCCCGGGCCACATCCAGATCTTCAAGCATGGTCTCAAGTCTTACCGCGATCTACCTCTGCGGTTAGCCGAATTCGGTGCGGTTCATCGCTATGAGCCTTCCGGGGCCTTGCACGGGCTCTTGCGCGTGCGCGGCTTCACACAGGACGATGCGCATGTCTTCTGCACGGAAGAGCAGATGGCCGATGAGTGTCTGAAGATCAACGATCTGATCCTCTCGACCTATGCCGATTTCGGTTTCACCGGCGACCTCACCGTAAAGCTCTCGACGCGCCCGGAAAAACGCGTCGGGTCCGACGAAGCCTGGCATCACGCCGAAAGCGTCATGCGGGATGTGCTCAAGCGCATCGAGACGCAGGGCCACCATCACCGTATCAAGACTGCGATCAATCCCGGCGAAGGGGCCTTCTACGGGCCTAAATTCGAATACGTCCTGCGCGATGCCATAGGCCGCGACTGGCAATGCGGCACCACTCAGGTCGACTTCAACTTGCCGGAACGCTTCGAGGCCTTCTATATCGCCGCCGACGGCTCAAAGAAAACGCCGGTGATGATCCACCGTGCCATTTGCGGCTCGATGGAGCGCTTCCTCGGCGTACTGCTCGAGCACTACGCCGGCCATCTGCCGCTGTGGCTTTCGCCGAAGCAAGCGGTAGTCGCCACCATCACCTCGGACGCAGATGACTACGCCCGCGAAGCGGTTGCTGCGGCGCGCAAGCTCGGCCTGCGCGTCGAATCCGACCTGCGCAATGAGAAGATCAACTATAAGGTGCGCGAGCACTCCCTCGCCAAGGTCCCTGTCCTGCTCGTAGTCGGCAAGAAGGAAGCGACCGAGCGCACCGTCTCGATCCGGCGTCTGGGCAAGGAGAGCCAGCAGATCATGCCGCTCGACGCGGCACTCAAGGCTCTCGCTGAAGAAGCGACGCCTCCGGACGTGCGGCGGATAAAGGCGGCAGCATAAGACTACTTCTGCGTCTTGATATAGGCAGCAAGGTCAGTCGCCTCGCTGCGCGACAGATTCATATCCGGCATCCGCGGATGCGGTGTCAGCAAGAAGTAAGCAAGTGTTGTCTCGTCGAAGCGTGGTTTATTGGCAACCGCGGAGAACGGCGGTGCTTGCGTGGTGCCGCGTTGCTGATCCGACGCCACGATATGGCAGGTGGCACACCAGCGCTTAGCAAGTGTTTCGCCCTTAAGTGCGTCGGCTGCG
>DATGDN010000359.1:0-7004 GCA_035310865.1 Pseudolabrys sp. | reverse complement strand
GCTGTCGAACTGCCTGCAACGTCGGTCGCAATCGAAGCCCGGCGTTTCGCTGATTTGCCTGCTGAAATTGGATTGCGTCTGCTCGGCCGCGCCGTGGGGAAGGTCGGCGATGAAGGGCCGGTGGAGCTCGGTAAGCTCGAGGCGCTCAAATCCGCGCTCGATGAGGCCCAAAACAGGGCTGAATATCGCTTCCGGCGGACTTTGGCGGGCGCAATCGTGACGCTTAAAGATCCTCAAATTCTCGTGGAGCGAGCGCCGCCGCGTCGTCGCAAGGTCTTAACCAAGCGCCCAACGCCTCCCGCGAGCCATGCGAAAACACGCTAGAATATTAAGACTTAAGGCCTTTCCTTGGGGGCCGGCGCTGCCTACATTGAATTGTAAGTCCGACGTGAAGTCGCCACGAACCGGATGCATACAACATGTTGCCGCGCGGCGTGCGCGCGGCGGGGTCAGGACGGCTGATGAACGCTAATCTACGGAATTTCGCGCTCTGGGTGATCATTGTCCTGCTGCTGCTGGCGCTGTTCACGCTTTTCCAGAATCCGGGACAGCGCACCACCGCGCAGGACATTTCATTTTCGCAACTTCTGTCCGAAGTCGACCAGGGCCGCGTCCGCGACGTGGTGATCCAGGGGCCCGACATTCACGGTACTTTCTCCAACGGTACCAGCTTCCAGACTTATGCGCCGAATGATCCCAGCCTGGTGCAGAAACTCTATTCCAAAGGCGTGGCCATCACCGCCCGCCCGCCTTCTGACAACGTTCCTTGGTTCGTTTCGCTGCTGGTCTCCTGGCTGCCGTTCATCGCTTTGATCGGCGTGTGGATCTTTCTGTCGCGCCAGATGCAAGGCGCCGGCGGCAAGGCGCTTGGGTTCGGAAAATCGCGCGCCAAGCTGCTCGCCGAAGCGCACGGCCGCGTCACCTTTGACGACGTCGCCGGCGTTGACGAGGCCAAGCAGGATTTGCAGGAGATTGTCGAATTTCTGCGCGACCCTGGAAAATTCCAGCGCCTCGGTGGGCGTATTCCGCGCGGCGTGCTGCTCGTCGGTCCTCCGGGCACGGGAAAGACGCTGATTGCGCGCGCGGTCGCCGGCGAAGCGAATGTTCCGTTTTTCACCATTTCAGGTTCCGACTTCGTCGAGATGTTCGTCGGTGTCGGCGCCTCGCGCGTGCGCGACATGTTCGAGCAGGCGAAGAAGAACGCGCCGTGCATTATCTTCATCGACGAAATTGACGCGGTCGGCCGTCATCGCGGCGCCGGCTTGGGCGGCGGCAATGACGAGCGCGAGCAGACGCTCAACCAGTTGCTGGTCGAGATGGACGGCTTCGAGGCCAATGAGGGCATCATCCTTATCGCGGCCACCAACCGTCCGGACGTGCTTGATCCGGCACTGCTGCGCCCTGGCCGTTTCGACCGTCAGGTAGTTGTGCCGAATCCCGATGTCGTCGGCCGTGAAAGCATCCTGAAAGTTCACGTACGCAAGGTACCACTGGCGCCGGATGTGAACTTGAAGACCATTGCACGCGGGACGCCCGGTTTCTCCGGCGCCGATCTGATGAATCTTGTCAACGAGGCGGCGCTGATGGCGGCGCGACGCAACAAGCGTATGGTCACGCAAGCCGAATTCGAAGACGCCAAGGACAAGGTGATGATGGGCGCCGAGCGCAAGTCGCTCGTGATGACCGACGAAGAAAAGATGCTGACTGCCTACCATGAGGGTGGCCACGCCATTGTCGCACTCAACGTCATAGCGACCGATCCGGTGCACAAGGCCACCATCATTCCGCGGGGCCGCGCGCTAGGCATGGTTATGCAGCTGCCGGAACGAGACAAGCTCTCGATGAGCCGCGAGCAAATGACCTCGCGTCTTGCGATCATGATGGGCGGGCGTGTCGCCGAGGAAATGGTGTTCGGCAGAGAAAAAGTGACATCGGGCGCAGCGTCCGACATCGAGCAGGCGACCAAGCTGGCGCGCATGATGGTGACCCGCTGGGGCCTGTCCGACACGCTCGGCACCGTGGCCTATGGCGAGAACCAGGACGAGGTTTTTCTTGGCTATCAGGTGTCGCGCCAGCAGAACATTTCGGAAGCGACCGCGCAGACGATTGACGCCGAGGTCCGCAAGTTGGTCGAGGCTGGTTATGCGGAGGCGACACAGATTCTGGGTGAAAAACGCGCCGATCTTGAGGTGCTGGCCAAGGGCCTGCTCGAGTTCGAGACGCTGACCGGCGAAGAGATCACCGATCTGCTCGCGGGCAAGCGTCCGGTGCGCGAGTCGGTGATCGAGCCGACCACGCCGCGCTCTTCGGCGGTGCCGCCGGCAGGCAAGCCGCGACCGCGTCCAGAGCCCCCGACGGGCGAAGTCGCCCCTCAGCCGCAGGCCTAAGGCTTTCAACACGCAAATGAAACGCCCGCCTTTGTGGCGGGCGTTTCATTTCGGCGGCGCCTCTCTAATCAAATCGACCTTCTTGATATCGATCAATATGCTGACGTTTGTTTTGAGCTTTTACTTTGCCAACGGCTTTTAGCGGAGCGATTCCATGACCACACTGCGACGCGACATTATCAAATACGGGATGCTTGCCGGCGCGGCTGGTGGGTTGGCGGAGGTCGCCTGGGTTTCTTTCTATGCAGCCATCACCGGCGGCAATGCTGCGGCTTTGGCGCGCGGCGTGACCACGGCGGCCGGCGTAACTGCTTTGCTGCCAGCAGCGCCCGTCACCACGGGCATCGTCGTGCACATGATGCTCGCGGTCATGCTGGGCGTTGTGCTCACCGGCCTGTGGCAAACGCTGCAAACTCAGCGCGTAGGCAGCCTCTATGTTGTTTCGCTTGCATTGCTTGCTTCGGTTTGGGCGATCAACTTCTTTGTGATTCTGCCGGGCATCAGCCCGGCCTTCGTGAATCTGTTGCCTTTGTCCGTAAGCTTGGCTTCGAAGCTGCTGTTCGGCCTCGCGGCCGCGGAGACATTGCGCCGTTGCGCGATTGTTGGCGAGGCGAGGACGGCAGTGACAGTGCGCATCCGGGCCATCAAGGCACGGGATCCGGCGCCTTAGCGGCGCCCCTGACTGGCCGCATGCTGCGGAATGCTCTTGCGAGCGCGTATCCCAGCATGTGGCCGGCCTCGCTTCAGATGCGCTACAAGGCGCAATGCCTCTTCAAAACCGGGTCGATCCGTTCGGCGAACTGTTCGCAACCCACGCGCGCGGAACCCTCTTGGGCAATCGCGGCGGGCGACTTCATGACATGCAGCAAAAACTGACGTCTCGGCGCTGGGTCACGCGTGCATGGATCTGCTGTAAGCTCGAGTTTAACAATCGTCATCGCAATGTCTGGCGTGATGGGTACACCGAACTGTTTTTCCTCGACGAAGTAACGGCATTTGCTGCCGGCCACCGGCCTTGTTTCGAATGCCGGCGCAAGGATGCGGAACGGTTCGCGAAATTGTTCTCCGGGAAGAGGCAACGTGCATCGGCTGGAGCGATGGACAGAATTCTGCACTCCGAACGGCTAATAGGAAAAGCCAAGCGCAGTCATCGTCGCAAGCTGGAGATGCTACCCGAGGGGGCAGTGATCTCGCTGGATGGCGAAGCTTACGCGCTGCGGGGAAACCTTCTATTGCGGTGGGCGCCCGATGGATATTCGCAATCCAACCCATGCCCGCGCGGCATCGAAGTCGACGTACTCACGCCTCCTTCAGTGCTCTCCGTGCTCGGGCGCGGCTATGTACCGCTCTGGCATCCCACTGCAAACCGTTAGAGTGCGCGGCGATGTGACACGCTCATGCCCTAATTCAGATCAATGCACTGCCCTAGCGGTGATGCGAAACAGCTTGCTTATGAAGGTCTAGCAATGTCGACACCCGCCGCCCTGCAACGCCGCCGCGATTATGATGGACCCGCATTGTTCTCCTATGGCTTCCGCCCATTCTTTCTAGCGGCCGGCCTCTGGGCGGCCTTTGGCATTCTCCTTTGGGTTCCCCAATACATGGGCTCGCTGAATGTGCCCACACATATGAGCCCGCTCGATTGGCACATTCACGAAATGCTCTACGGCTATGTTGCGGCCAGCATCGCCGGCTTCCTGCTCACGGCAATTCCGAACTGGACGGGGCGACTTCCTGTAAGCGGCTGGCCGCTTGCCGGCCTCGCGCTGTTATGGCTCGCTGGCCGCGTCGTGATTTTGCTATCGGCGCACGCGGGCGGACTTGTTGCAGCGTTCGTTGATGTGAGCTTTCTGGTCACTCTGGCCGTGGTTGCGGCACGTGAGATCATCGCCGGCAAGAACTGGCGTAATCTGCGTGTTTTGGCCGTCCTTGGGCTGCTCATCCTGGGCAACGTGGTCTTTCATGCCGAGGTGTTGCTTGCGGGCGCGGCCAACTACGGCATCCGCATCGCCATCGCGGCTGTCATTATTATGATTTCGCTCATCGGCGGCCGCATCGTGCCAAGCTTTACCAATAATTGGCTTACTCGAAACAATCCCGGCCGGCTGCCGATTTCGTTTTCGCGCTTCGACATGGCCACCATCGCGGCCAGTGTGCTCGCGCTCGTGACCTGGATAGTCGCACCGACGCAACCATTCTGCGGGGTGCTGCTGATTTTCGCCGGGTGCCTCCAAGTATTTCGTCTCGCACGCTGGGCAGGCGATCGCACGGTCGCCGACCGCCTCGTGCTGGTGCTGCACATCGGCTACGCCTTCGTGCCGCTCGGTTTCATTATGGTCGGACTCTCGACATTTACTCCAGCAGTGCCGCCGACCGCCGGCCTCCACGCCTGGACCGCTGGCGCCATCGGTCTGATGACAGTGGCGGTCATGACACGTGCGACGCTCGGCCATACCGGACAGCCGTTGCAGGCTGGGCGGGCTACGCAGGCAATCTATGGGCTGCTTTTGACAGCCGCGCTCGTTCGCGTCGTCGCGGCCTTTTTCGGTTCAATCGACTTGCTCGAATTCGCGGGGGCAGCGTGGATCGCGGCTTTTGTCCTCTTTGTCCTGCTTTATGGTCCGCTGCTCGCGATGCGCAAACCGGCCTGGGCACAATCGCGCTGCTAGCTCATGCGGGCTCGATCGGGCTCGGCTTTTCCTGACGCGCGGTACCGCTCCACGCAAAAATGACGATTGCTGCCATGATGGCGAGCATGGCCGCCACGAGCGCGACGCAAGCCGGCCAACCTCCAAGCGTCCAGGCGCCGGCACCAACCGCCGCTCCAAAGCTGCCGCCCAAATAGAAAGAAGTCACGTAAAGGCCGACTGCCGACGAGCGTCCGGCCTTGGCGGTGATTGTCACATAGCCGGTCGACACCGCCTGGCATATCAGTCCGCAGCCAGCGCCAAGCGCCAGACCGACAACGATGAGTGGCAGCGACGGCACGAGTGTGAGTGCAATGCCGCCGAGCCACACCGCAATGACTCCCACCATAAAATGCCGTCGCCCGAAGCGTCCGACCGCCCAACCGGTCCACGGCGTGAGCACCGAGCCAGCCAGGTAGGTGACAAAAATCGCGCCGAGCCAGCTGGCTGAGAGATTGTATGGTTCGGCGGCGAGATGAAAGCTGACGAAGGTGAAGGTACAGATGAAATTGAACAGCACTCCAAATCCAACCGCGTAGGTCGCGACCAGTTGGCCATTGCGAAAGTGGCCGAGCATCTGGCGGCTGGAAGCGAGCAGCCCTTCCGAGCGCACGAAACGCCGCTCGTGTGGCAGCAACAATGCCACCGCGACCGCGCCCGCAGCGGCAACACCGGCCAGGACGACAAATCCGGCACGCCAGCCGATCAAATCGGCCATGACTCCAGCGACCAGCCGTCCGCTGAATCCGCCGAGGCTGGAGCCCGATGAGTAGATGCCCGCGGCAGTCGTTGCCTCCCTTGCAGGCCATTCGTCACCGATGTAGGCGACCGTCACGGCAAAAATCGGCGGCAGCACCAAACCTTGCACGGCGCGCCAGAAGATGAGCGCCGACAGGCTTGTCGAAAGCCCCACCATCAAGGTCGGAAAAACCAGCAGAAACATTGCTGCCACGATGACCCGCTTGCGCCCAAGCACATCCGCGACGGCGCCGGTGAACGGCGCCGTCAGGGCCACGGCCAGGGTGCTTACTGTGATGATGGTCGATACTTCGGCCGCACCCGCGTGAAATTCCTGCGAGAGGAGCGGCAGGATCGACTGCGGCGAATAGAGATTGATGAACGCGCAGTAACCGGCAAGACCGACCGCGAGATGACGCGCGGAGTATGTTCGGCCCTTGGCGGCATTCATATCGGGAAACCTGGCGGGCGGGTGCGATTCAACGCTCGCACCTATGCCTTGGTTCGCTATCCCCCGCCAAGAGGGAAGGTGTCGGGACAGCGGGTCGCGCAACGCATAGCTTGGCTATTCAAGGTTGAGTGTGACGCGAGCGCGGATGAGTGTTTCCTCTGGCGTGCCGGAAGCATCAATCTTCGCCCAGATGATTCCACCGGGATCGAATTGCTCCTGTTTTTGCACAACCGTCGCATCCGCATCCGAAGCATCACCGCTGCGGCCTCCAACACGCGCAAGCCGCGTCTGCAAGTCAGCGATCAAGAACAACCCGGTAAAGCTAGAGGAATCGGCGGCTTTGGCGATTTCCGCTCGTTCGGCGGGTCGCGCAAATACCGCATCGACAATGACGGAATGACCGGCCGCGATCGCGCGGCGTGCCTTGGCCGCAAGTGCGCCGTAGACTTTGGCGGTGACATTTTCCGTATAGGCTGCCCCCGGCAGCCGCGTGGTCTCGGCCGCTCTGAACAGCGCTTTGCGTTCGACGTCGCTGCGCAGCATTACCGCGCCGGGCATTGGCAAAATTTCGGGCGCTAGAGCGCGCGCAAGCAATGATTTGCCGGTGCCGGAAAGGCCCCCGATAGCAATCAGTTTCGGCTTAAAGGGTTTCAGCAATTCCTGTGCAAGCGCGGCATAGCCCCGCGCATCGCGTCTGAGTTTCTCGCCCGCGTCTGGCTGCCTGAGCCGTGCTGCGGTTAC
>DATGDN010000358.1:0-6961 GCA_035310865.1 Pseudolabrys sp. | reverse complement strand
CTGGCGTCTGCTTGTGGTGAAGGCGATATTGCATTCAAATTGCCGGGGGCAGGCGGACCGAAACCTATGACACAACAATCATCAGCGACCAACGATCTCCTCTATGACGTGAGCGACGGCATCGGCTGGGTCATCTTCAATCGTCCGCACGCGCGCAATGCCCTCACCTTCGAGATGTACGAACGACTCGCGCAAATCTGCGAAAACGCGAACGATGACCGCTCGATCAAGGTGCTCGTTTTCCAGGGCGCCGGCGATAAGGCCTTCGCATCGGGCACGGACATCAATCAGTTTCGCGCCTTTACAACTCCCGAGCACGCGATCGAATACGAGTCACGCATTGACCGCGTGCTCACGAGGCTCGAAGAGTGCCGCGTGCCGACCATCGCCGCGATCGCGGGTGCTTGTACCGGCGGCGGCGCTGGAATCGCCTGCTGCTGCGATTTGCGCATCGGTACCAAGACGACGAAAATAGGATTTCCTATTGCGCGCACGCTCGGCAATTGCCTGTCAATGTCAAACATCAGCCGGCTGACAGCCCTGATCGGTCCGGCGCGGGTAAAGGATTTAATTTTCACGGCCCGATTGGTCGACGCGGAAGAGGCGGCGAATGTCGGACTGCTTAACCAGGTCGTCGACGACGTCGCGGCCCTGCAACGGCGAGCTGATGAACTCGCAAAGCTGATCGTCGGCAATGCGCCGTTGACGCTGCGCGCCACCAAGCAGGCACTGGCGCGGCTGCAACGGCGGCTATCGCGCGACGAAGGTGAAGACCTCTTCCTCATGTGCTATATGAGTCGAGATTTCCGCGAAGGATTGGATGCCTTTCTCAACAAACGCCAACCCCAATGGACCGGCGAGTAGGTGATCGCGTGCTCAAAAGCGAAGAACGTCGGTTGGTCGGTCCGTTGGCCGGATTGAAGGTCATCGATCTCACTCATGTGATGGCGGGACCGACGTGCACGCTGATGCTCGCCGATTTGGGTGCCGACGTCATTAAGGTTGAAAAGATGCCGAGCGGCGATGACAGCCGGCACATGGTTCCGCCGAAGATCGGCGAGGAGGCCGCATCCTATTTGATGATGAACCGCAACAAGCGGGGAATCGTACTCGATCTGAAGACGGAAGGCGGAGCGAAGATCTTGCGCCGACTTATCGGTACCGCCGATGTGCTGGTGGAGAATTTTGCGCCTGGGGTGATGGATCGCCTCGGTTTCGGCTATGAGAATTTGCGCAAGGACCATCCAGCGCTAATCTATTGTTCACTGTCCGGCTTCGGGCGCACGGGACCGTACAAGCACCGCCGTGGTTTCGATCTCGTCGCCCAGGCGATGAGCGGCATCATGAGCTTCACCGGCGAGAGGCCCGACGGGCCGCCGGTCAAATGCGGAGCGCCGCTCTCCGACATCACGGCCGGCATTTTGGCGGCCATGGGCATCCTGGCGGCCTACGCGCATCGGCTGAAGACAGGCGAGGGCCAATGGGTCGAGACCTCGCTGTACGAAGCCGCGCTGGTTCAGACTTATTGGCAATCGGCTATTGCGCTAGCGACCGGCGTGGCGCCTCGGGCCATGGGTTCCGCGCACCCGCTCAATGCGCCGTATCAGGCGTTCGAAGCTTCCGATGGATGGATCGTCGTCGGCGGCGCCAATCAGAAGCACTGGCTATTGGTGCTCGACGTGCTCGACGCGCCAGAACTGGCTAGCGACCCGCGTTTCCTCTCCGGCGCCGACCGGATGGCGCACCTGCAGGAATTGGAAGCGGAATTAGCTAAGCGCTTCCGCTCTAAGCCAGTGAAATATTGGCTTCAGTCGCTGGAGAAAAAGGGCGTCCCGTGCGGCCCGGTTCAAGACATGTTGCAGGCACTGAGCGATCCCCAAACGCTTGCGCGCGACATGGTCGTGAAGGTCGAGCATTCGGCCTTGGGCGTGGTCAAGACGCTCGGGCTTCCGGTGAAATTCTCGCGGACCCCGGGCAAGGTGCGCACTGGCGCGCCTGTTTATGGCGAGCACACGCGCGAGGTCTTGCACGACTACGGTTTCGACGATCATCAGATCGAAGCTTTCGAGAAAGAAGGGGCGATCGTGGCATTCGCGCCGGGCCGCGCGTCCGTCAATACGTAACCGTCTACTTCTAAAAAAATTATCGGACGGAGGGCGTGCGGCCGGAAATCACATGACCGGCGTCATCTGCTGGGGATCGAGCTCGAGCCACGCCGTTTCCCCCGTTCGGTACACGTCGAGAGGCGGCGCGGTCACCCTGAGCCGCGTCGAACCGGCGACCGGCACGACGACATAGTCCCAGAACTCGCCGAGATAGGCGCGCTCGATGATTTTCACCTGTACTTGCGGCCGATTGTCCGCCGGCGAAGGCGTGCAGTTGAGCCGCATGCTCTGCGGCCGAACCGAAAAGGTGACGCGTCCGGATAGCGCGGCCCCGTTTTCGACTGCCGCGCGCGGAACCGCGAAGGCGTCGAACGCAATCTCGGCACCGATGCACGTGCCCTCCACGAAGTTGGAACGCCCGATAAAGCCGGCGACGAAGCGTGTCTTCGGTCTTGTATACAGCGTGTGCGGATCGTCCACCTGCTCGATACGGCCCTGGTTCATCACCGCGATGCGGTCTGAAGTGACCATCGCCTCAGCCTGATCGTGGGTAACGTAAACCGTCGTGATGCGAAACTCGTCGTGCAGCCGCCTGATCTCGAAGCGCATCTCCTCGCGCAAATTAGCGTCGAGGTTGGAGAGCGGCTCATCGAGCAGCAACACCGATGGCTTGATGACAATGGCGCGCGCCAATGCTACGCGCTGCTGCTGGCCGCCGCTGAGCTCCGCGGGGTAACGTTTCGCCAAATGGCGCATGTGGACCACGTCGAGCATTTCATGCACGCGCATGCGCACTTCGTCGGCGGAGAACTTGCGTAGCTCGAGGCCGAAGGCGACGTTTTGCTCGACCGTCATGTTCGGCCAAATCGCGTAGCTCTGGAATATCATCGACATCTGCCGCCGTTCCGGCGGCAGCGAGCCGGAAGGTGACGACAACACCTGCCCGTCCATCTCGATGGTCCCTGCGGTCGGGTCGATAAAGCCCGCGATCATGCGCAGCGTCGTTGTCTTGCCGCAACCAGAGGGTCCAAGCAGCGAGACGAACTCCCCTGGCTGCAGCTCGAGGTCTAGACCGGCGACCGCGAGGAAATCGCCGAACCGCCGTTCGACACCGCGTAACGCGAGCTTAGTCACTACACGCTCCTTCGCAGCATGAAATCGCGGCCGATGATGCGGAAGCCGATGGCCGCGATGACGAGCGTCACCAACAGAAGGATGGTGCCGAGCGCGGCAAGCACCTCGAAATTGCCTTCCTCGGAAAGGTCGAACAACATCACCGAGATTACCCGGGAGTTGGGTCCGACTAGAAAGATCGCTGCGGACAACTCGCGCGCCGCGGGGATGAACACCAGTATCCAGGCGCCGGCCAGACTTTTTTTCAACAACGGAGCCAAAACTTTTCTGATCGCCAGCAGCCTACCGCCGCCAAGGATGCGCACGGCTTCCTCCATCTCAGGGTTGATGCTGCGTATACTGGCGGCGCTCGACGTATATGCGATCGGCAGGAAGCGCGTGATGAAGGCAAGGACCAGGATCGTTCCGGTGCCGTAAAGCGCAAGTGGTGGCGGCGCATAGGCTGCATAGAATCCGATCGCAAGCACGATTCCCGGGATCACGAACGGCGCAACGCATAGGAATGCAAGCACGTTTGACCACGGCACTAGCCTGCGATTCACCACATAAGCTATGGCAAGAGAGAGCGCGATTGCGGCAAACGCGGTCACGCCGGCATAGAGAAAAGTATTGATGATCGTCTGCTGGGCTTGAGTCTGTTCGAACAGCAGGTAACGGAAATTCTCAAACGTAAGATTGTCAAATGAGAAGCCGCGCCCCCATGCCTTTGCAAACGCCGCCTGTAGCAGCACCGTCATCGGTAGCAGCACCGAGAGCGAGCACACAAGGAGCGCGTGGGCGAGCATGACCCACCGCCAGGCGCCGAGTTGGATCATGCGCCGCTCGCCGCCCTTGCCGGTCACCGCGGCATAGCCCTTGCGGCCGAGGACGGAGCGTTGCAGCCAGAACATCAGCACGGTGATGATCAGAAGCGGCATGGCAAAGGCCGCCGCCGTCTCGACCCGCACCGGATACTCGAAGAACTGCCAGAGTTGCGTGGAAACGACGTTGAACCGTGCCGGCAGTCCGATCAGAGCCGGCGCGCCGAACAAAGCGATCGACTCGAGGAAGCTGATAATGAGCCCACCTAAGATCGCAGGAAGCACCAGCGGCAAGGTGACCCGAAGGGCGGTGCGCAGCTTGCCAGCGCCGAGCACCTGCGCCGCGTCCTCCATCTCCGACGACACTAGGTCGAGTGCCGAGTTGGTAAGGACGAATACGTAGGGAAATGAGGTGACAGAGACGACGAGAATCAGCCCGGGCATGGAATAGACATTGAAGACCCCATGAACTTCCCCGCTCAGTATCATCCATAACTTGTTGAGCCAGCCAGAATTTGGGCCCGCCAGTAGGATCCATCCGATGGCCGCAAGGTAGGGCGGCGTTATAAAGGCTCCGAGAACCATGAGCCGTATGAAGCCTTTTAATGGCATATCGGTACGCGAGATCGCCCATGCGATCGGCACGCCGAACAGTCCCGCCATCAGCGCAACGCCAACGCCAAGTTCGAGCGAATTGCCGAGCGCCGTGAGATGGCGCAGATTGAAATAGGCGTCGCGGTAATTGGCGAGCGTGAAGTGGCCCGTTTCGGGCTCTTGAAAGCTCGATACAAGGAGCCGAGCGGTCGGGCTCGCCACCAGGAAAACCAGTACTGCGATCATCAGGAGCCACAGCGCCATGCTCGGATCGAGGCGGCGCAGGGGGCCCCACTCTGCTGCGCTTCTCAGCGCGATGCTGTCATTACTCATCGCTGCGCGATCCTCGCGGTCGACTGCCCGGCCCGGCAATAACGTTTCCCTCGACGAATCGAACCGCTGGGCGGGTCGAATCCAATCTTGATCCGACCTCATACCCCGAAGGTATCACGCCACTGCTTTATCACCTCGGGAATGCCCTTGCTGATCTCCTCAACGGTCGGCCGAATGGGTTTGACGTCTTTGGCCGATTTGACTCCGCTGGGCGGCGACACCTCTGGCCGCATCGATTCGTTAAAGTGTTCGACCCAAATCTGGGAGGCATCGACGCTCATTAGATATTCCATGAACAACCTCGCGCCCGCGGGATGTTTCGCGCCTTTCATGATTCCGGAAGGCGCGAGAATTAGCACCGTCCCATCGGTCGGGTAGATCATCGCCAGCGGATTGCCCTTCCGCATGCTCTCCACCGTGGAATTGTTCGCTGCGGTGCCAGCAATTGTGCTCTCGCCGGAATTCAGCAACGTGACGGTGTCGTTGATCGAGCGGCCGACCCGCGGACCGTTCTTGGCGAGCTTCTCAAAGAATTGCCACCCATACAGCTTACGAAGAGTCACCGTCCAAGTGCCCACATAGCCACTGAAGCCGGGATGGCCGAGCGCAATTTGGTCCTTCCATTTAGCATCAATCAGGCCGGTCCAGTTGCCCGGCGCGTCGGCGAGCTTCACCTTCGAGGTGTTGCAGGCCATGCCGATCAGACCGGCCGAGGTCACGTAATAGAATCCGTCCGGGTCGTAGCCTTTGTAAATATCGAATACCTTGCCAGCATTTTCCGGCACGAACTTTTCGAGCAGGTTCTTTTCCTTCAGATAGACGTAATGGCCAATGTCGGTCGAACTCAGCACGTCGACTTGCATGGCGCCGGCTTTGAGCTCCTGCGAGACGCGTTGGAACGCCACTTGCGCCGTGGTGCGAACCACATTGACTCTAATGCCGGGATAGAGCTGCTGGAATTTGCGGCCGAGCGCCTGTGCTGTGACGTCGTCGGAATGCGCGGTGTACCAAGTGAGTTCGCTCTCCTTCTTGGCCGCCTCGTAAAGATCCTTCTCGTGTGACGTCATTTCGGCGGCGCGTACGCTCCAGGGCGCAACCGTCGCGCCGAGTCCGAGAGTTAGGGCAGCGGTGCCGCCCTTAAGGATATCGCGCCGCGAGGTGGTTAAAATGCAAGTCATTCGCTTTTCCTCTCTGCCGATAAGTCTTCGACTTGCGGACTTTGAACGCCGCAACACCGGAACCGCGTTTACAGCAATCGGCACGTCAGTGTGCCGCTTCCCGTCCTCGGTATAAAGGGGAAAAAATGAGGCGGTTCGAACAAGTAGTAGCAGTGGTGGCGGGCAGTTTTTGGCTCGACGCTTTGCGGGCTATGCCACTTCTCTGTGGATGACGGAACATGGCGCGACGCCTTCCACTAATGGCTCAGAAGAACATTCCAACAAACCTGGTAACTCGCTAAACATAGGCACGGTTTCTCCGCTGACCCAGCTTTGCGCCGTGGCTCTGCTTTGTCTCGTGGTGCCCGGATCGGCTCAGGCCGAGACCTGCCGGAACAAGTCGTTCAACGGCGCGGCCTATATCGCTTGCAGCTTTGATCCTGCTAAGCAGGACCTGCGCCTCTTTTGGCGCGGCCCCGATGGCAAGCCTTACCAAACTTTTGCGGCACTGGCCCGCGACCTTAAGAGCAAGGGCAAGTCGCTGCATTTTGCCATGAATGGCGGGCTGTACCAGAACGATTTCCAGCCGGTCGGCCTCTATGTCGAGAATGGACGGGAACTGACGCGAGCCAATAGCACATGAAACATAAAATCCCGGATCACCACACTCCTCTGACGCTGGCTAGTTGGACTCGTTGCCATTCATCAGGTTGCCCCTCTTGGGTCAGGTCCAATTATAGCCTCTCGGCTTGAACTCGGCGGCAATTCGCCCATCTGCTTTTAGGCGACGTTCGGCAAATATATCGATGCTGTGATGTTGGCAAGTAATGGACGGGAA
>DATGDN010000357.1:0-19596 GCA_035310865.1 Pseudolabrys sp. | reverse complement strand
ATAAGATCGGCGAAGGTGACGAACCACCCGTAACCGCCGCCGTGACCTGCTTCCCTGCGTCTCGCCATCGGTGCCTACGAACGCGCCGCGCTAAGCGGGTACGGCCTCCGCTTCTTCTTCTTCGTCGGTGTGGCGATGCTTCTCGGGCAGGTAAGCGAGCAGCATCTCGCGCACGAGAGTCGGGCTCTTGGCTTCGCGTATCATCAAGATGCCATCGATGATCAGCGTACGGTTGATTTCCTCATCTACGAGCTTGAGGTGCAGCTTGTCCGCGATCGGCAGGCACAACAGGTTCGCGACGGCAGCGCCATAGAAAGTCGCCAACAGCGCGACGGCCATGGACCAAGTTTCGACGGATCGGTCATGTTGGCGAACATCTGTACCATGCCGATCAGAGTTCCGATCATGCCGAAGGCCGGCGCGCAATCCCCTACCGCCCGATAGATTTTTTGACCTTCATCCAGATGCGTCAGAAAATTATCGCGGTCCCGCTCGAGATTGTCGCGAATAAAATTGCCGTCGTAGCCGTCAGCGACAAAGCGCACGCCCTTTGAATGGATCCTCGATCTCGACCTTCTCCAACCCGATCGGCCCCTGCTTGCGGGCAACTTCGGCCAGCCCGGCAATTTCGTCCACCAGGTCCCGCTGACTCATGCGCCGAAGGGTAAAGGCAAATTTGGCGCCGAGGGGCAATCCGTGGAAGATCGAAGCGAGCGGGAAAGGAATGAGCGTTGCGGCAAATGAACCACCGAAGATCACGATGGCAGCGTGCATGTCGGCAAACATGCGCAGGTCGCCGCCCAACAGAATAAGCGTTGCGAGCATACCCGCGCCGGCGAGGAGCCCAAGACCTGTAGAAATGTCCATTACCTACCCTCCCAACGCGCACGATCTCGGGCGAACGGCAGTTCCCCCGAGTCGACCCTAGACTGGCGCTGTTAAGAGGCGGTAAAGGCTAACCGATCGTGAAAGAAAAACGCCGGGAACCGGCCATCTGCCCGTGACCCTGCGACAAAAAGCTGTAAAAATCGCTGCAAACAGGCGCCAATGCCCAATGATCCGGCCCCGGACCGCTTAAAAAAGTCAAAGGAGTGCGACCCATGCGTGAAATCGGCCATTTTATCGGTGGCAAGGCGGTAAAGGGGGGCTCCGGACGCTTTGGCGACGTTTTTGATCCCAACACCGGCGAGGTCCAGGCAAAGGTGGCCTTCGCCAAGCACTCGGAGGTCGAGCACGCCATTGCCAACGCACAGGCGGCCCAGCCCGGCTGGGCAGCGACGAACCCGCAGCGGCGCGCGCGCGTGATGTTCAAGTTTCTGGAGCTGATTCAGAAAGAATTCGAGCCGCTCGCCAAGCTTCTATCATCGGAACACGGGAAAACTGTTCCCGACGCTCGCGGCGATATCCAACGCGGCGTCGAGGTCGTCGAATTCGCCTGCGGGATTCCACATCTGCTGAAAGGCGAATTCACGGAAGGCGCCGGACCCAGCATCGACCTCTACTCGCTCCGCCAGCCGCTCGGCGTCGTCGCCGGCATTACGCCGTTCAATTTTCCAGCAATGATCCCAATGTGGAAATTTGCGCCGGCGATTGCGTGCGGCAATGCCTTTATTCTCAAACCTTCGGAACGCGATCCCTCTGTCCCGATGCGGCTAGCGGAGCTGATGGTAGATGCCGGGTTGCCGGCCGGCATCCTCAACGTCGTCAATGGCGACAAAGAAGCTGTCGACACGCTGCTCACCGACCAGCGCGTCATGGCGATCGGCTTCGTTGGGTCTTCGGCAATCGCCGAGTACATTTATTCGACAGGTTGCGCCAACGGCAAGCGCGTCCAGTGCTTTGGAGGCGCCAAGAATCATATGATCGTGATGCCGGATGCAGACGTGGATCAGGCCGTCGACGCCCTCGTCGGTGCAGGATACGGCTCGGCCGGCGAGCGCTGCATGGCAATCTCGGTCGCAGTGCCGGTCGGCAAAAAGACCGCCGATATCCTGGTCGAAAAACTGATCCCGCGCGTGGAAAGTTTGAAGATCGGCCCTTCCAGCGATTCACAGGCCGATTACGGGCCGCTCGTGACCAAGGCGCATCTCAACAAGGTGCGGGACTACGTCGATCTCGGCGTGAAGGAAGGCGCCAAGCTCCTTGTCGACGGACGCGGTTTCAAGCTGCAGGGCTACGAGAATGGGAACTTCATGGGCGGATGCCTGTTCGACGAAGTGAAGCCGGACATGCGAATTTACAAGGAAGAAATCTTCGGTCCCGTGCTGTCTGTTGTCCGGGCCAAGGACTACGAGGAAGCGGTGCGTCTGCCCTCGGAGCATGAGTATGGCAATGGCGTCGCCATATTCACCCGCGACGGAGACACCGCACGCGACTTCGTGAATCGCGTCCAAGTGGGCATGGTCGGCGTGAACTTCCCTGTTCCGGTTCCCCTTGCCTATCACACCTTCGGCGGCTGGAAGCGTTCCGGCTTCGGGGATCTCAACCAGCACGGTCCGGATTCGATCCGCTTCTATACGAAGACGAAGACCGTCACCTCACGCTGGCCGACCGGCACCAAGGAAGGCGCTGAATTCGTCATTCCCACAATGAAGTGAGGCGGCTTTGCCGGATGGCCTCCGTCAGGACAACATTGGGAATGCTCGTTGTCCTGACACTGACGGGCTGTGCGGCCGAGCGAGCATCTCTTGAAACTGCACCGGCACCAAAGGAACTTTCTATCCCCGGCCGATGGATCTTGACGGCTCCCGGTGTACCCACATGTGGACTCGAATTCGGCGGCGCTCCCAGCGGTCGTGCTGGATCAATTGCGCCTGACGGCGGATGCCCTGGAAACTTCTACATGAGCCGGCGCTGGGCGATGGAAGACGGAGCATTGACGATTGCCGACACCGACAATCAACCGTTGGCCAAGTTCAAGTTCGTCAGGGCCCGTTTTGAAGGGGAATCCCCCAACGGCGTCCCAATGACACTATCACGTTAACCGCACGATCGGAATTCCAATGGCCGAATTTCAACTTTATTGCTTCGCTCAGTCCGGCAATTCCTACCGCGCTGCGCTGATGCTCAATCTTATCGGAGCCGACTGGGAACCAGTCTGGGTCGATTTTTTCGGCGCGATGACTCAACGCACCCCGGAATTTCGAACCGGCATCAATGAAATGGGCGAGGCGCCGGTGCTCGTCCACGGCAACAGGAAACTCACGCAATCGGGTGTAATCCTCACTTATCTCGCCAGGCGCAGTGGAAAGTTCAAGCCGGAGGACGAGGACGAAGAGCTGGAAGCTCTACGCTGGATTATTTTCGACAATCAAAAAGTGAATGGCTTCTTGGGGCCGTACCGCTTCCTGAAAAACTTTGCCAAGCCGCCCGGCGACCCCGCCGTGCTGGCTTTTCTTAAGGGACGCATCGACGGCAATCTCGCCATCGTGAACAAGCGCTTGACCGGCCGTCAGTATCTCATCAGCGACAAGCCCACCATCGCCGATATTTCAATGTCGGCTTATCTCTACTATCCCGCAGAGGAGTTTGGTTTCGATATCGCGAAGGACCATCCGGCGATCGGCGCATGGCTTGAGCGCATGAAAGCGCTTCCGGGATGGAAACATCCTTACGATTTGATGCCGGGCTATCCGCTCGCAAAGAGCTAGGATTCAGTTCAGCCGCGCTGGCCGATCGTCGTCCGCCTCTTGAGCAGCCACGCCGGGTGCAAATACCGGCGGCTCGGTCGCGCTCGCCGCGGCAGCAGTTGCCGCGTCTTTGCGCTGATATTCCCTGTATGACAGCCAGCTCAACGGCAGGCACGCCAGGTAAGCCAGCGTGCCGATGGTGAGCACCGGCCAAGGATAACTGAGCAGCAAGGCAAAGAATAAGACGACCAGAACGAAAACCGGCAACACCATCTCAGGCGGCACGCGTTTACCGACGCGTTTTCCCGAAAACACCGGCAGGCGGGAAACCATGAGAAGCGCGATCGCCAGCGTATAGACGAATGTGAGCCAGGCTGTGATAAGGCCGTCCGAGACGCCGAGAAAACTCAGATAGATCGGCAGCAAGACGGTGATGGCACCGGCTGGCGCCGGAATGCCTGTGAAAAAATTTCCCCCCCATACCGGCCTGTTAGGATCATCGATCATCACGTTGAAGCGCGCGAGCCGGAGCCCGGCGCAGATCGCAAAGACCAGCGCGGCGATCCACCCTGCCGATTTGATCTCATGCAGTCCCCAGAAATAGAGGATAAGCGCCGGCGCAACACCGAAATTGACGAAATCGGCGAGGCTGTCGAGCTCCGCGCCGAAGCGCGAGGTGCCCTTCAGCATCCGGGCGATCCGCCCGTCAATGCCGTCAAGCAACGCGGCGAGCACGATTGCGGCCAGCGCCAATTCAAGCCTGTTCTCTACCGCTACGCGGATCGCGGTCAGCCCCGCACAGAGCGCAAGCAATGTGATGAGGTTGGGAAGCAGAGTCCGCACCGGGATCGCCTTGAAGCGGCGACGGAAGGGCGGCGGAGCGGGGTCAAAGGGCTGAAAGACCATGGCGACAATATAGTCCCATGGCTCCATTGGCGCCACGGCATTCAAAGCGCATTTCTATCGCCTCGTTAACGATTTACCCGCTGCGAAATGCGCGTCCCCCATCGTTTGCCGCACGGAGATCGGCAAGCACGGTTTCGCCGGCGATTGCGGTTTGCCCGACCGCCACGAGCGGCGGCACGCCCTCGGGAAGATAGACATCAAGGCGCGAACCGAAGCGGATCATACCGAAGCGCTCTCCGGCTCCGATCGGCTGGCCTGTGCGAACGAAGCAGACGATGCGGCGGGCAACGAGGCCCGCGATTTGCACCACTGCAATGCGCGCGCCCGGTATTGCGATCACCAGTGCGTTACGCTCGTTATCGACACTGGCCTTTTCCAGATCGGCATTGAAGAACTTGCCCGGCTGGTAGACGATTTTTTCGATTTTTCCGGCGACCGGGCTGCGGTTCACGTGGCAGTCGAACACGCTCATGAAAATCGAAATGCGCGGCAATGGTTTGTCGCCGAGGCCGAGCTCGCGTGGTGGAGCTGCGCTTGTGACCTGGCTCACGCGCCCGTCTGCCGGCGCCACCACCAGACCGTCGCGCACCGGCGTTACACGCGGGGGGTCCCGGAAAAAATATGCGCACCAAATCGTGGCCACCGTGCCCAACCATCCCAGCGGGCTCCAAAGCCAGAACAGGATGAGGCTCACAAGCGCGAACGCGCCAATGAAGGGATAACCCTCCGGGGTAACGGGCACGATCTGGGAACGAATCGAATCGTAGATCGACATGTGGCTATCTTACTCTGCCGCGTCCGCGGGCGCTTCGAGCGGCACGGCGGTCGCGGTAATGGCATCGTCCACAGGCGGAGGATTGCGATTGGGCGCGACCGGCTCCTCGCCTGTGCGTGCCAGCTTCTCGCGTGCTTCCTCAGCCTCGCGCTGACGATTCCACATGCTCGCGTATAGTCCATCCTTGGCGAGCAAGGCATAGTGCGTGCCGCGCTCGACGATTTCGCCGCCGTCCAGCACGATGATCTCATCGGCACCTACGATGGTGGATAGCCGATGCGCGATCACCAGCGTGGTGCGGTTGCGCGACACGCGTTCGAGCGCGTCCTGGATCTCTTTTTCGGTGTGGCTGTCCAGTGCCGAGGTTGCTTCATCAAGCACCAAGATCGGCGGTCCCTTCAGGATCGTGCGTGCGATCGCAACGCGCTGCTTCTCGCCGCCCGACAGCTTGAGTCCGCGCTCGCCGACCTCGGTCTCGTAACCCTTGGGGGCAATGCGAATGAGCGGATCGATCTGTGCCAGCCGCGCCGCCTCCTCCACTTCGGCATCGGTCGCCTCCCAACGCCCGTAGCGGATGTTGTATCGGATCGTGTCGTTGAACAGCACGGTGTCCTGCGGCACCATGCCGATCGCCTGGCGGAGCGATTTCTGCGTCACCTTGGCGATGTCCTGCCCGTCAATCAGAATGCGACCGCCGGACAAATCGTAGAACCGAAACAACAGACGCGAAATCGTTGACTTGCCCGCACCGGACGGACCAACCACCGCTACCGTCTTGCCGCTAGGAACCTCGAAGCTGATGCCTTTGAGGATTGCGCGCGCAGGGTCATAAGAAAAGCTGACATTCTCGAAGCGGATCGTCCCCGTTTTCACCTTCAGTGGCGGCGCGGCCAGCACGTCCTTGATTTCCGGATCGCGCGCAAGGATCGAGAACATAATCTCGATATCGGTAATCGCCTGTTTGATCTCGCGGTAGACCATCCCCATGAAATTGAGCGGCTGGTACAGCTGGATCATCATGGCATTGATCAGCACGAAATCGCCGACCGTCTTGCTGCCGGACTGAATCTCGAAGGCGCACATCACCATGACGGCAGCAAGGCCGATGGTGAAGATTACGGCCTGCCCGGCGTTGAGCACTGCAAGCGAGGTATAGGCACGCACGCTGGCGTCTTCATAACGCGCCATGGCCCGGTCGTAGCGGGCGGCTTCGCGCTCCTCGGCGGAGAAATATTTCACGGTTTCGTAGTTGAGCAGCGAGTCGATTGCCTTGATGTTTGCATCGGTGTCGCTGTCGTTCATTTTGCGGCGAATGCCGATCCGCCATTCCGTGGCGTGATAGGTGTAGGTCATGTACACCGCCACAGTCGCCGAGATTACGGCCACATATCGCCAGTCGAACTGCCACATCAGCACGACCACAATGAAAGCAAGCTCGATGATTGTCGGCGATAACTGCAGGATCACCATACGTACGATGGTTTCGATGCCGTTACGGCCGCGTTCGAGGACCCGGGTCAGGCCGCCGGTCTTTCGCTCGAGGTGAAATCGGAGCGACAATTCGTGCATATGCACAAAGGTGCGATATGCGAGCCGGCGCACCGCATGCATCGCAACTTTGGCGAACAAACCGTCACGCAATTGCGTGAGCGCCGCCATCAAAATGCGCATGCCGCCGTAGGCGATGGTCATCGCGACCGGCGCGGCAATCGCCCACAGCAGCCAGTCGGATGCCGCGACCGGCGCGGTGCCATGACCGGCGAGTGCGTCGGTGGCCCATTTAAAAGTGAAAGGAACCGCAATCGTCGCAAGTTTCGCCGCGAGCAACAGCAACAGCGATCCAATCACCCGCAGTTTCAGATCGCCACGATCCGACGGCCAGATATAGGGCCACAAATGGATAATGGTCGTGAGCAACGCTCCACGGGCGGCGGAGACACGCGAATCGCTCTCGGATGTGCGGCGGGGGTGGTGGTCGCTCATTCAGCCTTTCATATAGGAGGATTCTCGCCTGTAATCATCCTCCTGGCGCACTGTAGCTTGGCTTTTCGGCTTCGCCTTGACGATGCCGCAACCGCGATGCACATGCATGGCCATGAACAGAAGCGAAAAATCCAGCAAAATCCGGAAAATCTGCGTCTATTGCGGCTCTAGCCCAGGTATCGACCCTGCCTTCGTGGAGGCGGGGCGTGCCTTCGGCGCCGTTCTTGCAAACAATCGTATCGAACTGGTTTTTGGCGGTGGTTCGATCGGCATGATGGGCACAATCGCCACATCCGTGCTCCACCATGGCGGGAAGGTGACAGGCATCATTCCCGAATTTTTGGTCGCTCGCGAACATGCGATGGCCGGCGCCGATCACCTGATCGTCACCCGCGACATGCACGAGCGCAAGCGCAAGATGTTTGAAATGGCGGACGCGTTCGTTGCAATGCCGGGCGGCATCGGAACCCTCGAAGAAGTTGTCGAGCAGATCACCTGGGTTCAGCTGGGCCGTCATCGCAAACCGATCCTGCTCGCAAATATCAAAGGATTCTGGAATCCACTCTGCGCGCTGATCGACCACATGAAGGCACTCGAATTCATTCGTGGCGACCTCAATTTCGATCTGCTCGTTGCCGACAAGGTCGCAGATATCCTGCCGATGCTGCAAAAGGCGGCCGCGGCGGTGCCCGAGGAAGAAAAGGAAATGCCGGCCGTGATCGCTGACCGGCTTTGATTTCTAAACGAACGTCACCGCCTCGATGCGATTTCCGTCGGGATCGCGAATGAAGGCCGCGTAGTAGCGTTCATTGTAATCAGGTCGAAGGCCCGGAGCGCCATCCGACGTTCCCCCACCTGCAAGTGCCGCGGCATGAAAAGCGTCCACAGCCGCGGTTGATGTCGCGCGCAGGCAAATATGCACGCCGCTGTCGGCG
Source organism: Pseudolabrys sp. (assembly GCA_035310865.1). Classification (GTDB taxonomy): domain Bacteria; phylum Pseudomonadota; class Alphaproteobacteria; order Rhizobiales; family Xanthobacteraceae; genus Pseudolabrys. The sequence goes on along the minus strand of DATGDN010000357.1, from coordinate 11,368 downwards.
GCAACCGGCGGCATGCCGGCGCGGCGGTTGATCCAGAACTCCGGATACTTTTTGCCATAACCGACGGCGGCGTCCGACCATTCACGCAGCTTGGTCAAGCCAAGCGGCGCAAGCAGAGCCGTGTAGAAGGCTTCGGCCGCCTTGAAGTCCCGCACAGCGATTGAAACGTGATCGATCATGGAGCCCTTCGCCGCCCTGACAGCTGTAGACTATCTCACGCCGGGGCGCCGGACTTCACGAGCTTAAATACAATCGAATCCATCAAAGCCTGGAATGATGCATCGATGATATTGGGCGATATACCGATGGTCGTCCAGCGGTCACCGTTTTCGTCCTCACTCTCGATCAGCACGCGTGTCACCGCCTCGGTGCCGGCATTGAGGATACGCACGCGGTAATCGGTGAGCTTCAGGCCGGAAATGTATTTCTGGTACTTGCCCAGGTCCTTGCGCAGGGCAAGGTCGAGCGCATTGACGGGACCATTGCCTTCCGCAGCAGAAATCATGTTGTCGTCGCCGACCTTCACCTTGACCACGGCCATGGTGACGGTGACGCGTTCGCCCTTCGCGTTATTGCGTTGCTCGACGTTGACATCGAACTGGGTCACATCGAAATAATTCGGGACTTTGCCAAGCGTACGCCGTGCCAGCAGCTCGAATGATGCGTCGGCTGCTTCATAGGCATAGCCGATCGCTTCCCGCTCCTTCACGATCTCAAGAAGCCGTCCTATCCGGGGATCGTCCTTGTCGGCCTTGATCCCGACGCGTTCGAGCTCCGCCAGGACATTGGACTTTCCTGCCTGCTCCGACACCAGTACCTTGCGGCGATTGCCGATCGTCTCTGGTGCGACATGCTCATAGGTTGCCGGATCCTTCATGATCGCGGAGGCATGGATGCCGGCCTTGGTCGCGAATGCGCTTTCTCCAACGTAAGGCGCATGACGGTTCGGTGCCCGATTGAGCCGCTCATCGAGCGCATGTGAGAAGTGCACAAGCTTTTTGAGGGCGGCCTCGGTTACGCCGATGTCGAAGCGCTTGGCGAATTCCGGTTTGAGCTTCAGCGTCGGGATGATGGACACGAGGTTGGCGTTACCGCAACGCTCGCCGAGCCCATTGAGCGTACCCTGGATCTGACGCGCGCCGGCGCGCACGGCTGCAAAAGAGTTCGCCACCGCCTGATCGGTGTCGTTGTGGGCGTGAATGCCGATATGATCGCCAGGTATCACTTTCACCACTTCGCCGACGATCTTTTCAACCTCGTCCGGCAGCGTGCCGCCATTGGTATCGCACAGCACGACCCAGCGCGCACCCTCCTCGTATGCGGCTTTCGCACACGCGATCGCGTATTTCGGATTGGCCTTGTAGCCGTCGAAGAAATGCTCGCAGTCGAGCAGCACTTCCCTGCCTTTCGCCTTCGCTGCACGCACGCTCTCGCGGATCGAGGCAAGATTTTCCTCGTCCGTCGTCTCCAGTGCGACCTTGACGTGATAATCCCAGGACTTGGCGACAAAGCAGATAGCGTCGGCCTTCGCCTCCAGCAGCGCGGCAAGACCGGGATCATTGGAGGCCGAGCGGCCTGGCCGCCGTGTCATTCCGAATGCGGTAAAGGTCGTATCAAATTTATGGTCCTTGCCGAAGAGCTCGGTGTCGGTCGGGTTGGCGCCGGGATAGCCGCCCTCGACGTAGTCGATGCCCAGTTCGTCGAGCATGCCGGCGATCGCCAACTTGTCCGCGAGCGTGAAATCGACCCCGTTCGTCTGCGCGCCGTCGCGCAAGGTGGTGTCGAAGAGGTAGAGACGTTCGCGGGCCATGGGGTCGCTCAGGTCAGCCGGTAGACAACATAGAGCGCGATCAAGACAGCGACAGCGAGGACGCCGTACTTGAGCACGATGTAGTAAAGCCAATGGCGGGGGAACGGAGTGTCAGGTTTGGTCATGATGCCTCCCGTTTGGCGGCTAGCTGCTTTTGCAGCGTGGTGTTGGCGAGCCATTCATCGCCGACCGCAATCGAATTGCGTTGCTGCGCGACGTAGCCCCGTTTTTCGAAAAACCCGCGCGCGCTATCGCTTGCATCCACTGAGAGCTTTTCCGTACCGCGCGAACCGGCAAGTTTTTCCAACGCATCGATCAGCATAGCAGCAACCCCCTGCCCGGTCGCCGCGGGATGCACATAGAGCATATCGATCTTGTCCTTGCCTTCGAGCGAGGCGAAGCCGACCGGTGATCCCTCAAGCGTCGCGACCAAGGTCAATTGCCCCGCAAGCTTCGTTTTAAACGCTCCGATGTCGTCCGCGACGGAGGCCCAGGCTTCCTGTTGGGCCGCGGAATAGTCGTCGGCAGTCAACTCCTCGATGCTGTCTCGGAAGATTTCGCGCAGCACCGGCGCATCCGCCGGCAGGAACGGGCGCAATGCGAGCTTCGGGTGCGCAACGGCCATCATCGCGCGACCTTCCATTGCGTCTTGCCGTCCTTGGTATCCTCGAGCTCAAAACCTAAAGCTCTAAGCTCATTACGAATGCGATCGGATTCTGGAAAATTTCTAGCGCTCCGCGCTAGCAATCTTTTTTCGATTTCTTCGTTCAATTTCTCGAATCCAATCGCATTGTGAACGTACTGAACATCCACAGGTGACAAAAAATCAGAATGATATTTAGTCCAAGCATCCAAAAAGGAAGGTATTGAATAGCTGGATGTAACGACTGTAAATGCAGCCGTCGACGTGGTCGTCGCATTTGCAGAAGGGTTTAGTGTAAAAATTCGTTTTCCAATCTCAGCTTCTAGTAAGTACCTTTCTGTCCGTTTGTCTGCTTTCGGGGGAAGTTTGACTTCTTCCAACACTTCCCTGGCGATGTTCTCCGCTAACTCACGCTGATCGGCTACAATACCAAGGAAGACAAGATTCGCGTACAGCTCATTTGCGTTACCCGCTGAGCCTATTTTGTGCAATGCGGAAATTGCCTCAGGCGAATTCAGATCGTCGCAAAGTGCGGCAAGAACGTTTTCGCTGGGTGTTATTTGCGCACTTAGAGGATCAACACCCGCAACAATTTTCTTCCAACTTTCCACTATGTGCTGAGTTTCTTCCAATCCCTTCGCAGTCCAATCAATTGGCTGCCGATAGTGTGTGCGCAACATGTTGAGCCGAATTACCTCGCCAGGCCAATCCTTGAGCAAGTCGTGGATCGTGATGAAGTTGCCGAGACTCTTGCTCATCTTCTCGCCTTCAACCTGCAGGAAGCCGTTATGCATCCAGAAATTCGCCATTACCGGCGTGTGGAAGGCACAACGTGACTGCGCGATTTCATTTTCGTTATGCGGAAACACGAGATCGATGCCGCCGCCGTGGACGTCGAAGGTCTCCCCTAGGTGCTTCCAGGACATCGCCGAGCATTCGATGTGCCAGCCCGGCCGGCCAGGCCGCTTGATTCCAGCGGGTGACGGCCACGCCGGCTCGTCCGGACCCGACGGCTTCCACAAGACGAAGTCCATCGGATCTTTCTTGAACGGTGCGACCTCGACGCGCGCGCCCGCGATCATTTCGTCGAGCGAGCGGTTGGAGAGCTTGCCGTAGTCTTTCATCGAAGCGACATGGAATAGGACATGGTCTTCAGCCACGTAAGCGTTGCCGGACTTCACCAGTCGCTCGATCAGCGTCTTCATCTCCTCGATGTGGTCGGTCGCGCGCGGCTCGATGGTCGGCGGCAGACAGCCGAGCGCCGCCACGTCCGCCTTGAAATTCTTGTACGTCTCTTCGGTCAGCTCGCGGATGGAAATACTGCGCTCCGCTGCACGTGCGTTGATCTTGTCATCGACGTCAGTGATGTTGCGCACATAGGTCACGTGCTTTTCGCCGTAGACATAGCGCAGCAGCCGGAACAGCACGTCGAAAACGATGACGGGGCGCGCGTTGCCGATATGGGCAAAGTCATAAACGGTCGGCCCGCAGACATACATGCGCACGCGTGCGGGATCGATCGGCGAAAACACCCGCTTCTCACGCGTCAGCGTATCGTAGAGCTTGAGTTCCATTGCAAAAGACACCCGTCGGCCCCGCTGGCCGGGCGTCGTGTTATCTCGAGCTTGAGAAAAGACGGCCGCAGCCAGCGTGATGCGCTAGCGAATAATCTCCGGGCAAATGCCGCAGATATGGTTAAGGCCGTTCATGGCGGCACAATGATTTGTCGCGCGCAGTCCGTCAAGCGCCCGCGGCAACCCGCGCAAAACACAGGAAAAAATTGATGACCGGGAGCGGACCGCGGGGTTAAGCGCTAATTAACGAATTTAATCGCATTTTCGCAATCGGTGCGCACCGGATGGCGCATCATTTTCGAGCAGCTTAATGCGGCCAATTCTGATCGTTTTCCTGCTTTGTCTTGCCTTCGGCGGTCCTGCACGTGCTGAACAGCGAAGCTTCCTCGTCGCCAATGATGCCGACGGATACGGTATCGATCGCTGTCTGGCGTCGGGAGCAAAGTGCGGCGCAGCCGCAGCCAACGCCTATTGCAAGACGCAAGCATTCACCACGGCGGTGACGTATCACAAGGTCGATCCCGACGACCTCACCGGTGCAATCTCAAGGAATGCATCCGGAAACTGTCAGAACGACAGGTGCGAAGTCGTCGCGATCGTATGCCTGCGCTGAACGACTACCGATGACCGGAGTTGAAGGTCATCTCGTATCGCAGAACCGACACTATCCTTTGCGTCCGTCCAAAGAATAGCGCCCCGGACCGGCGATCATTAGTGCCAAGAAGCCACCCGTGATCGCCAAATTTTTCATGAAGTGAGCGAGTTGGTTGCCGTCAGCAAAATTGCGGTGCGCGATAAGTGCGGCGACGAAAATATAAATTGCGCAGCCTAAGGCCACGAGCCGCGTCTGATATCCGAACAGGATGAGCAGGCCGCCTCCAATTTCAATAACGATCGAAAGTACCGCGAATAGTGCAGGAGCCGGCAGCCCTTGCCTGGAGACATGTACGCGACCGCTCCTGCATAGCCGGTCAACTTGAAGTACCCATAGAGCCACATCACCGCCGATAACAGGATTCGACTAAGCAGCGTTGTTGTATCCGCGTGTTGTTCGAGTTTCACCATGGTCGTCCCCTTCTCTCCCGACTGTCGTTAGCGCCACCTCGCCCGGGCAGCTGCGCACAGCATCGCACAACCATAAACACCGATGCCGGAAATTTCGTCCTCCGTTGGGAGGCTTCCCAAGTTGGAGAGGAGTCGATCTCGCATGCCCACCGTGGGAACGCTGACCGCGCTACCTCCGGCGAAAGGCACACCGCACTCCTTGTTCTTCTCAGAACCCACGAATTAATTGCCCACGCGACCATTTCGCGAATTCGACGGAACGCGTGGGACCGAACCGGCGTTGTAAGGTCGGGCGGTACCGCACGGAGCGTGCGCTGTGAAAATTCTGGTCGTCAAGCTGCTTGCCGTGGGTCTACATCTTCGGCGGCTTTGACGAGCCGATGCCGGGCGATCTGTCCCGGCGTCTGGTCGCCCTGCGCCTGTGGCCATCCGGTGACCGCGCAGCGCCCGATCGTGCGCTGACTCACGGACTAATCCGTCAGCTTGCACCCCCCTATCGCCAACGAGCCGCAGTCCCGCTAGATTGGCTTCGTGTATGTCGGGGTTGTTCCGTGAAACTCTACACGTATTTTCGCTCGTCAGCCGCTTATCGCGTGCGTATTGCGCTCAATCTCAAGGGACTGCCCTATGAGATGACGCCGGTCCATCTGACCAAGGATGGCGGACGCCAGCACACACCGGACTTTCACGCCATCAATCCTCAGGAGCGGGTACCGGCGCTCGAACTGACGAGCGGCGAAGTGCTGACTCAGTCTTTGGCTATTATTGAATACCTCGACGAAATTCATCCCGAGCCACCGTTACTGCCGACGGACGTGATCGGTCGCGCCAAAGTCCGCGCAATCGCGCAAGCGATTGCTTGCGATATCCATCCTCTGAACAATCTGATTGCGCTTCAATATCTCAGGCGCCAGCTCAAACATGAACAGGCCGAGATCGACGCCTGGTATCATCACTGGATCATCGAAGGTTTTGGCGCGCTGGAAACAATGCTTGGACCGGGCCCATATGCCTATGGAGCCGCTGTCACGCTCGCCGACATATGCCTGGTGCCGCAGGTTGCAAATGCCCGGCGACTAAAGGTCCCTCTCGATAAATTCCCGAAAATCGTTGCAGCAGATGCTGCCTGCCTGAAGCTCGCCGCCTTCGACAAGGCACGGCCCGAGAATCAGCCGGATGCGGAGTGACGGCGGCGTGGTTACCTGCTAGACCACCCGCCCGCCGGTCTTATCCCGCCACATCAAGCAGCCACTCGCGTGATCAAAAGCAATATCGTACGCGTCGTTCTATGGATGATCGGCGCATTGCTTTCGTTTTCAGTGATGGCGGTATCGATCCGCCAGTTATCGCGCGGTGGATTGAGCATTTTCGAAATTCTTGCGATCCGCAGCGGAGTTGCTCTTCTGGTCCTTCTCGTGCTCCTGCTCGTGCGCAGCGATCTTCGCGTGCATGCACTGCCGCGCCGCATGGGGCTCAATTTTTTCCGCAATGTCATTCACTATGCATCCCAATTCTCTTGGGCGCTCAGCCTCACGATGCTGCCGCTTGCCATGGTGTTCGCCCTGGAATTCACCATGCCGGCCTGGACCGCGCTGCTCGCAGTCTGGTTTCTGCACGAGCGGTTGACACCAAGCCGCCTCGGCGTCGTGGTTCTCGGTCTCATTGGCGTGCTGGTGATTCTGCGGCCGGGAATTTCGGACTTCAATCCTGCGGCAATTCTTGTCCTGCTCGCGGCCTTTGGGTACGCCATTACGATGATTACGACCAAGCAGTTGACGATGACGGAGACAACCTTCGGCATCGTGTTCTGGATGGCTATAATTCAGTTTCCGCTCTCTCTGGTTGGCAGCGATCCCGCAGTCTTTCTGCATCTTGATACGCGGCACATTTTGCCCGCGGCTGGCGTCGGCATAGCGGGACTGACATCGCACTATTGCCTGAGCAATGCGTTTCGGTCCGGTGACGCCACGCTGGTCGTGCCGCTGGATTTCATGCGTATTCCGCTGATCGCCGTGGTGGGATGGGCGTTTTACGGCGAGGCGCTCGATATATTTGTTTTGGTGGGAGCCCTTATCATCGTCTCTGGCGTGCTCTGGAACCTGCGTTGCGAAGTCGCACGAGCCCACTGACGGAAGGCTCGCCCCGGCATAATTTTCAGATTACAGTGCCGGCCATGTGGAGATCATCCTGCAAGCTCGCAGCGGCCGCCGTGGTGGCCGTATCCAGCCTAGCCGCGGCCCACGCACAGTCGGCAAACCCCGCATGCCAGAGGCTTGAGACACAGCTTGCGACGCTCGATCGCGGCAACGCCGATCCCGCGCGTGCCGACCAGATTCGACGCACGGAAGACATGGTCAACCGGCAGCAGTTTGAAGTCGACCGCATGGTGGCGCAGTCGCGGCGTATCGGCTGCGAAAGCTCGGGTTTCTTCTCCATTTTCAGCAATCCGCCACCTCAGTGCGGCGCAATGAGCCGGCAAATCGATCAGCAGCGACTTGCCCTTGAACGCATGCGCAATCAGCTCGAGCAGCTCAATGGCGGGACCACCGAGCGCGCTGCGCAGCGTCAAGCATTGCTCGTCGCACTTGGGGACAACGGATGTGGGCCGCAATACCGCTCGGCGGCGATTGCCGGCCAGCAGGGCGGCTTCTTCGACCGCCTGTTCGGCGGCAACAACAACGGCATGTTCTCGACGCCGTCCGGACCGATGGGAGGAACTTTCCGCACGGTCTGTGTGCGAACCTGCGATGGTTTCTATTTCCCGATATCGTATTCGACCTCGCCCGATCATTTCCGCGAGGATGAGCAGGCGTGCCAGCGCATGTGCCCGGCCGCCGAAGTCTCGCTTTACACGCATCACAATCCGGGCGAGGAAATGGCGCAGGCAGTCTCATTGAATGGCCGACTCTACACGGAGCTTCCGACTGCATTCCAATATCGAAAGGCCCTCACCTCGGCGTGCAGCTGCCGGCGGCCGGGCGAAAGCTGGGCGCAGGCTCTTAAGTCCATCGGACCGGACGACACAGTCATACCGGGCGATGTCGTCGTAACCGAACAGAATGCCAAGCAGCTATCGCAACCGCGTATCGGCCCCGATGGAAAACCCATCCGTCCCGAACTGCGTGGAACTGTCACGACAACTGCACCCGCATCTGCAGCGCCGATCGCGGAAGCTCCCGGCGAGGTCGACCCGGCCAAACGCAAGGTGCGTACTGTCGGACCGACTTTCATCCCGGCGCGATAGGGCCAACGTTCAAAAATCGAACGCTTCCGACTTGGTCGGTTTACCGGTGATCAAAGAGACATCTGGCGCAGGCATGGGTGTGCCTGGGTCCCGAAAGCGGTTTGTGATCGGATAGCGCCGGTCGCGGCCGAAATTCTTCAGCGTTACCTTGACACCCGGCGCTGCCTGACGCCGCTTGTACTCAGCGATATTGATCATGCGATCGACACGCATCACCGTATCGCGGTCAAACCCTGCGGCAACAATCGCCGAGATCGGCTCTTCGCGCTCGACCAAACGCTCCAGGACAGGGTCGAGCACCGCATAGGGCGGTAGCGAGTCTTCATCTTTCTGGTTCTCGCGCAATTCTGCCGTCGGTGGCCGGGTAATGATGTTTTCCGGAATGACCAGGCCGTCCGGGCCTTTCGCGCCTTCCGGCTTCCACTCGTTGCGTAAGCGTGCGAGGCGAAAGACCTCGGTCTTGTACAGGTCCTTAATGGGATTGAAGCCCCCGTTCATGTCGCCGTAGAGCGTGGCGTAGCCGACGGACATCTCCGATTTGTTGCCGGTGGTCACGACCATAAGGTTGAATTTATTCGAGATCGCCATGAGGATCGTGCCGCGAGCACGCGCCTGCAGGTTTTCCTCGGTGACGTCGCGTGGCAAACCCGAGAACACCGGCGCGAGTGCAGCTTCAAAACCTTCGACCGCCGCTGCAATCGGCAGAATCTCGTAGCGAACGCCAAGCGCTTTGGCGCAGGCCGCCGCATCCGTGAGTGATTCCTGCGAGGTGAACTTGTATGGCAACATTACGCAGCGTACGCGCTCGGCGCCGAGCGCATCGACCGCCATCGCCGCGCATAACGCGGAGTCGACGCCACCTGAAAGGCCCAAGACGACGCCGGGAAATGCGTTTTTGTTGACGTAGTCGCGCAGCCCCAGCACGCACGCGCTGTAGTCGGCACGGTCCGCTTCAACGCTCTTTACGAGCAGGCCGTTTTCGCATCGCCAGGCTCCTCCGCGACGGATCCAGTTCGTAGTGGCGATCGTTTCCTGAAAGGCGGCAAACTGAAATGCCAGCGAGCAATCCGCGTGCAGACCGAATGAAACACCGTCAAACACGAGCTCGTCCTGGCCGCCGACCTGATTGACGTAAACCGTCGGCAGGCCCTGCTCGGTAACCCGCGCCACCGCGATGTTGATCCGCACATCGCCCTTTTCTCTCCAGTACGGGGAGCCATTGGGCACCACGAGCATCTCGGCGCCGGTTTCCGCCAGACATTCGACAACTTCAGCACCCCAGATATCTTCGCAGATCGGGACGCCCAAACGCACACCGCGGAAACTCACCGGACCTGGCAACGGCCCGGGTGCGAACACCCGCTTTTCGTCAAACACACCATAGTTCGGCAGATCGACCTTGTAACGCAGCGCGGCGATCGCCCCGCCATCGAGAAGTGCAACCGCGTTGTACAGCTTTCCCCCATCGACCCAGGGAGCGCCGACCAGCAAGGCCGGACCTTCCGCGGAGGTCTCACGCGCAAGCGCTTCAACCGCAGATCGGCAGCCCGCCTGAAACGCCGGCTTGAGCACCAGATCTTCAGGCGGGTAGCCGGAGATGAATAATTCCGGAAAGACAACCAGGTCGGCGCCTTGGGCAGCCGCTGTCGCGCGCGCACGGCGCACTTTTTCGACGTTGCCAGCGATGTCGCCGACGGTCGAGTTGAGCTGCGCAACAGCAATAGCGAGCTTTTCAGCAGGTCGAGCGCTCATGGCAATCTCTACCGCCTTGGCGTCCAGCCCGGCAATGGGGGTCTCTGCATGGCGGACCAGCACAAGGTCGCACTGCGTCAGAACGGCCCGAAACCGTAGCTGCCTTGCACAAAAACTCCGTAGATGTCGGCCTTGAAGTCGAGAGGCTGGCGGATGCCGCCGATCTGTTCGAAATGCGAAGCGCCCCGGCTCTCCATATGCCAACAGCGGCCGCCGACTCCAAAGCTGATTGCATCATCCACTTTATATGAGAGCAGTGCCTCGAGCTGGTAACCCCAGCTGTGGCCGTCTTCGAAAATCGGGAAAGGTAGATCGGGACGCAGCAGATGGTTGTCGCTGCCGGAAAACCAAACATAGGGAAGATAGGCAGCTTCAAGGTTGAGCCGCCAGCGGTCTGCCAATGGAAGGTCCGCGTTAAGTCCGAGGCGCACCCCTTGCCAGGTGTCGTCCTCGACAATCACGGCCACGCTGTCCGCAATCCCACCCGCGCAAATATCGGGATTGCCCGCCGTCTGGTGGCAGCCAAAACCCTTCAGGCGCTGGTGCAAATAGTGGTAACCGACAAATCCGTCGATACGAAAATCCGGGCCGCGCAGCAGCGCGCCGCCGAAATCGACGCTGATATAGCCCAACGATTGATTCTGAAGCGTGCTATTCGTGCTGGAATAGGGCGTGGTCAGCGGCGGAAGGTCTTCATCTTGAAGACTCCCCTGGGTCAGCAGACCGCTGCCGGCATACCCTTTCCAAAACAGCCCGCCGCTGGCGTGGTCGACGCGCGTGAAAATTTCAAGCGAGTGCGACTGTAGGCCCGTATAGCTGAGCCGCGAAACAAGGTCGTCGCGTGTGGACCCATACAGGTCCTTGCTCGTGCTTCCGAAGCCATACCAATAGCGAAGCGCGAATGAGGACGTAAATTCGGCGGGGTCTTTCTCGACAATGAATGGATTCGCTGCGGCGGGCATGCCGCTCGCGGCGCAAAGCCAAACGAGGCTGACAAGCGGCCCCCATATTTTTTCTTTGAGCATGATGCCCCCGACCTGTCATCGACGGGGCAACTTTTCAGCGCAATAGTTTTCGCACTGGTTCAATTTTACCGAGTGGATTCAGAAACACCTTGCATCATTAAAGAACGAATAAGCAGCGTTCGTTTACCTTTATGGTTTCTGAACAACAGGTCCGGGCACCATTTGCAGAAATGGGAATCGGCATATGTATCTGCCGATACCCAGGGCAACACCGAACGAGGATGAAGCGTCGTCCGTGTCTACAGTCCCGCCGCC
>DATGDN010000356.1:0-12459 GCA_035310865.1 Pseudolabrys sp. | reverse complement strand
CCATCGGCTCGTCGGCTGGCCTGCACGGCCCGAAGGAAGCGGAATTTCCCTTCATCGATCTTGCCAATGGAAAGCAGTGGACGTTGCGCTTCGGCGAAAGCCGGTTTCCGTGGTGGGTCTTCGACAAGGACCGGCGCGTTCCGCAGACGAGTCTTGCCGACTATCTTCCGATCGCGCGGCTTGCCTGGGCAAAGTCCGACAAGCCGATTGCCGATGTTCTGAATTGCTCCGGCACGCTCTACACCCGTTTTCTCGAGCCGTTGCTGCTCGCCGCGCTCAACATTGCGCCGCCGGAAGGCTCGGCCAAGCTTGCGGGCATTCTTATCAGAGAAACTATCGCGCTTGGCGGCCAGGCTTGCCGCCCGCTTTTGGCGCGCGACGGCCTGGGGCCGGTCTTTGTGGAGCCGGCTGTTTCCTGGCTGCGCCAGCACGGCGTATCGGTTGCTTTCGAAGATGAGCTCGTTGCGCTGCAGTTTTCCGACGGCCGCGCATCGCAACTTCAATTTGCCAGGCACAGCGTGGATCTCGGCGCCGATGACGCCGTTATCCTTGCAGTCCCGCCTTACGTCGCAGCCAAGCTGGTGCCCGGCCTCACGGTGCCGACTGCATTCCGCGGCATCGTCAACGCCCATTTCCGTGTCGATCCGCCGGCCAAGCTCCCGTCGATACTCGGTGTGATCAACGGCACCAGCCAGTGGATATTTTCGCTGCCGGGACGGATCTGTGTAACCATCAGCGACGGCGGCGGCCTGTTCGATGTGCCGCGCGCCGAACTTGCGCAAAGCATCTGGAATGACGTTGCGGCCGCCACCGGCCTGTCGACGGCGCTCCCGCCGTGGCAGATCGTGCGCGAGCGGCGGGCAACCTTCGAGTCGACACCGGAGCAGAATGCGCGCCGGCCGGAGCCGCAGACGCGCTGGGGCAATCTGCTGCTGGCCGGCGACTGGACGGCGACAGGGCTGCCCGCGACGATCGAGAGTGCGATCCGGTCAGGTTATCGTGCAGCCGAACTTGTCGGCGGCCGGATGGAGGCTGCGGCATGACGCTGGCATTCACCGAGGAGGCGCGCGTTTCATTGCGGCGGCCAGAGATCCAAAAATCGAATACTGCGGCCACGCAGGCGCTGCTGCAATGCCAGCAGCGTGACGGGCACTGGGTATTCGAGCTCGAGGCCGACGCGACCATTCCTGCGGAATACGTGCTGCTTCGTCACTTCCGTGGTGAGCCGATCGACAAAGAACTTGAGCAGAAGATCGGCGTCTACCTCAAGCGCATCCAGGGCCCGCACGGGGGCTGGGCGTTGTTTCACGAAGGTGATTTCGACATGAGCGCCAGCGTGAAAGCCTATTTTGCGCTGAAGATGATCGGCGACAGTCCGGATGCGGCGCACATGCGGCGTGCGCGCGAGGCGATTCTTTCGCGCGGGGGTGCCGTTCATTCCAACGTCTTCACACGCGCTTTGCTTTCGCTTTACGACATCCTCGATTGGCGCAGCGTTCCGGAGATGCCGGTCGAGATCGTGCTGCTGCCGCCATGGTTTCCATTCCACCTGTCCAAGGTGTCCTATTGGGCGCGGACCGTTCTGGTGCCGCTGCTGGTGCTGCAGGCGTTGCGTCCGCGCGCCAAAAATCCACTTGGCATCCGCATTGACGAGCTTTTTGTCGAGCCTCCGGCATCAATCGGACCGGCATCGAAAGCGCCGCATCAACGCTGGAGCTGGTTCCTGTTGTTTCGCGGCATCGATATCATTCTCCGGCCGGCCGTGAAGGTCTTTCCCAAAAGCCTACGCCAACGCGCTATCGATCGGGCCGTCGATTTCGTCACCGAGCGTCTCAACGGCGAAGACGGTCTCGGGGCGATCTTCCCCGCAATGGCGAATGCGACGCTGATGTACGACGTGCTTGGCGACACGGCTAACGCCGCGATTGCGCGTGGCTCGATCGACAAGCTGCTGGTCATTCACGATCATGAAGCCTACTGCCAGCCGTGTGTGTCGCCGATCTGGGACACGGCGCTGACATGTCATGCGCTGCTCGAGATGGGTGGTGATGACGCGCGGGCAAGCGCCTTGCGGGGCCTCGATTGGCTGATGCCAAACCAGATTCTCGATGTGATCGGTGATTGGGCGGCGCGCCGCCCGCAGGTGCGGCCGGGCGGTTGGGCGTTCCAGTATGCCAATCCACACTATCCCGACCTCGACGACACCGCCGTCGTCGTCATGGCGATGGACCGCGCCCGCCGGTCGGGCGCGGGAAACCGTTACGATCAGGCGATCGCGCGCGCCGTCGAGTGGGTGAGGGGCTTGCAGAGCACCAATGGTGGCTGGGCAGCCTTCGACGTCGATAACGTTTATGACTATCTGAACAACATCCCTTTCGCTGATCACGGTGCGCTGATCGACCCACCGACAGAAGACGTGACGGCGCGCTGCGTATCAATGCTGGCGCAGCTCGGCGAGACGCGCGACACGAGCGAGTCTCTGGCGCGCGGCGTGCAGTATCTCCTCCGCACGCAGACCAAGGACGGCAGCTGGTACGGCCGCTGGGGCCTGAACTACATCTACGGCACCTGGTCGTCACTCTGCGCGCTCAACGCCTGTGGTATCGATCACAGCTCCCCCGAAATCCGCAAGGCTGTCAATTGGTTAGTGGCGATCCAGAACCCGGACGGGGGCTGGGGCGAAGACGGCGCGAGCTACAAACTCGACTACCGCGGCCACGAGCCGGCTGCGAGCACCTCGTCGCAGACGGCCTGGGCGCTTCTTGGCCTGATGGCTTGCGGCGAGGTCAGCCATCCGGCCGTTGCGCGTGGGGTGCAATACCTGGCGCAGACGCAAACCGATTCCGGCTTCTGGGACGAAGAGCGATTTACCGCGACCGGATTTCCGCGGGTTTTCTACCTGCGCTATCACGGGTACCGGAAATTCTTTCCGCTCTGGGCGCTCGCGCGCTATCGCAATTTGACGGAGAGCAATAGCGCGAACGTGCCTTTCGGCATGTGATCGGTCAGCGGTCGGTTGCCTCGAACCGCGCCTTCTGCGTCTGCGACAGCCGTCCGTAAAAATCATCGAGCGCAATCTGCACGTTCGTCGCCGCATAATTCATCGCGGTGATCTGATCGCTGGCGGAATCCAGACGTGCCGGCGGATCGGCAGCGATCGGCTGCACGCATGACGCAATCAGAAGCTTGGCCATGTCCGACGAAACTTTGTGTAGATTTTCGAGGCTCGCCGCCTGATCTTTGTCGGGCCTAACCTTCACTTCTATTTCCTTAATCAAGCGTTCCGCGCTTCCGATATTTTGTGACGCGCAGGTTTGATATTGCTTGTTTGCACTATCCGGTGGCTTGCCATCCGGCGGTGAGTTGGTTTGAGGCCGCTCGATAGAAAAACTGTTCTTCTGCGCGCTCGTCAGAGTCTTGTAGAACTCTCTGAGCGGAGCGCGCATTGAGACGCCGCCGTCGCGCACAATCCAAAGTGTCTGGACCAGCGCCCTTAGGCGGTCCGGTGGTGAAAGCTCACCCATCTCATGGCAGTCGGCCTTAATATTTTTTATTGATTGATCCGCGGAACGCTGCAGTGTTTCCAGTGCGTCGTGCTGGGCATTCGACAACTGCAGTATTTGCTCAAGCCGCGCGGCTGGCCATTTGTCATTCGCGCTCCATGCAACATTGCATTGGTCAGCGGAGACACTGCCGGTATCGCTTTTCGCCGCCGAACCCGTCGTTGCGACACGGGTTGGCGCCCGCAGCCGGTCGAATTGGCCGATGATCGTGTCCGCTATCACCGCAAAACCGCGGCTGCGAAGCCGCGAACCGTAGTCGTCGGGCCAGAATGCAAAACCAAGCATCTCTTCATAGGCGCCTGGCCACGCTGCCGGGCCTGCACGGCCCAGGCGAGAAATTGCCAAGCCTGAAGTCTCGCGCTCGGGAGAGTGTATGGCGGCACTCGCTCTATTAGGTGCACCGCGATGCCGGTTGGTACGGGGGTAGTGGCCAAAATGCCCGAGCATTTGGCGGAACGGCCGCGTGATGCCGCCGAGAATACCCTGCGGGGACAACTGCGCCTGCGCAGAACCGTCCAGCGGAACCGCTGCAGCCAGCAATCCAATAAGTATGACGGCGTGCCTGCGCATGGCCGAGCTCCGAAGGCCATTGTTACACAAACAGAGAGAAGACTTTTCGTCCTACATAACAGGCAATTCCGCCCAAAAGTTCCATTCGTCGGCGGATTGACGCGCTGCTATCCGGCTTCGGCGAGCTCGGGCGGAGTTTTTGACTGTTTAATTTCTTCAAGCTTGCGCTCGACGTGCTTCGAAAACACGTATTGCGCGGGCCGCTGGTGCTCGAGCGGGATTTCGGCGGTCATGGCACCCGCAGTGCGCGGGCCCCGCAGACTGACAGTCAACGCCTTGAGGGGATGGGCGACGGCATCGTTGACGGCCGAGGCCTCATAGCCGGAATGCACCATGCAATCTGCGCACTTCTCGTAGTTGCCGGTGCCGTAGGCATCCCAATCGGTGCCGTCCATCAGTTCGTCGAATGTCTTCGCGTAGCCTTCGCCAAGCAGGTAGCAAGGCTTTTGCCAGCCGAAGATCGTGCGTGTTGGATTGCCCCAGGGCGTGCAGTGGTAGCTCTGATTGCCCGCGAGGAAATCGAGGAACAGACTGGACTGGCTGAATGACCAATTCTTGTTTTTCGGTCCGCGCTTGAATACGTCTCGGAACAGCTGCTTGGTTTTGCCGCGGTTGAGGAAGTGCTGCTGGTCGGGCGCGCGCTCATATGCGTAGCCCGGTGAGACGGTAATGCCGTCGACACCCAGCGCCATCACGGTGTCAAAAAATTCTGCGACGCGGTCAGCCTGCGCCGTGTTGAACAACGTGCAATTGATATTCACGCGGAAACCGCGCTCTTTCGCGCTCTTTATCGCCGCCACGGCGCGGTCGTATACGCCCGGCTGGCAGACCGAGACGTCGTGCATCTCCTTGTCACCGTCGAGATGCACCGACCAGGTGAAAAACGTGCTGGGTTCGTACTGCGACAGCTTTTTCTCCATCAGCAGTGCGTTTGTGCAGAGATAGACGAATTTTCGCCGCGCGACGATCCCGCGCACGATCTCGGGCAACTGCTTGTGCAGCAGCGGCTCGCCGCCGGCGATCGAAACGACCGGCGCCCCACATTCGTCGACCGCATGGAGCGCGTCTTCAACCGACATATTCTGATGCAAAATAGGGTCGGGATAGTCGATCTTGCCGCATCCGGCG
Organism: Pseudolabrys sp.; assembly: GCA_035310865.1. GTDB lineage: Bacteria > Pseudomonadota > Alphaproteobacteria > Rhizobiales > Xanthobacteraceae > Pseudolabrys. The sequence goes on along the minus strand of DATGDN010000356.1, from coordinate 7,198 downwards.
CAAGCCAGATTGCAGCGGAACAACGGCTCAAGCATCAGCACCAGCGGGTAACGCTTTCGGCCGGTCAGGCGCTGACGGATGACGTAACTACCGACAAACAGTTTCTGAAGAAGGGGAATGCTCAAGAGTCACATCCTTGCTTATTGTTTTGCTGCCGATCACGTCCAGAAGGTCGACCGGAACGCGGAATTCGATATGCTCTTCCTGACCTGGCAGGGTGAACACTTCAACGGGGGTTAGACGACGCAGTGCATTGATCACGTCCCGAACCATGACTTCGGGCGCTGATGCACCCGCCGTAATGCCTACCACATCGACATTATGCAGCCATTCCTGCTTGATTTCGGAACCATTTGCAATCAGGTGAGTCGGGATCCCGGCCTCGGTTCCGATCTCGCAAAGCCTGTTCGAATTGGAACTGTTCTTTGCTCCGACCACGAAGATAACGTCGACCAATTTGGTTAGTTCGAGCAAGGCGGTTTGGCGATTCTGTGTCGCATAGCAGATATCCTGGGTGCCGGGTCCGACGACATCTTTGAAGCGGCGGAACAGTGCTGCGATGATCCCGCGCGTATCGTCGACGCTCAGCGTGGTTTGTGTCACGTAAGCGATGGGTGTGTCTTCGGGAAGGTCGAGTGCATCAACGTCTTCCTCGGTCTGCACGAGCAGTACCGGGCCCGGAATCTGGCCCACGGTGCCTTCCACCTCAGGATGGCCGGCATGTCCGATCAGAATCACAGTGCGTCCCTGGCGGAGATAGTGACGGCCCTGGGCATGCACCTTTGACACGAGCGGGCATGTTGCATTCAGGACGCGAAGGCCACGCTCGGCCGCTTCCGCCTCAACCTTCCTTGCCACGCCATGTGCGCTGAATATCGTGATCGCATCGGGCGGCACTTCCGAGAGGTCTTCTACAAACCGGGCGCCGCGCGCCTTGAGCGCATCGACAACCCATTTGTTGTGCACGATCTCGTGGCGGACGTAGACCGGCGGTCCATATTTGTCGAGCGCACGCTCGACGATCTCGATAGCCCGCACGACGCCGGCGCAGAATCCGCGCGGCTTCGCGAGAATAACCTTCATACCGCGCCCCTGTTCGTGCGGCCGTTCGCCGCCTGCCGCCGGCGCCGGGCGCGATCCGCAAGAAATTCGATCTCGGACGGCTGCAATTCCGGAACATGCCGCGACCCAAAGACATCGAAAACCTTCGCCACGATACCGTTCGCGTCGAGGCCCGCCTTCGCATACATGGCGGGCGGCGTGTCGTGATCGAGGAACACGTCCGGCAGGATCATGCTGCGCACCTTGAAATTCACGCGTTCCAGCGCGCCGCATTCGGCAAGGAACTGGAGGACATGCGCTCCAAAGCCACCGATCGCGCCTTCTTCGATGGTCACGAGCAACTCGTGCTCACGCGCGAGGCGAGAAACGAGATCGGTGTCGAGCGGTTTGGCGAACCGGGCGTCGGCGACGGTCGTCGAGATGCCATGAGCGGCGAGAATCTCCGCGGCCTTCATGCATTCGGTGAGACGGGTGCCGAGTGACAGCAAGGCAACCGTATTGCCCTCTGTGATGATGCGCCCGCGACCGATCTCGAGCGGCACGCCCGCAGCGGGACGTTCTACACCGACGCCGTCGCCGCGCGGATAGCGCAGCGCGGAAGGCCGGTCGTCGATCATAACGGCAGTGGCGACCATGTGGATGAGCTCGGCTTCATCGGCAGCTGCCATGATCACAAAATGCGGGAGACAGCCGAGGTAAGCGAGATCGAATGAACCGGCATGCGTAGGTCCATCAGCGCCGACCAGGCCTGCGCGATCCATGATGAAACGGACCGGCAATTTTTGAATGGCGACGTCGTGGACGACTTGATCGTATGCGCGTTGCAGAAACGTCGAGTAGATGGCGACAAATGGCTTGTATCCCTGCGTCGCCAATCCTGCGGCAAACGTCACGCCATGCTGCTCGGCAATGCCGACGTCGAAGGCGCGGTCCGGAAACGCCTTGGCGAAGATGTCGACACCAGTGCCTCCAGGCATCGCAGCAGTAATGGCAACGATGCGATCGTCTTTTTCGGCCTCCTTGACGAGGCTCTCGCCGAATACCTTGGTATACGATGGTGCGTTCGACACGGATTTGTGCTGCTTGCCGGTCAAAACATCGAACTTGACGACACCGTGGTACTTGTCCGTCGATGCTTCGGCAGGTGCGTAGCCTTTGCCCTTCTGTGTGCGCACGTGCACGAGGAAGGGGCCGTTGTCCGCGTTGCGGACGTTTTCCAGTACGGGCAACAGCTGATCGAGATCGTGGCCATCGACAATGCCGATATAGTAAAAGCCAAGCTCCTCGAACAAAGTCCCGCCCGTGACAAAACCGCGCGCGAGTTCTTCCGCAAGCGAAGCTTTCTCTTTAAAGAACTTCGGCAAGTGATGGGCAAACTGCTTGCCAATGTCGCGCAGCGACATGTACATCGGACTGGACAACAGCCGCGTGAGATAGTTGGACATCGCGCCGACGGGCGGCGCGATCGACATTTCGTTGTCGTTCAGGATGACGACGAGACGCCGGTTCATCGCGCCGGCATTGTTCATGGCCTCGTAGGCCATGCCGGCCGATATCGCGCCGTCGCCGATCACGCACACCACGTTGTGCTTCTGTCCGGCGAGATCGCGGGCGACTGCCATGCCCAGTCCGGCCGATATCGATGTCGAGGAGTGTGCCGCCCCGAAGCAATCGTATTTGCTCTCGGAGCGCTTGGTGAAACCCGACAACCCGCCGCCGGTGCGCAGCGTGCGAATGCGATCGCGCCGGCCTGTCAGGATCTTGTGCGGATAGGCCTGGTGGCCCACGTCCCAAATTAACTTGTCAGTGGGCGTGTCGAAAATGTAGTGGAGGGCCACCGTCAGTTCGATCACGCCGAGGCTCGCTCCAAGATGGCCTCCGGTGACCGCGACCGCATTGATGGTTTCGGCGCGCAATTCATCGGCAACCTGCTGGAGGTGCCGTGCATTGATACGGCGTAAATCGGCAGGGCTCTTGATGGAGTCGAGGATGGAAGGGTTCGGTTGTGTTAGGAGGTCATCATTGGGCGCCGTCATGCTTTAATCGTCCTTCCCGAGAAACAGAGGCGCTAGTGCCCTGGCAAACCCGCACACGGAATATATTCTGTCGCCCAATTCGCGCGTTGCCGACTTTGCCATTAAGTTTCTAGTCAGCGTCAATCAATGGCAAGAGCAAAAGTTCCAATTTGGAAGTATTGAACAAATGGCGCATTTGAGCGAGGGCAGGGGCTATATCGGGGCGGGAGGGCCGCAGCTGGCATGCTAGCATCCTGGGTCACTTATGTTGTCCGTGTTTGCATCCGATTTCCGTGGCCGATCATAGCCTTAGGTGTCATCGGCTCTGCTGTTAGCACAATCTACTCGGTGCGTCATTTCGCCATCAATACCGATATCAACCAGCTCATTTCACCTGATCTTGATTGGCGCAAGCGTGAGGCGGAATTCGAAAAGGCATTTCCCGGCCATTTCGGATCGACATTGGTGGTCGTCAATGCCCCTACGGCCGAATATGCCGGCCGGGCCAGCGCCGATTTGGTCAGCCGGCTGAAGGCGCAGCCCCAGCTATTTCGTTCCGTCGAGGATATCGGAGGTAGTGAATTTTTCGCGCGCAACGGGCTGTTGTTTCAGTCCACGGATGATGTTGCCGGAACGACCAAAGGCCTGGGACAGGCAGCCCCACTTGTCGGCACCCTCGCCGGCGATCCAAGTCTGCGTGGACTGACGCGCGCGCTCTCGCTCGGTCTTATCGGCGTGCAGAACAAATTGGTCACGCTCGATGCCCTGGCGCGGCCATTGTCCATGGCTTCGGCAACGGTGGAGGACGTGCTGGCCGGACGGCCGGCATCTTTTTCATGGCTTTCGATGCTCAACGGTCAGGATCCAAAACTGGATGACCTGCGTCGCCTGATCGAAGTGCATCCGGTGCTGGATTTTTCCGCACTTCAGCCCGGCAAGGCTTCGAGCGATGCGATCCATCGGGCGGCGGACGAACTCCAGCTCAAGGAAAAATATCAGGCGCGCGTGCGCCTGAGCGGTTCAGTGCCGATGGCGGACGAAGAATTTGCAACCGTCCAGGAAGGCGCTCTGGTCAATGGTCTCGGTACGATCATAGTGGTGCTGGCGATCTTGTGGCTGGCGCTGAAATCGGGGCGGATCATCGTCGCCGTCATCATCAACCTGTTCGTAGGATTGGCGCTCACCGCCGCGGTGGGTCTCGCCCTGGTGGGCGCCTTGAACATGATATCGGTTGCTTTCGCGGTTCTGTTCGTCGGACTAGGCGTCGACTTCGCAATCCAGTTCTCGGTGCGTTACCGCGCGGAGCGGCACGATGTGTCGAAACTTCAGTCGGCGTTGACTCGGGCTGCCGAAAAAATCGGTGTTCCGCTAACGCTTGCTGCAGCCGCCGTGGCGGCTGGGTTTCTCTCCTTCCTGCCGACCGACTACCGGGGTGTTTCCGAGTTGGGACAAATTGCTGGGGTCGGCATGCTGATTGCGTATGCGACCAGCATCACGTTGCTACCGGCGCTGATAACGGTTCTCAATCCGACCGGCGAGCCTGAGGAAATAGGATATCGCGCGCTGGCCCCGGTCGACCGCTTCCTGGAAACATACCGTGTCCCTGTCATCGTCGGCACACTGGCTGTCGCGGTCCTCGGATCGCCTTTGCTCTACTACCTCACCTTCGACTTCGACCCCATCCACCTGCGCAGTCCGGAAACTGAGTCGATTTCAACCCTGCTTGATCTCGGCGGCGATCCACGGGTCGGTATCAACTCGGTCAACGTGGTCACACCTTCGGTCGACGAAGCCGCCGCCGCCGCTGAAAAATTGCAGAAATTGCCGGAAGTCCTGCAGGTTTCCACACTGCTGGGTTTCGTGCCGCAGGAGCAGGATAAAAAGCTGGCCCTGATTCAGGATTTAAGCCGCCGGCTGGGGCAAGTACTGACGTCGCCGCCCGGCAAGCCGCCGACGGATGCGGAAAATGTTGCCGCATTGAACGGCATGGCCGATCAACTCAACAAAATTGCCGGCAGCGCCTCAGGCTCTGGCGCGGATGCAGCCAAGCGGCTGGCCGCTGATGCGGGGAAGTTGGCGCAAGCGGATGAATTGGCGCGAACGCGCGCTCAGACAGCGTTCATCGTGCCGTTGCAAACCAGCCTTGGCCAACTGCGCGGCTTTCTGACCGCCGGGCGTGTCACGCGGGAGAATTTACCGCAGTCGCTCAAGCAACTCTGGGTGACGCCTGATGGGCGGGCGCGGGTCGAAGTGGCTCCCAAAGGCAATACGAACGACACGGAAGTTCTAAGGTCATTCGCTCGTGCCATTCTCGCCGTTTATCCAAATGCCACCGGCGGCCCGATTTCAATACTCGAGTCGAGTCACACGGTTGTCATGGCATTCTTCGAGGCGGGATTTTACGCGCTGGTCTCGATTGCCATTCTGCTCTGGATTGTGCTTCGCCGCTTCGGCGATGTGCTGCTGACGCTCGTGCCGCTCCTGCTCGCCGGCGCCGTGACGCTCGAGATATGCGTCCTGATCGGCATGCCGCTCAATTTCGCGAATATCATTGCGCTGCCGCTGTTGCTTGGTGTCGGCGTGGCTTTCAAGATCTATTACATCATGGCCTGGCGCGCGGGGCGGAGAAATCTGCTGCAATCGAGCCTAACGCGCGCCGTGATCTGGAGCGCCCTTACGACTGCGACGGCATTCGGGAGTCTTTGGCTCTCACAGCATCCCGGCACGTCGAGCATGGGCAAGCTGCTTGCGCTGTCCTTGGTCTGCACCTTGGCGGCAGCCGTCCTATTTCAACCCGCGCTCATGGGAAAGCCCCGCGGGGCCAAGGATTCTTGAGCACACGTCTTCAGCAGGCGCGGGCTGCGCTGTAGGCGGAGTGGTAGCCGCCTTGCGGCCATTCGGAGATTTTGCGGAGGCTGGGGGTTTCGCGGGAGTTTGCGCCGGGGCCCGGCCGACCGTGTCTTGTGGTTCAACGCGGCTCCAATTCTCGCCGCCGCAAAGAAAGCCAAAAACGCAACCCTGCACACGCAGCGTGTTCGGGTCGGACAGGGTGATGCTGGCTGAATAAATGTGGCCGTTCTGCGAATTGTAGACCTGTCCCTCCCACTGGTTGGGCTTTTTAGGTGTCATATCGAGCAGGACGGGCATGCCCAGCGTGGGGCGAGTGCGAAGCGTCGGGTCGGGATTATTTTTGTCGGTCCCGCCGGGCCGCGCCTCCCATGCCACGACGCCCCAAAGGTGACCGTCGCAATCGACGATCTTGATCCGCGCGACACGCTGGGCGACCAGCCACTCGCCGCTCGGGTCAAGCGATGCGATCGGGGTGGTTTGTGAAAAGACGGGATTGCTTGCAGCCAGCCATAACAAAGCTGTCGCGCAGATCGACCAGATTCGGCCGGTCCCAGGTTTGGTTCGATTTGACACGTGTAAAGGCACCCTAAAATTCGTGAGGACCGCTGATACGTACACCCTGAAATGGCTGAAATCGCGGCGTGGTTCCGGTGTTCCACAAATCCGAGATTGTGGTTATTTGGAACTCCGCCGCAAGCCCGGCCGTTCTGTCGTGCGGGCGATTTCCTTGAGTGATTGGAGTCCATTGTGCTCGATTTTCCTTCCGAGCTTTGTCCGCCCGCGCCGGTCCCGCGGGCCCAGGCGCTGGGCCCGGTATCGCTCCTTCGCGTGCTTGCAAAGAATCCACTCGAAGCATGGACTGAGGCTCATTTTGAGCAGCCCGTCGTTGTGTCCGGCTTGTCAATCGGACACGTTGCGGTTGTAAGTGACCCGGCCGCAATTCGGCGCGTGTTGCTCGAGAATTGTGACAATTATGAAAAGGATTGGCTGCAGCGCCGCGTTTTGTCGGCTGGCTTAACCGGCGGTCTGCTAACGGCTGAGGACGATAGCTGGCGCACGCAGCGGCGCGCCTTGGCGCCTCTTTTCGCGCGCAAGACCGTGATGAGCTTTTCATCCGCAATGGTTGACGCGGCCAACCGGCTGGCCCGCCGCCTTGCTCGGCGAGAGACGGAGGTGACCGACGTCTCGGTGGAGGCCACTCGCGTCACCCTTGAAGTGTTGGAACACACGATTTTCTCGGATGGTCTCGGCCGGGATGCGGAAGATATTCG
>DATGDN010000355.1:0-2318 GCA_035310865.1 Pseudolabrys sp. | reverse complement strand
TGATAGTCGCGCGCGATCTTGCCCACGCCAAGCTGCGCGAACGTCTGGAGGCCGGAAAGGGCCTGCCCGATTATTTCAAGAACCATCCGATCTATTACGCGGGACCTGCCAAGACGCCGCAGGGCTACGCTTCGGGCTCGTTCGGCCCGACCACGGCGGGGCGGATGGACAGCTACATCGACCAGTTCCAGGCCGCCGGCGGCTCGATGATCTCCCTCGCCAAGGGCAACCGCTCGGCGCAGGTGCGCGATGCCTGCAAAAAGCATGGCGGTTTCTACCTCGCCTCCATCGGCGGCAGCGCGGCGAACCTCGCCGAGCACTGCATCAGGAAGGTCGAGGTCCAGGAATATCCAGAGCTCGGAATGGAAGCGATCTGGAAGATCGAGGTCGAGGGTTTCCCTGCCTTCATCGTCATCGACGACAAGGGCAATGACTTCTTCAAAGAATTGAATCTGGGGTAAGGGGCCGCGCCGCAGTCGCAGTCGCGGAACTGATTTATCCGGCGGCGAGCAACAAATGCTCGCCATCGCGCGCGCGCTGTCCGCGATCCGAAGATTGTCCTTCTGGATGAGCCATTCGAGGGCCTTGCACCGGTGATCGTGCGCGATGGTCAAGGCTTGCCGCGACCTTGCCGACGCGGGCCAGACGATCGTCCTGGTTGAGCAAAATTTGGCGGCGACGCTCGCGCTGGCAAAGCCGCGTCTACATCATCAACAACGGGCACATCGCGCACGAAGGGCTGGCGCAGGAGATCAAGGCGCGGCCGCAAATATTGCACCGGCACCTTGGCTTCTAGGCGCAGCTTACAGCAAAAAAAGGCCAGCACTTGGCCGGTGCGAGCGACCGCGACGTTCAGGCTGTTGCGGCGAGCGCCAGCATCAAAAGCGAAATGCCGACATATTTTGCGGCCTGCGTTACGTCCGGGAGCTGGTCGGCAAATCCAACCAGCCAGAGCAAGCTCGTAACGGCAATAAGCGAATATTTCACCGCCGGGATCGCCGTGCACTTTCTCAAGAACTTCAACATGACGCTCCACTCCGCCGCACCCCCGGCCCGCGGCACTATGATTACTGCAGTGCAATATAGTCTATTGCGTTGCAAAATGGCAAACCGGATACGCACTGAACTAAGCCGACAACGCGCAGGAGCGGCCAAGTTTCCGAAAAATAAGGCTAAATGGCCGCCCGAATGGTGGCCCGTATCGATGCCCTAATGGCGGTCGCGCAGACGAAAATAATTGAAAACAAAGACGCGGATTGCCGACGAGAGGTTGCAGTTGTCGCGTTCGCGGTCGATCTGACCGACCAGGTCCGACACCGTCATCTTCTTGGCGCTGACGATCTCTCGCAATCCCTCCCAAAATTCGTTCTCAAGAGAGACGCTCGTCTTGTGCCCATCGAGAATGATCGATCGCTTGATGACGACAGATTTCAAGTTTCGCATTCAGTCGCCCAATGTATCGCCGCGTAAAACATAGCTGAGACTTCAATGTAACCTTTTGAGAGAAATCAAATCTGGCCTGGTTTGCGATGGCCCCCACTGGGCGAAATGCCGCTACTGACGCCTTTGTTCGTTTTGATTTCGCGGATGGTGGTGTCGCAAATCTGGCATTTGAACGTGTCGAAGGTCGGCAGGCTCTCCTTCGACTTACTGCCTTGCATGGCAATCCCGCAGAGCAGGCAGGTACGGATGGTAGCGCGCGGACCTTTCATCGGACGCAACATCGGCGAAGTCCGCCGGTGCGGTTTTGATCCAGATCAAGGCGTCGAAACGACCAGCGGTGGAACTGGGGCCTTATGTGATCCAGATCAAGGCGGGATTGGAATTGCTGCCCAGAATTTAGATTATGTGGCAATCTATCTCGAATGCTCCATTCGAACACGATCTGGAGCTCGCCGTGATCGACAAGACCGGCACGCATTCGCTGGTCTTTCCTTGTCGGCGCGTTGTCGGCGGATGGATCAAGGCGCAAACGAAAGAGCGCATTGACGTCCAACCGACTCATTGGCGCCCATGGACGGCGGACCGCTAAGCCGGTGGTCATTTCTCCTTGGCGCCACGCCGCCTCCGCTTGAGCGGAATGACTTTCGCGCTTTGACCGGCGCTTTTGCGCAAGGCTTCTTTCAGATTGGCTGGCCGGCCATGTTTTTTCAGCAGGTCGTTGAATGCTTCATCGGCTAGTTCCTGGAACGACTTCATGCTTTCTGCCGATAGCACGCGAAGCTCCTGCCAGGTTTCGTCGTGAAACTGCACGCGTTTTCCGATCATCAGACTGATTCCGCGCTAAGAGTTATGTGCCAAGGCAATAATATTCGAAC
>DATGDN010000354.1:0-12890 GCA_035310865.1 Pseudolabrys sp. | reverse complement strand
GCAATAACCGGCTACTCCTTCAGCACCTTCGTCGATCTCAAGGACAAGGGCGTTCCGGTCGCCGACATCTCGGTGCTGATGATGGCGGATTACGGCGTCGATCTATATGGGAACGCCATCATCGTGAATTCGAAATTCGCGGCCGAACATCCGGATGCCGTGAAAGGTTTCCTGCGGGCGTTCATGCGCGGTCTCAAAGAGACGGTGAAGCAGCCTTCAATGGCAATCGACTCGGTTATGCGGCGCAACGCCCAGGCCAAAAAAAATGTCGAACTCGAACGCCTGACAATGGCCATTCGCGAGAACATCGTTACGCCCGAGGTGAAGGCCAATGGCTATGGCGTCATCGACGAGCAACGGTTCGCACACGCGATCGACCAGATCGCCCTCGCCTACAAGTTCAAAGCCGCAAAACCGAAGCTGAGTGATATTTTCGACGCATCGTTTCTGCCACCGTCCCCCGAACGAAAAATCAACTAGCTTCCGGTGCAGCCGGGCTGCGCTACTTGATCCGCTCGAGAACGCTCACGTAATTCGCGACCGCGGTTCCGCCCATATTGAAGATGCCGCCGAGCCGGGCATTCTTCACCTGCAGGTCGCCCGCAGTGCCGGTGAGCTGCATTGCAGCGAGCGCGTGCATGGACACGCCGGTTGCTCCGATCGGGTGACCTTTCGCTTTCAACCCGCCGGACGGGTTCACAGGCAGTTTGCCGTCCTTCTGGGTCCAGCCTTCCTTGATCGCGCGGGCGCCCTGCCCCTCTGCCGTCAGTCCCATCGCTTCATATTCGATCAGTTCGGCAATGGTGAAGCAGTCGTGCGTCTCAACGAATGACAGATCGCCGAGTTGAAGTCCGGACTGCGTAAGCGCGCGTTGCCAAGCCTGGGCGCAACCTTCAAACTTCAGAATGTCGCGCTTCGACATCGGCAGGAAATCCTGCACATGCTCAGCGGCGCGGAAGGCAACTGCCTTTTTGAATTTGAGCGCAGTCTCGACGTCGGCGAGCACAACAGCCGCCGCGCCATCCGACACCAGCGAGCAATCAGTGCGTTTCAATGGGCCGGCCACGAACGGATTCTTCTCGCTCTCTGTTCGGCAGAACTCGTAGCCCAGATCCTTGCGCATCTGCGCGTAAGGATTGCCGACGCCGTTCTTGTGGTTCTTGGCCGCAATCATGGCGAGCGCGTCCGACTGGTCGCCCCACTTCTGGAAATAGAGTCCGGCAATCTTGCCGAAAATGCCGGCGAAGCCGCCGTCGATATCGGCCTCTTCCCGCACATAAGATGCCTTCAGAAGGTTGCGCCCGATCTCCGGCCCCGGCGTTGCCGTCATCTGCTCGGCGCCGACGACAAGGACGATGCGCGCGGTGCGCGCCTCGATTGCCTTGATGCCCTGATGCACGGCGGCGGAGCCGGTCGCGCACGCATTCTCTACGCGTGTGGCGCGCTTGAAGCGCAGGTCATTCGAGGCCTGCAGAACCAGCGCGGCGGTAAAATCCTGTGGCGAGAAGCCAGCGTTGAAATGGCCGAGCACAATTTCATCGACATCTTTCGGTGCAATTCCAGCGTCAGCCAGCGCCTCGCCGGCAACCTTCACGATCAGGCTTTCGACGGTTTCACCGGCAAGCTTGCCGAAGGGACTATGCGCCCAGCCGACGATACAGGCCGTCATTAACGTCTCCTTTGCCGAACTTTGGTCGCTTTCCTCGGGATCAGCTGTTCCTCACCATATATTCAGCTGTGGTTCACGAGCTTTGCCTACCATTGGAAGCTTAGATAGCCTACCACAGCCGTCTATGGAACTTTCCCGTTTCTGAGGCCTTAGGACCACTGAATCGCGAACAATGACTGTCTGTCCAAGCCGCTACTGTCGCTTCGTAATCCTCGGCCTCGCCGCCGGCGCGCTCTCGCTTGCTGCGGGGGACCGCGCGCGAGCGGAAGCGCAGCTGCTGATTGAAGCCTCCACCGGCAAGGTGCTGCACGCCGAAAACGCCACCTATCCGTGGTATCCGGCTTCGGTCACGAAAATAATGACTGCCTACACCACGCTTCGCGCGATCAAGGAAGGTCGCATATCGCTCAACACGCTGCTCACCGTATCGCGCAACGCGGCCGCGCAACAGCCGACAAAGATGGGCTTCAAGGTCGGCACGACCGTCACAGTCGACAACGCGCTGAAAATGCTGATGGTGAAATCCGCCAACGATGTGGCGGTGACGATTGCCGAAGGTGTCGGCGGCTCGATCGCGGGCTTTGCCGATCTGATGAACGCCAACGCGCGCCGGCTTGGCATGTCGCAGAGCAATTTCGTCAATCCGAACGGCCTGCCGGCGGAAAACCACATCACGTCGGCGCGCGACCTCGGCATACTGGCGCGCGCGCTGATCCGCGAATTTCCGGAGTACGACAGCTACTGGCACATTTCGTCGATCCGTTACGGCAACCGCGTGATGCGCAATTACAATTCGCTTATCGACCGCTATCCGGGCGCCGACGGAATGAAGACCGGATTCATCTGCGCGTCCGGCTACAACGTCGTTGCCTCCGCCACACGCAACGGCCGCCGGCTAATCGCGGTCATACTCGGTTCTTGGTCCGGCGCGGTGCGCGCACAAAAGGCGGCGCAGTTGCTCGAGCGCGGATTCAACAGCGGCGGGCTATCCTGGCTGACGCCTTCACTCGGAACGGTCGATGCATTGGCGCCGATCGACGCGCAGCCGCCCAACCTGCGTGAGGAGATGTGCGGCGGCCATCGACGCAAGCCGCCTTCCGAGGAAAACGAGGAGGAGCCGGAAGAGGCGACGACCGCCGCGAACGGCGAATCCGACAATGCCCAGGCCTTCATGCTCTCGAGTCTGAAGCCGGCAAACGGTAAATTCGTGCTCGGGCCGCCGGTCGAGACCATGCCGCCGGTCGTTGTTTTCACAGGTCCGGCCGATCATCCGGATCCGGTTGCACAGACCGCCAGCGCTGCGCCTAAAAAGAAAAAGAAGGCTGCCGCCAAGGCGGAGGGTTCCGAAAAGCCGGCGAAAGCCGCAAAGACGGAAGACTCGGCGAAGCCGGCAAAGAGCGCCAAACCGGCCAAACACACGAAGCCGAAAGTCACTTCGGCAACGCAATGAGCGAGCCAGCGCCGCGCGCCGAGCGGACGACGCCGCCTGCCCCCATTCCGCTGACCGTCCTTACCGGATTCCTGGGCGCCGGAAAGACCACGCTGCTCAACCGGCTGCTGAAGGATCCAGCGCTCGCAGAAACCGCGGTCATCATCAACGAATTCGGCGAGGTCGGCCTCGACCACCTGCTGGTGGAATATGTCAGCGACAACATGGTGCTGCTGCAATCCGGCTGCCTGTGCTGCACGATGCGCGGCGATCTGGTCGACGCACTGGAAACGCTGCTGCGCGATCTCGACAACCGGCGTTGCAAATTCAAACGGCTGCTTTTGGAGACCACGGGGCTCGCCGATCCGGCGCCGGTTTTGCATACCGCCATGGCCCATCCGTATCTCGTGCTGCGCTATCGCCTCGACGGCGTCATAACGGTCGTGGATGCCGCCACCGGCGAGGCGACGCTCGATTCCCATGCAGAGGCGGTGAAGCAGGCCGCAGTCGCCGACCGCATCGTGTTGACGAAGACCGATCTCACGGATGCATCGCAACACCAACGCATCATTGCGCGTCTGCGTGCGCTCAATCCCGCGGCACCTATCCTCGATGCCGCCAAGGGCGAGGCGTCAGCGAACCGATTGCTCGGCAGCGGGCTCTACGACCCCGACAAGAAAATTCCGGACGTCAGGAAATGGCTCGCCGCCGAAGCCTATGCTGACGGCCACCACCATCAGCACCATCATCATGACGTCAACAGGCATGACGAGCACATCGGCTCCTTCGTCCTCACGGCCGATGATGCGATTCCGTCCGGTACGCTGGACATGTTTCTCGAGCTTTTGCGCGCGACTCATGGAGAAAAACTTCTTCGCATCAAAGGCATCGTGAAGCTCGCGGAAATGCCGGAAACACCGGTTGTCGTACACGGCGTACAGCATGTTTTCCACCCAACCGCGCGGCTCGACCGCTGGCCCGATGACGACCATCGCAGCCGGCTGGTTTTCATCACCCGAGACTTGCCGGAACGCACGGTGCGCGACCTTTTCGAAGCTTTTCTCGGGGTGGCGGCCCCTGATCGGCCCGACCGCGTCGCGTTGATCGACAATCCACTTGTTCCGTTTGGAGGTCGTTAGGGATTGCCGGTCTTGCATGCGGGACCGGTTGGACTCATGCTGACATGCAATCGACTGTCGGCATCCGGGCGAAAAAGCGTTTTCGGGGGTGACGTCATGGACCGGCCTTGGCTTCGGCACTATCCGCCGGGCGTACCCGGCGAGATCGACGCATCGCGCTATCCGTCGCTGGTGGCGATGTTCGAGGAAAGCTTCAAGACGTATGCCGACCGTGGGGCCTGCGTCTGCATGGGCAAGTCCTTGACCTACGGCGCGGTCGACGAGGCATCGCGCGCGCTCGCCTCATGGCTGCAAAGCCGAGGGGTGCAACGGGGCGCACGCGTCGCCATCATGATGCCGAACGTGCTGCAATACCCGATCGCTATCGCGGCTATCTTGCGGGCCGGCTGCACCGTCGTAAACGTCAATCCGCTCTACAAACCGCGCGAACTGGAATTCCAGCTCACCGACGCGGGCGCCGAAGCCATTATCGTGCTCGAAAACTTCGCGGCCGTTCTGCAGCAAGCATTGCCGAATTTGCAGGTGAAGCACGTGGTGATCGCCAGTCTTGGCGACATGCTTGGTGTGGTGAAAGGCACGGTGGTCAATACTGTCGTCCGTCACATAAAAAAAATGGTGCCGCAGTACACGATTCCGGGAGCAGTGCGGTTCAATGATGCGCTCGCGGGCGGACGCACATTTGATTCGGTGACGGCTACGATCGGGCCCGACGACATCGCATTCCTGCAGTATACGGGCGGCACCACAGGGATTGCCAAAGGCGCGATGCTTCTGCATCGCAACTTGGTCGCCAACATGTTGCAGGTCGAAGCCTGGAACCAGCCGATGGTCGATCTGCCGCCGAAGGTCGATCGCAATATCATTGTCACGGCGCTGCCGCTCTATCACATCTTTGCTTTGACGGCCTGCTTTTTGCTCAGCATGCGCATCGGAGGCTTGTGTCTCCTGATTCCGAATCCGCGGGACATACCCGGCCTCGTCAAGGAACTCTCCCGCTACAAGGTGAACATATTTCCGGCGGTGAACACGCTGTACAATGCGCTGCTTCACAATCCCAACTTCGGCAAGATCGATTGGAGCATGCTGAAGTGCACGATCGGTGGCGGTATGGCAGTGCAAAAGCCGGTTGCCGATGCCTGGGTGAAGGCGACCGGCAGACCGATCATTGAAGGATATGGCTTGTCCGAAACTTCGCCTGTACTCACATGCAACCGCGGCGACATCTCCGAATGGACCGGCACCATCGGCTTGCCGTTACCATCGACCGAGATTTCGATCCGTGACGAAGATGGCCGGGAGTTGCCAATCGGCGAACAAGGTGAAATCTGCGCACGGGGCCCGCAGGTGATGGCGGGTTACTGGCAACGGCCGGACGAGACCGCCAAAGCGGTGACCAAAGACGGCTTCTTCCGCACCGGGGATATCGGCGTGATGGACGATCAGGGGCGCGTTCGCATCGTTGACCGCAAGAAGGACATGATCACGGTATCGGGATTCAAGGTATTCCCGAACGAAGTCGAGGAAGTGGCCATGAGCCACGGCAGTCTGCTGGAATGCGCGGTCATCGGCGTACCCGACGAACATTCCGGCGAAGTGGGCAAACTCTTCGCGGTCAGGAAAAAGCTGGATGTTACCGCCTCCGACCTGCGCGCATTTTTGTCTACGCGCCTTGCCAGCTACAAGGTGCCGAAGCAGATCGAATTCAGGGATGAATTGCCGAAGACCAATGTCGGCAAGATCCTGCGCCGCGCCTTGCGCGATGAAGCTGAACATCGGCCGACCAATTAGTGCGGGGCGCAATGGTCGCGAGTGCAACCGATGTCGTGTCGTTTTGGCAAAAGGCCGGGCCTGATCGCTGGTTCAAAAAGGATCCGGCGTTCGACGATGAAATCCGCGAGCGCTTTCTTGCGACGCACGAGGCCGCCGCCGCCGGACAACTATCCGATTGGGAACAGAGCGCCCAGGGCGCGCTGGCACTGCTCATCCTGCTCGACCAGTTTCCCCGCAACATATTTCGCGGCGACGCGCGGGCCTTTGCGACCGATCCCCTGGCGCGCGCCATCGCCGCCGGGGCGATCATTCGTGGCTTTGACAGCCAGGTGCCGAAGGAGATGCGAGGCTTCTTCTATCTCCCCTTTGAACATTCTGAAAATCTCGCCGATCAGGAACGCTGCATCGCGTTTCATAAGGCAATCGACGATACCGAAGGTCTGAAATGGGCGGAAATCCACGCCGATATCATTCGCCGTTTTGGACGCTTCCCTCACCGCAACACCGCGCTTGGCCGTACCACCACAGCGGAAGAGCAGGCGTTTCTAGATAGCGGCGGGTTCGCGGGCTGAAAAGGCTAGCCCCTAGGCGGACGCGGAAACGCTGGAGTAGCATCCCGATCGGCCGCGCCTGCTGGGGGCACCAGGCGCCTCCGGTACAGTTTGAGGAGTTGTCATGCGACACATCATTTCTGCCGCTTTAATCGCAACCGCATTGGCCTTCGGCGGCGCCGCGCAGGCACAGGCGCCGCAGGGCTATCCCGCCGATTATGCCAAGATCGTCGAAGCCGCCAAGAAAGAGGGCAAGGTTGTAATCTACGCAACGACCGACGCGGTCGCCGCCAATCCTCTGATCAAGGACTTCGAGGCGCTCTACCCCGGCGTCAAGGTCGAATACTCCGACATCAATTCCACCGAGCTCTACAACCGCTTTATCGCTGAGGCCGCGGCCAACAGTGGCACGGCCGACGTCTTGTGGTCGTCGGCGATGGACCTGCAGGTAAAGCTCGTCGCTGATGGTCAGGCGGTCACCTATGCGTCGCCGGAGATCAAGGCGCTCCCGAAATGGGCGGTATGGAAGGATTCCGCATACGGCACGACCTATGAGCCGATCACCTTTGTCTACAACAAGCGACTTGTCCCCGAAGCCGACGTGCCGAAGGATCACACCGACCTGCTGAAGCTGCTCAACGCCAAGACCGATTTCTATAAGGGCAAGATCACGGCCTACGATCCCGAGCGCTCCGGCGTCGGTTATCTGTTCTGCAACGCGGACATCAAGGATTTCCCGCAAGCTTGGGATCTCTTCAAAGCGATGGGCAAGGCACAGGCCAAGCTCTACACCAGCGCAGGCGCCATGATGGAGCGTGTCACCTCAGGCGAACACTTGATCGCCTACGGCATCTTCGGCTCCTACGCGCTCGGCCGATCGAAGAAAGATCCCAACCTCGGCATCATCCTGCCAAAGGACTACACGATGGTGACGTCGCGCGTCGCCTTCATTTCCAAGCATGCCAAGAACCCGAACGCCGGCAAGCTCTTCCTCGATTACATTCTGTCGAAACGTGGCCAGGAGATCATCGCCAACAAGGCCGATCTCTATTCGCTGCGCTCCGATGTCGACGGTGAAGCGACGATCAAGCGCGTAACCCAGTTGATCGGGGACAAGGCGCGCCCGGTTCCGATCGACCAGACGCTGCTTGAGAATCTCGATCAGGCGAAGCGGCTCGCCTTCCTGTCGAAATGGCAGCAGGCGAAGAAGGGACAATGAGTGATACAGCAGACGTGCCGCATTGATTGGCCTCATCCTGAGGAGCGGCCCGTAGGGCCGTGTCTCGAAGGATGAGGCGGCCTCATGCTTCGAGACGCGCGCTTCGCGCGCCCTCAGCATGAGGCTGTAGCCATGCCTATAGTCGTGTACCGCCTGCTTGTGCTCGGCGTCACCACGCTTGTCGTGGCGGCGCCGCTCTCGCTCGTGGTCTATCAGAGCTTTCTCACCGCGCCGTTTTTCGATCGCTCGGCGAAGTTCGGCCTCCTCGCCTATTCGTTCGTCTTCGCCGACCCGGATTTCTGGCAGGCGTTCTGGACAACGATCACGATCGCAGGCGGCATGGCCGCAATTGCAGTGCCCCTCGGGGCCTTGCTCGCTTTCTTGATGGTGCGTACGGACGTGCCTGGGCGGCGATACCTCGAGCCGCTGATCCTGATCCCGATCTTTGTCTCGGCCGTGGTGATTGCCTTCGGCTATGTCGTGGCAATCGGACCAGTCGGAATTTTTTCGACACTCGCGAAGGATGTCCTTGGCTTCGTGCCATGGAATCTCTATTCGTTGCTGGCACTGGTTGCGATCGCAGGGCTCACGCACGTCCCGCACGTCTATCTCTACAGCGCCGCCGCGCTGCGCGGCTTGAGCACCGACCTCGAAGAGGCGGCGCGCGTGTCGGGCGCCAACCCGTTCCGCGTTGCCCTCACCGTCAGCCTGCCGATGATCCTGCCCGCGATCCTGTTTGCCGGCGTGCTGGTGTTCTTTCTAGGCTTTGAGCTGTTCGGCCTGCCGCTGGTCCTCGGTGATCCGCAAGACCTGCTTGTGCTGTCGACCTACCTGTTCAAGCTCACCAACAAGCTTGGTGTGCCTTCCTACCAGCTGATGGCGGTGGTCGTGGTCGCGATCATCGCCATCACCGCACCACTGGTGTTCATGCAGCGCCTGCTGCTGAGTCAGGCGCAACGCTTTGTCTCCGTGCGGGGGAAAGGCCTGAAGACGCAGCCGCTTGCACTGCGCGGCTGGCGCTGGGTCGCCTTTGCCGGGATTGTCTTCTGGCTCTTTGTCACGGTGGTGGTTCCGATCTTCGGCATCACGCTGCGTTCGGTCGTGGTCACCTGGGGCGAAGGCGTGAAGCTTCTCGACGTGCTGACGCTCGATCACTACCGCGAACTCACCGACTATCCGAACGTGGTGCGCGGCATTTTCAACACGCTCGGCATCGGCATTATCGGCGGGGCAGTGGCGGTGGCCTACTACACGGCGATCGCCCTTGCTGTACACCGTTGGAATTCAGGCTGGACGCGGCTGGTGGACTATATGGTGATGGTGCCTCGGGCCATGCCGGGCCTCGTTGCCGGTCTCGCCTTGCTGTGGGTGTTTCTGTTCGTACCCTTTCTGTCACCGCTCAAATCGACGATGTTCTCAATCTGGCTTGCCTATTCCATCGTCTGGCTGGCCTATGGCATGCGCCTCGTCTCGGGCACATTGCTGCAGGTAGCGCCAGAGCTGGAGGAAGCCGCACGCACCGCAGGAGCGAGTGACCTGCGCGCCAAGCGCGACGTCACTGTGCCGCTGATTAAATACGGCATGCTTGCGAGCTGGCTGCTGGTCTTCCTGATTTTCGTGCGCGAATACTCAACCGGCATCTACCTGCTTGGCCCGGGCACCGAAGTGATCGGCTCGCTTTTGGTATCGCTCTGGGGCACCGGAGCGATCGATCTGGTGTCGGCGCTGTCAGTTGTTAATGTGGTCATGATCGGCGCCGGCCTTGCCGTCGCGATCCGCCTCGGAGTGCGCCTGCATGGCTGAACTCTTCGTCAACGACGTCGCCCTCCGTCTTGGCGACAATGAAATCCTCAAGGGCGTCTCGCTTTCCGTCCCGGCGGGCGAAGTTGTGGCACTCCTCGGACCATCGGGCAGCGGCAAGACCACGCTGTTGCGCGCCGTCGCCGGCCTGGAGACGCCACATCAGGGCTCGATCGCGATAGGAAACACCGTATTTTTCGATGCTGCACGCAAAATCGAACTGCCTGCGGAGCAACGCGGGCTCGGACTCGTGTTCCAATCGTACGCATTGTGGCCGCACCGCACGGTATTCGACAACGTCGCCTATGGCCTCAAATTGCGCGGCGTTTCGGCCGCGGAAACCAAGGCACGCGTCGAGAAAACACTGTCGCAGATCGGACTCGGCCATCTCGCCGCGCGCTATCCGCATCAGCTCTCGGGCGGGCAGCAGCAGCGCGTCGCCATCGCGCGCGCGCTGGTGTACGAACCGCCGGTCATCCTGCTCGATGAGCCGCTGTCGAATCTCGATGCCAAGCTGCGCGAAGAAGCGCGCGCTTGGCTGCGTACGCTGATCGTCACGCTCGGGCTTTCCGCGATCCATGTTACGCACGATCAGGTTGAAGCCATGGCCATCGCCGATCGCGTCGTGCTGCTCGATGCGGGCCTGGTTGCGCAGGAAGGCCCGCCAACTGCTCTCTACAATGAGCCTGCGACGCTGTTTGCCGCGGAGTTCATGGGCAGCAACAACCGGCTCGACGGCGCTCTGGTCGATAACGCCGGCGGGCGCGCAACTATTGAACTGTTCGGGGAGCGCATCGCCGGCATGGCGCGCACGAAAGCGGCAAAGGGCACAAAGGCGACCGGCATCATCCGGATTGAACGAGTGCGTTGCGCCTCGAGCTCAGGCCCAAACCGGCTGAAGATGGAGCTCAAGGCCCCGATGTACCTCGGCGAACGCTGGGAGCTTGTGTTCGCGCGCGAGAACCTCACCGTGCGCGCCTACGCTGCGGCACCACTCGAACCGGGTGAACACTTCGTCGAATTCCCCTCAGATGCGTTGTGGGTGTTTTAGGCTATCCATATGACCGAATTTCACGGCGTCTTTCCGTATCTCGTATCGCCAATCGATGCGGGCGGCCGCATCCTCACCGACGTGCTTGGCAAGCTCGCGTCCGATTTGATCAAGGCCGGCGTGCACGGCCTGACGCCGCTCGGCTCCACCGGCGAATTTGCCTATTTAAATCGCGCGCAGCGCGAAGCGGTCGTACGGGCGACAATCGAAGCGGCTGGAAAGCGCGTGCCGGTGGTCGCCGGCGTGGCATCGACCGCCACCGCGGACGCGGTTGAACAAGCAAAGACCTATCAAAAACTCGGCGCCGACGGCATCCTCGCCATCCTCGAAGCCTATTTCCCGCTCAAGGACACGCATGTCGAATCCTATTTCCGTGCCATCGCCGACGCGGTCGAGATCCCTGTCGTGCTCTATACCAATCCGCAATTTCAGCGCAGTGATCTTTCCCTCGACGTCATCGCGCGTCTCTCCGAGCACTCGCGCATCCGCTACATCAAGGATGCGTCGACGAATACCGGCCGCCTGCTTTCAATCATGAACCGCGTGCCGCGGATGAAAGTGTTTTCGGCGTCGGCACATATTCCGGCGGCCGTGATGCTGATCGGCGGCGTCGGCTGGATGGCGGGACCAGCCTGCATCGTGCCGCGCCAGAGCGTGCGGCTCTACGATCTTTGCCGCGCGGGGCGATGGCCGGAGGCCATGAAGCTCCAGCGCGATCTCTGGCGGATCAACGAAGCCTTTGCGCGTTTCAATCTTGCCGCCTGCATTAAGGCTGGTTTGCAGATCCAGGGCTACGCCGTCGGCGATCCGGTACCGCCGCAGGCTGCACTCGGCGCGGCAGACCGCGAGGCAGTCGAAGGCATTCTGGCTGACGTTGCAAAGCTGGAAATGCCCTGATCCGGGGCTCGACGCGTTCCATCCAACCGATTCTTAACGGTTCCTTGCTAGGCGGACGCGATGGCCTTGCCGTCGTTCGCATCACGGCCGTAGCCGGCGCGGAGAGAACCTGTGGCCCTGATCGATTCCGAAAACGTGAAATCTGCGCCGTCGTCGGCACTGGCGCGCATTGTCGCACGCATCAAATCCTTGTTCGCCGAGCGAAATGACAGCCGGCTGGCGCAGCTCGTCGCAGGAAAGGTCTTCCTCGTGCGCATCGGCAGCGCGCTGCTCGCACTGATGTCGCAGGTTTTGTTGGCCCGCTGGATGCAGTTTCGAGTTCGGCATCTACATTTATGTATGGACCTGGGTGCTGATGATCGGCGCGCTCTCCGATGTCGGTCTGTCATCCGCTGCCCGCCGGTTCATCCCGGAATACACCGAGCAAAAGCTTTGATCGCCTGCGCGGCTTTCTCACGGGCTCACGCTGGCTCGGCTTCGCCATGGCGACGGGTATTGCCCTTGTCGGCGCAATCGGCGTGAATCTCCTTGCGCCCTGGCTCGATCACTTCGCAATCATCCCGCTTTATCTTGCGTGCTCGCGGCCTACGGGCTGGTGCAGGTGCAAGCGGGCATGGCGCAGTCCTACGACTGGCCTAACCTTGCACTGATGCCCTTCTACATCTGGCGCCAGCTCATCATCACGGTACTGATGGGCGCCGCCTGGTTCTTCGGCGCACCGACCGACGCGGTGACGGCCATGGCGATCGCCGTCGTCACAACATGGGCCGCGACCATCGGCCAACTCGTACTGCTCAACCGCCGCCTGCAAGACAAGGTGCCGGCTGGACGAAAGGTCTACGAGCCAAAATTCTGGTTCGCCACGTCGCTGCCGATATTCGTGGTTGAAGGCTTTTACCTGCTGCTCACCTACGTCGACATCCTGCGCTCGAACATTTTCGCTCGCCCCACGACGTTGCGATCTACTACGCCGGCGCTCGCCTGCTCGCGATCGTGGCCTTCGTTTATTTCGCAATCGCCGGAGCCACGACGCATAAATTCAGCGAACACGACGTCTCCGGTGACCGGCAGCGGCTCGCATGGCCGTCGCTCATTGTCTGCGCCGCGATACTCGCCTTCGGCAGGCCGCTGCTCTCGCTGTTTGGCGCAGGATTCGAGGCTGGTTATGGCGTGATGTTCATTCTCGCCATCGGAATACTGTCGCGGGCGGCCGTCGGCCCCGCCGAGCGCCTGCTCAATATGCTCGGCGAACGCAAGCAATGTGCGACCGTTTATGCAATCGCATTCGTCATCAACCTCACCCTCTGCGTCATCCTCATTCCGCATTTCGGAATCGAGGGTGCGGCGGCCGTAACCTCGGCCGCA
>DATGDN010000353.1:0-5254 GCA_035310865.1 Pseudolabrys sp. | reverse complement strand
GGCATTGCCTTGCCGCTCGTCATGCCCGGCCTTGTGACGGGCATCCACGTCACGTCTTGGCAATGGCGCAACATACGAAGACGTGGATAGCATACACAACTCGGGCCCGCCCGAGTTGTGTAAACTTTTCCGCAAGTCGTGTAGACCCGACTTGGGTGACAAGCCCGGCCATGAACAAGTAAGAGAAAACGAAAACGAGACTTTGGAGATAGTCGGCAATGATCAAGATCTGGGGCCGCAATACATCGTCGAATGTGCAAAAGGCGATGTGGGCGATCGGGGAACTCAAGCTCGAACATCAGCGCATCGATGTCGGCGGGCCATTCGGCAAGAACAAGGAGCCGGCCTATCTTGCGATGAACCCGAACGGCCTTGTGCCGACGCTTGAAGAAGAAGACGGCTTCCTTTTGTGGGAATCGAATTCGGTCGTGCGCTATCTCGCCGGCAAGCACGACAAGAACGGCGTGCTCGAGCCAAAGGATCCCAAGCAACGCGCGCTCGCCAGCCAATGGATGGACTGGCAGTTGTCGGTGGTAGGCCCCGCGATCTTCCACGCTTTCTGGGGTCTCATCCGCACGCCGCCGGAAAAGCGCGACATGGAGGCGATCAAGACCTCGCAGGAGAAGACCACCGCCGCGATGAAGATCCTGGACGGGCAGCTGGCCAAGACTGAGTACGTCGCCGGCCCGGCGTTTTCCTATGGCGATATCCCAGTCGGCATCATGTGCTATCGCTTCGTGCAGCTGGTGCCGCAACGCCCGTCCATGCCAAATCTCGACCGTTGGTATGGCGCAATCTCATCGCGGCAGGCATTCAAGGATCACGTTGGGAGCATTCCGCTGTCGTGAACGCGGCACGCAAGCCTGGACGCTGCCTCGGCCTGATCGGCGGTCTCGGACCTGGCGCGACCGTTCACTACTATCAGCAACTGGTCGCCGCGCACGAGCAACGTGGACGCACACTTCGTCTGCTGATCGCCCATGCCGATATCAAGCGCGTCTATGCTTTGGTGACCGCAAAGGACCTCGACGGCCTCGCGCGCTACCTCGCCGGACTGAGTGCAGAAACGGCGGCGGGCGGTGCCGAACTCACCGCCATAGTCGCGGCGACGCCGCACATCTGCGCCAGCCAGCTCGGCGCGATATCGCCGCTCCCATTAATCGACATGCTCGCTGAAGTGCGACAGGCAGTGAATGCCCGGGGCCTGAAGCGTGTCGCACTGCTCGGCACTCGCTTCACCATCGAGACGCGCCTGTTCGGCTGTCTCGAAGGCATTGAAACCGTCATGCCAGACGCGGGTCAGATCGAAACCATACAGGATCTCTATAAGGAATTCGTCGAGGGCCGCGGATCGGACGTGAAAACGGACGAGCTGCGGAGAATCGCGCGTGCCTTCGTGTCACGCGACGGCGCGCAATCGGTCCTGATCGCGGGCACCGACCTTTCAAATGTGTTAACGGAGACCAATGCGGGTTTTCCGATGATCGACTGCGCACGCGTTCATATAGACGCGATTGTACGGCGGTTACTTGACTGAGCTTACAGTGATTCACCCTTGAGCAGTTTCGGTACGTCGCCGGTGAAGCCAGCCGCCTCGCGAATGAACACTCGCTTGAGCATGGGCATACGCTCGACAAGGCCAAGACCGACGTCGCGTGCGAGCCGCAGCACATCGGAGCGATTGGAGAACAGCCGGTTCAGGCCGTCGGTCGCAACGCCCATGGTCATCGTATCGAACCGCCGCCAGCGTTGGTACCGCTCAAGCACGTCAGCCCCGCCCGGATCGAGTCCGAGGCGCGCGGCGTCGGCAATCGCTTCGGCCAGCGCCGCCACGTCGCGCAGCCCCATATTGAGACCCTGCCCGGCAATCGGATGAATGATATGCGCGGCGTCGCCGATCAGAGCCAGGCGTTCGCCGACGAAGCTGCGCGCGGTGAACAGACCAAGCGGAAATGCGCGGCGCGGCCCGATGACTTCGATGTCTCCCAGCTTCAAGCCGAAGCGTTTTTCCAGCTCGGCGTGGAATTGATCGTCCGGCAGCGCGATGATGCGCTCGGCTTCGGCGGCATTCTCGGTCCACACGATCGAACAGCGTTGGCCCGTCAACGGCAAGATGGCGAAGGGCCCGGCCGGCAGGAAATGCTCTACGGCACAGCCACCGTGCTCGCGTTCATGTCCCACGGTGGTGACGATCGCGGCCTGGTCGTAGTTCCACCCGTGGGTGGCAATGCCCGCCTCCTCGCGGATCAATGAATGCGCCCCATCGGCGCCGACGAGAAGGCGTGCCGCAACGTTTTCGCCATTCGCAAGCTTTACGTCGATTGCATTCGGCGCGCTTTCGAAACCGGCAACTGATGTTGCGCGCAGATTTACGCCAAGCGATTTCGCCTTTTCGACCAGCGCATCGACCAAATGACGGTTCTCGACCATATGCGCGAAAGGTTCGCCCTCCTCCACCTCGCCGCCGAAAGTCAGGAACGTCGGGCGCACGGCATCGTCGAGCTTTGAGTCCGTAACCACCATCTCGAGGATCGGCTGCGCATTCGCGGCCACCGCATCCCATACCCCGATCGCTTCGAACAGGCGGCGGGCTGCGGCGGCGATCGCGGAGGCGCGCGGATCCTTCGAGCGGGCATGAGCCAAAGCCGGATCGGCGACCATTACCGTGAACGGATCGCCCAGCCCCTGCCGCAGCGCTATGGCGAGCGCCAGGCCGGCAAAGCCGGCCCCGGCGACGACAACTTCGGCTCGCTGTTCGGCGGTCCGTTTATTCATCGCGCATTCCTTGTAAATCTTGCCGCAGCATAGCAGGTTGAGGGCACGCTTTGACCATTTCGGACCGTCTCATGTCCTCCGCCGTCCAGGATTTGCTTGATATTCTCGATCTCGAACCGCTGGAAGTTAACCTGTTCCGCGGCCGCTCGCCGCAGGTCGGCTGGCAGAGGGTTTTTGGAGGTCAGGTGATCGGGCAAGCTTTGGTCGCCGCGGTGCGCACCGTCGATGCGAGCCGCCCGCCGCATTCGATGCACGCCTATTTCCTGCTGCCGGGCGATCCCAAAGTTCCAATCATCTACGACGTCGATCGCGTGCGTGACGGTAGAAGCTTCACCACGCGGAGCGTCACTGCGCGACAGCACGGTCATCCTATCTTCTCGATGCTGGTGTCGTTTCATGCCGACGAACCCGGTCTCAATCATCAGGCCAAGATGCCGGACGTTCCGCCACCGGAAAAAATCCCAAGCGACACCGATATGCGCGAGAAGCTGCTGCCGACAATGCCGGACCCGGTCAGGCGTTACTACGAACGCGAGCGGCCGATCGAGTTGCGGCCTGTCGAGTTCGAGCGCTACCTCGGAAAAAAAATTCCCGGCGGACAGTTCAATGTCTGGATTCGTACCACCGGCAAGCTGCCGGACCTTCCTGCCATCCATCAATGCGTGCTGGCCTACGCATCCGACATGATGCTGCTCGATACCGCGCTTGCCCCACACGGCCGCACGCTGTTCGAAAAGGAATTCATGGCCGCCAGCCTCGATCACGCACTTTGGCTGCACCGGCCGTTCCGCGCCGACGATTGGCTGCTCTATGCGCAGGATTCACCGAATCTGCATGGCTCGCGCGGCTTCGCGCGCGGGCTTATATTCAAACGCGACGGAATGCTGGTCGCCTCGGTGGCGCAGGAAGGCTTGGTTCGCCAGCGGCGGGAAACCTGAATTAGCATATGGCGCGATTGCTCACGATCTGCGTTATTTTGATCGCGATGTCAGTGACGGTGTTTGCCGCGTCGGACAAGCAACCGGCGCCGCCTGGCGCGCTGGAAGATGCACCGCCGCAATACACCCGCTTCACGACAGCCGAACTCGAACGCGGATTTCTTGCGCTCGCCTTCGGCTCCGACTTGCGTATCGGCGCACGGCCGCTCGGCATCCGGCGCTTCGATCATCCCATTCGTGTGCGGATCATCGGTGGAGGCAGCGTTGACCGGCGGATCGCAATGACACGCGTCATCGAGGACTATGCGCGGGAGGTGCCAGGTCTTCAGCTCAGTGAATCGATGGCAACCGATGCGGGTATCGAGTTGCGCCTGATCAACGAGAAGGACTTTCAATCGGCACTGCTGGCCGCGTTCGGCGCAAAAATCGCGAAGACCTTCGTTGCGCGCACCGACCCGCAATGCATGACGAGCGTCAAGTCCACCGCCGACGGAGCAATCGTGCACTCGGTGTCGTTCATCATCGTCGACAAAGGCGACGATGTCTTCATTGACTGCGCCTATCATGAATTGTTGCATGCGTTTGGGCTGTCGAACCACGATCAGCGCAATCCCTGGACGACGCTCAACCAGAAACGAATGGTCGGCTACCTCACGGTCTATGACCGGTCGCTGCTGACGCTGCTCTATGACGAACGCATCAAACCCGGAATGACACTCCGGCAGGCGCGCGCCGTGCTGCCAGCATTGATTGCGGAGCGTGGCCTGGCGATGCCGTCGCATCGAAGATAAGGCCGTAATACTGCCCTAGTTTGCCCGAAAAGGCGGCTTCTGCCTGTGGGTACAGCAACTTCCCCGCTTAATCTTTAGGCCGCCTGTCGTTAGCTTATGCAACGAGCCCGTACCGGTCCCAGCCCGGGCGGGTTTTCATGCCCAATCGTCGGATGGCTCGTGGGCAAATCAAGAATTGCGCCAACAGGCGCGCCGGGGGGGAAGCAAGCCATGAAGCTCGTCATTGCCGTCATAAAGCCCTTCAAGCTCGATGAGGTGCGCGATGCCCTCACCCGCATCGGCATTCACGGCATGACCGTGTCTGAAGTGAAAGGTTATGGCCGGCAGAAGGGTCACACTGAAATCTATCGCGGCGCCGAATACGCCGTGAACTTTCTCCCCAAATTGCGCCTCGAGGTCGCAGTCGCCAGCGAGCAGCTCGATCAGGTGGTCGAGCAACTTCAGGCTGCTGCACGAACCGGACAGATCGGCGATGGCAAGATTTTCGTCACACCGATCGAACGGGCGGTGCGCATCCGCACCGGCGAGACTGACGTCGACGCACTCTAGAAATCAATAGATGACATTGGAGAGATCGTTATGAAACAGGCGTTCATGCGCCTCGCTCCGGTCGCGATTATGATGACCGTCGCCTCGCCGGCTTTCGCGCAAGGCTCCAAGATTGACGGCGCCGACACGGCATGGATGATCGGTGCCACCGGCCTTGTTCTGATGATGACGATTCCCGGCCTTGCGCTGTTCTATGCCGGG
>DATGDN010000352.1:0-2632 GCA_035310865.1 Pseudolabrys sp. | reverse complement strand
GGCTCGCGAGCCCCTGCAACATCTTCGCCAAGGCGCTCGGCGACGTGAAGCAGCTCGCCAAGGTGAGAGCTGGGACGAAGGTGATCGTGAGGTCACTCGTCTAGTTCGACCGGCGTTTGCCGGCGTGGTGCCGGACCATAGTCAGGGTGAGGTCCCACGCGTTGCGGATGTTGACGATTGCGAGCAGGAGCAGTGCGCCCGCCAGAACTTCGAGCGCATAATTTCGATCTGCGTAGATCATGCCGGCTGCGATCAGCAAACGCCAGATAGGCCGCGGCCGGCAGCAATCCATAGGCGAAATAATCCTGCACGTACTGCGTCAGCTTCGTGCGCAAGATCTGGACGGTAATAATCGCGGATACGGCGACGCCAAGGATCGCCGTTGCCGCGATCAGGGACCGCGAAGAAAACTGGGCCGTGCGATGGGATCAAGCGACAGCCGAAATGAAAAACACGCTGGTGAAATGGATCACCACTGGGCTCATGAAGGTCCGGGTCGCGCCCTGATCCTTGTTGCCCAGATAACCCACGCCGAGCGACACCGCCACGAACAGCAACGCAAGCAGCGTGGCAGCGGCGGTGCCGACCAGGAGATAGAACTCATGCCAAGCGTGCAGCGCTTTCATAAAGTCATCCCCGCCCGACGAACGGCATCTTGTTGGCCATCACTGTCATGAACAGAACGTTGGTATCGAGCGGCAGGCTCGCCATGTAGACGACGGCATTGCCGACGTGGTCCGCTTCCATGCGCGGCTCGATCATCTTGCGGCCATCCGGCTGCAATACGCCTTCGCCCTGGACCATCCGTTCAGTGAGCGGCGTCGCCGCATTGCCGATATCGACCTGACCGCAGCAGATATCGTACGGCCGGCAGTCGAGCGAGGTGGATTTCGTCAGCCCGGTGACGGCGTGCTTGGTCGATGTATATGCGACCGAGTAAGGCCGCGGCGCATGCGCCGAAATCGAGCCGTTGTTGATGATCCGCCCGCCTCGCGGGTTCTGGCCTTTCATGATCTTGATGGCTTCCTGGGTGCACAGGAACATGCCCGTGAGATTTGTGGCGACCACGTTTTGCCAGGTCTCGAACGGCAGGTCTTCGAGCGGGACTGCCGGTGCCCCGATGCCGGCGTTGTTGAACAGGACATCGAGCCGGCCGAAACTGGATTTGACGGTGGCAAACAATGAGACGATCGACTCGCGCTTCGACACGTCCGTGGGTACGGCCAAGGCCTGCGCGCCGAGCGCGTTGATCTCGCCAGCGACCTTGTCGAGCATTTCCTTGCGGCGGCCCGCGAGGACGAGATTGTAGCCGGCCTTGGCAAGCGCTATGGCCGCCGCTCGGCCCACGCCGGTTCCGGCTCCGGTCACCAGCGCAATTTTCGCGGACGCAGCCATCGGATGTCCTTTCTGTCAGGAAGTTCGGGACGTCCGCCATATCATAAAAGCGCGTGCCCGCCATCATCGGCGGGACAAAGAGGCAGGCCTTGAGTGCGAATTCAGGCGTCAGCTCGCCAGGGCAGGGATTTCGTCGAGCTGAAAGGCGATGGGCGAATGCAGGCGAGCCGTGATCTCGGCGACGGTCACCGGCCTTCCAAAGCGGTAGCCCTGCATGGAGTGCACGCCGGCAGCACGCAGGAACAGCTGCTGGTCGGCCGTTTCAACTCCTTCTGCGGTGACCTTCATGCCGAGACCGCGTCCGAGGCTGACGATCGCGTGGACGATTGCCGCGGCGTCCGCTGCCTTTTCGATCGAGCGCACGAAACTGCGGTCGATCTTGAGCTTGTCGAATGGGAAGCGGCGCAAATAGAGCAAGCTCGAATACCCGGTACCGAAATCGTCGAGCGCGAGCCGCACACCGAGCGTCTTGAGCCGGATCATGGCGGTTTCGGCCGTATCGACATTGCCGAGCAGCACGCTTTCGGTCAGTTCGAGCTCGAGACGCTCGGGATCGAAATTCGTTTCTTTCAGGATTCGCTCCACCACCTCGACGAAGTCGATGCGGCGGAACTGCAACGACGAGACGTTGACCGCAATGGTCAAGTCCGGCCAGGCCTTGCCGTCCATGCAAGCGCGCCGCAGCACCCAGTTGCCGAGGTCGATGATCAACCCACTGTGCTCGGCGATCGCGATGAATTCGCTCGGCGGAATCTCGCCGCGGATCGGATGGTTCCAGCGGCAGAGCGCCTCGACACCGACCACGGTTTCGCCGCTCTTGTTGACGACGGGCTGATACAGGAGCTGCAGGTGATCGTTCTCGATCGCTTCGCGCAGATCCGCCTCGAGCAGCTTGCGCGTGGAAAGACCGGCGTCCATGGCGTCGTCGTAGATGCAGGCCCGGTTGCGCCCTTCGTTCTTGGCGCGATAAAGCGCCATGTCGGCATAGCGCATGATGTCGGTTGCAGTACCACAGTTCTTTTCGATGACGGCGATGCCGATCGAAGAGCCGATGATGATATTCTGCCCGCTGATAGAGTACGGCGAGCAGATCGCCGAGATAATGCGTTGCGCGAGGCCCATCATCTTCTCGCTGTCGCCTGCGACCGAGGAGATCACCGCGAACTCATCGCCGCCAAGACGCGCCACAAGATCTCCTCCGCGCAGGGTATGCGTCAGCCGCAAGGTAACGTTCCGG
>DATGDN010000351.1:0-26867 GCA_035310865.1 Pseudolabrys sp. | reverse complement strand
GCGGGCTGGCGATTTCCTGAAAACGACCTGTTGTATTTCGTGGATGCGCGCGGACGATCGCTTGTCGAGTTCAGCGAGGTCGAAGACGGAATCTTCGAGGCGCCGACGCCCGGGGTCGGCGTTCTCTTCCTGCAGAATGCTGCCGCCGCGGCGGCGCCGCCGAAACCTGCGGAGCAAGTTGCCGGCGATTGGGCGATCGTGCGCAGGGGAGGCGCGCCTGTGTGCCTGCTGACGCTGGCAATGACAAAGGCAGCCGAGGGCCTGGCTGTGACCGTCAAGCCCGGCTGTGACGCAGCCATTGCGCGGGTCAATTTCACGCAATGGCGCATCGATCGCGACGAGTTGATGCTGGTGCCGGCGCGCGGCAATCCTTGGCGTTTCGAGGAAGTTGACAGCACGACCTGGCGCCGGATGCCCGAGACCGCGGACCAGATCACGCTGGTGCGACAGTAGCCGTCAGATCAGTGGCAGGTCCCTTGTAGCGCGGCGCAAATTCGCAGCAGCGACTTTCGTACTTTTCTGCGGATTGTCCGTCACTCTTTCTCCGGCGTTTGGACCCTCTGGCCCATAAATCGCGGCAATCTCAAGAGCAAATCAAGCATTCCTAGAGGCCTCGCGCCCGCGTTTGGTGCAATTTGCTCCCAGCCGAACCAGTCAAGGATCCTGGGAGAGTGATACTTTGAGCACCATTGGGAATGATCAATTCGCCGAGCGGCCCTATGGCTGGGTCATTGTCGGCGTGGCGACGATCTGTCTGACGCTGGGCTTCGGAACGAATAGCACCATCTCGGTTTTCATGAAGCCGTTCGAGCAGGAATTCGGATGGTCTCGTGCCGATATCTCGATGGCCTTCACGCTCCTGACCGTCGGCTGCGCGATCGGCGGCATCGTCTGGGGCAGTCTTTCCGATCGCATCGGCGCCCGTAAGGTCGGATACCTTGGGGCCTTTGCTATTTCGTTTGGGCTGATTGCATTGCGCTGGCAGAGCAATCTGTGGGCGCTTTATCTCGTTTACTTTCTGATCGGCGCACTTGGCTTTGCCCCATTGTTTGCCCCGATGGTCGCCATCGCTGGGCTTTGGTTCGACCAACGCAAGGGGTTCGCGATTGGAATTGTGACCGCTGGTGGGGCGATCGGGCAGGGCGTCGTGCCGTATATCACTCGCCTTTTGATCACCGAAGTCGGCTGGCGTGACGCGGCACTCTACGTCGGTGTGGGCTACCTTCTGATCCTGTTGCCACTGTTGTTTTTGCTGAAGCCTCCGCCAGCGGCTGGACATTCGCCGGAAGGAGCCAATCGGTCGGACGGCAATCAATGGGGCGTGCCCCACAAGATCAGTATTGCCTGGCTTTCTGTCGCCGGATTCTTTTGCTGCGTCTGCATGGCTGTCCCGCTGGTGCATCTGATACCGCTGGGAATCGATCTCGGGTGCAGTCCGCAGACCGCCGCCGGTCTTCTGTTGTCGCTGATGATTGCCGGTGTTTTTGGCCGCCTGTTCTTTGGCTGGCTGGCTGATCGCACCGGAGGTCTGCCCGCGTATTTCCTCGCGTCATTGGCGCAGACGTCAGTGGTGTTCTGGTTCACGCAAACGAAGGACATCATGCTTCTTTTCCAATTGTCGGTCCTTTTCGGATTTGGCTTTGCCGGCGTGATGACCTGTCTGCTGATCTGCGCCCGTGAAGCGGCGCCGCTGCGAATCAGCGGCACGGCCATAGCGATCGTGTCGACGATGGCGTGGATCGGTATGGGGCTCGGCAGCTATCAGGCTGGGTACTTCTACGATCTCACGGGGGCCTACCTGCTGCCTTACGGCAACGCCGCGCTCGGCGGACTTGCAAACCTCACGGTGGTCAGCGTGCTGTTCTGGTATCGGAGGCATCAAAACAGCCGTCACAGAATTGCGGGATCGCGCCTGCTGGGTCCGGCGCGCTCTTGAATTCCAGCAGATCAAAAACGGAAATACTCATCCTGAACATGCCAGGCTAGACCAACTTGAGGCCCTTGAAACTCGCGTGGCCGTCGCGTCCGACAATAATATGGTCGTGCACCGCAATACCCAATGGCTTTGCGATCTCGACTATTGTGCGCGTCATTTCAATGTCAGCGTGTGACGGAGTCGGATCGCCCGACGGATGGTTGTGTACGAGAATCAATGCCGTCGCGGAAAGTTCGAGCGCGCGCTTGACGACCTCGCGCGGATAGACAGGCGTATGATCGACCGTGCCGGTCTGCTGCACTTCATCGACAATGAGCTGATTGCGTTTGTCGAGAAACAGCACGCGGAACTGTTCCTTTTCGGCGAAGGCCATCGTGGTGCGGCAATAGTCGATGACGTTTGACCAGGATGACAACACCGGACGCTTTTGCACCTGCCCGCGCGCCAGGCGGGCCGCAGCAGCGTGGACGACTTTGAGCTCGGTGATCGCGGTCACTCCCATCCCTTTTACTTCCGCGAGTCTTGCCGGCGGTGCCGAGATGACTTCCGGGAAGAGCCGAATTTTTGCGATCAGATCTTTTGAAAGCGGCTTGACGTCGCGCCGGGGGACGGCGCGAAACAGCACAAGCTCGAGCAATTCGTAGTCGCTGACGGCTGCGGGGGCCTGCCTCGCGAAAGCGGGCGCGCAGCCGCTCGCGGTGGCCGTGATAGTGCGGGGCGGCCTGGGCAAGGCCGGCCAATCCCTCACCTTTGTTTGGGGTTTCCGCCATGAAATAAGCCCGTGCGCTGTACACACGTAATAATTGTATTTAGGGAAAGAACAAGCCGCGAGGATTGTCCTCCAGCGACAATTTCGTTTCAGCGCCTATAGGGCGGCTTGTGCAGGCCGGCTGGCGAGAAAGTGAAGACCTCGACGCCATCCTTCGTGACGCCGACGGTGTGCTCGAACTGCGCCGAGAGCGAGCGATCGCGTGTCACCGCAGTCCAGCCGTCGGACAGAACTTTCACGTGCGGACGGCCAAGATTGATCATCGGCTCTACCGTGAAAAACATTCCCGGCTTGAGAACAATGCCTTCGCCCGCGCGTCCGACGTGAACAATGTTCGGCTCATCATGAAACAAGCGTCCGAGTCCATGACCGCAGAAGTCACGGACCACGCTCATGTGTTGCGCTTCGACGTAGGTCTGGATTGCATGACCGATGTCGCCGCTCGTGGCGCCGGGCCGAATCGCGGCGATGCCGCGCATCATCGCTTCGTGCGTGACCTCGATCAGGCGTTCTGCGCGGCGCGGAATTTCACCGATCGTGAACATGCGGCTGGAATCGCCGTGCCAGCCGTCGAGAATTAATGTCACGTCGATATTGACGATATCGCCATCCTTCAGCGGCTTGTCGCCGGGAATGCCGTGGCAAACCACATGATTCAGGGAGGTGCAGGTCGACTTTTTATAGCCTCGATACATGAGCGTCGCCGGCAGGGCGCCATGGTCCATCGCGTATTCAAAAACAAGCTTGTCGATTTTTTCGGTCGGCATGCCCGGCGCGACATGGTCTGTCAGCATGTCAAGGCAGCGCGCAACAAGTTGTCCGGCCTTGCGCATCGCTTCGAAAGCGGCGGGGCCGTGAATCTTGATCTGGCCGGTTTTGCGTAAAGGGGCGACGGCGGCATCGACGTAAGTCATGGCCAGTAATGTAATGTTTGCAGCGTGCGGCGCAAGCGCGCGCTTATTGAGCTGATAGAAACTGGCGCTGCGGTCTCTGTTCAGGGGCCAAACGCATCAGTTTGTGATCTTTCCGCCCAGCTCATCGTCAATATGCGCACGGATGATATCGTCAAAGGTAGCTTCAGCCCTGAATCCAAGTTCGTGTGCGCGTTTGGCATCGATTCGCTCTGCCCATCCTGAGACGATTCGTTGGACAAGCTCATCCGGTGCGCGCCGGATGCGGGCGGCCACTTTGTCGCCGGCAACGCGCCGAAGCGCGTCGATCTGTTCCCCGACGGTGCAGGAAACGCCCGGCATGGCAAGGTTGACGCGCGGGCCCACCTGTTCGCGCGTCAGGCCGGCGGCGTGGATGAGAAAACCGACCGCGGCGCGCGGACTTGCATGTGTGTGCCGCACGCTGTCGGCAACGGGCAGAATCGCTTCCTGACCGGCCAATGGTTCCCGAATGATTCCAGAAAAGAACCCGGAGGCGGCCTTGTTGGGCTTGCCGGGCCGGACGCAAATGGTCGGCAGCCTGATGCCGATACCATCGAGAAATCCGCGCCGCGTGTAGTCAGCCAGAAGCAATTCGCAAATGGCCTTCTGCGTGCCATAGGAGGTGAGCGGGGTGAGATGGAAATCGTCCGGGATAGAGCGCGGAAAGGGTGCGCCGAAAACGGCGATCGACGAGGTGAACACAACCTTTGGACTGTAGGCAGCCAAGCGAATCGCCTCGAACAAGGTCCGCGTGCCGTCAAGATTGACCCGATATCCTTTCTCGAAATCGGTTTCGGCCTCGCCTGAAACGACGCCGACGAGATGGAAAATCATTTCCGGCTTGCTGGCAATCGCCTTGGATGCGGCGCCGTGTGCCGAAAGATCGGTCGTGGAAAGTTCAACCGCGCCCGCGAAACCGTCCGGCTTTTCCGGGGCGACGACATCGATCAGCGTAAGCCGGTCAATCGTCTGACCATTGAGTTTGCCGTCCCTGACCAGCCTTGCGATGAGCTTGCGGCCGATCATACCGGCGGCGCCGGTAATCAGAATGTGCATCACACCCTCACTTTCTCACGGTCTGCCGGTTCGTATCGATCGATCCGGCGCAAGTCCGGAAATAACACCATCCATACACCGGCGACCAGCAGCGAACCCAGTCCGCCGATGACGACAGAAGGCACCGCCCCGAGCCATGCGGCGACAAGTCCGGATTCGAACTCACCGAGCGTGTTTGACGATCCGACGAACAGATAATTGATTGCGCTTACGCGACCGCGTTTTTCGTCCGGCGTTTCGATTTGGACCAGAGAAAAGCGGATCACAATGCTTACCGCATCGGAAGCACCGAGGATCGCGAGCGCCAGCAGCGAAATTGGAAACGAAGTCGATAGTCCGAAGACGATCGTCGTCACCCCAAAGAGTCCGACCACGGAAAACATTTTGCGGCCGATATGCTGCTCGACCGGGTGCCGCGACAAGATGATCGACGTAATCAGCGCGCCGACAGCCGGCGCCGAGCGCAGCAAGCCCAGCCCAACTGGCCCGACTGCCAGGATATCCCTGGCGTAGATGGGCAACAGGGCAGTGGCTCCGCCGAGAATAACCACGAAAAGATCAAGCGTAATCACACCGAGCAGCCGGCGCCGGCTGCGGATGTAGTGGAATCCCGCGAGCACCGAAGCAAATGTCGGCGGGTCACGCGGCAGCGCACGGACCCGCGCGCGGACCAGGCTGACCAGCGTGATCGAGCAAGCGAAGAAGATCAGGCAGATCAGGCCGATCAGCACGGGGCTGAGCGCGTACAAGAGTCCCCCGAGTGCGGGGCCGCAAATCACCGCGGTCTGGTTGGCTGAGGTCCATGCCGCAACGGCTCGCGAGATCAGGGCCGATGGCACCAGCGTGGGCGCAAGCGCGTGCGCGGTCGGCATCTCGAATGCGCGCGCGCATCCGATGATAAATACAGCAGCAAACAGCAGGTTGCGGCTGAGCACGCCGGCAAGCAGTGCTGTCGTGATCATGACCGCGGCCAGCGCATAAACGCCATGTGCCGCGCGTACAATCAGTCGCCGGTCATAGCGGTCCGCCGCGTGGCCGATCAGCAACGTGAGGATCACGGCGGGCACAAACTGGATCAGGCCGACGAGCCCAAGATCGAAGGCGCTGTTGGTGATTTCGTACACCTGCCAGCCAATCGTCAGGGCCAGCATCTGGTAGCCCATGGTCGAGGCAAGCCGCGCCAGCCAGAAAAGCACGAACGGCCGGTGCCCGATCAGGCCGGACGAAGGGGCGGCCCCGACGCTCATTCGGCTGCGCCGTTAAGTTCGCGCAGGCTGACTTTTTGCTTGCCGTCGGTAGGGAAGTTCTCCGGCGACAGCCAGTGTTCGAAGTTGCGCTTGCGAACCGGCCATTCGCTGTCGAGCATCGAAAAGTAAGCCGCGTCGCGATTGCGGCCCTTCGCGATCTTGTGTTGCCGCAACACGCCCTCGAAAATGAAGCCATAGCGCAATGCCGCGCGCCGCGAGGCGGCGTTGTGGGAATTGCATTTCCACTCGTAGCGCCGATAGCCCAGAGTTTGGAACGCATAGCGCGCGAGCAGGTATTGTGCCTCGGTCCCGAGCGGAGTGCGTTGCAGCGCCGGCGAATAGACGATGTGGCCGACCTCGATGACACGCATGTCCGGTTGAATGTCCATCAGCGTCGCAATGCCGAGTGTACGATTTGCCGAATCGACAATGGAGTAGGCATAAGGATCATCCAGCGCGGCGCGTTGCGCCACCCACGCTGAAAATTGCGCGGCGTCCGCGAATGGTCGTATTGCGACATGTAGGTCCAGATCGAATCGTGACCTCTGACGGCGTCCCACAACGTTGCGGCATGCGCGGGTGCGAGCTTCTCGACGCGGCCATATCGGCCTGCGAGCGTCACCGCGCCAGGGCGTAGCACAGGCTGATCATTGACGGGCGCGCCGATCGGCTGTCCGGTCGTCGGATGGATGTGACCACTCACGGCTTCGGCCGTCGCGGCAGGTCGTCGTGGAAGAACTTGTTCAATTCGGCATTGGACACGACGCCCGCGAAACTGTCGAACTTGCCTTCTTGCGCGATCTGCCGTGCTGATTGGATGAAGCCATGCATGGCGACGCGGGCAAGTGTGCCGCCCACACTGATACGGCGCACGTCGAGCGCGGCAAGGTCGTTCACGGTATAGCCGAACGCACCGCTGTTCAGGAAATTGATCGGTTTTGGCGCGACCGCCTTCATCGTTGCCATGATCTGTTCACGGGTTTTGATGCCGGGCGAATAAAGACAATCGGCTCCTGCATCGGCGAATGCTTTTAGCCGGCGGATCGTTTCGTCCAGGTCCGGCCGGTTCCTGATGAAGCCCTCCGTGCGCGCGGTAAACACGACGTCGCCGCCTGACTTGTCGATTGCATCACGCGCGGCGCGTACACGTTTTACCGCCAGGTCGAAGTCGTAGAGAGGATCTGAGTCATTATCGGTGTAGTCCTCGATCGACAAGCCAGCCACGCCTGTCTGCACGCATAGACGTACGTTCTCGGCGACTTCGTCGGGGTCGTCGGCATAGCCACCTTCGAAATCCGCATTCACCGGGATATCGGTGGCCTGTACGATCTCGCGGCAATGCGCCAGCACCATGTCGCGGTTGACGTCGCCATCCGAATAGCCGAGCGAATGAGCGTAGCCCGAACTGGTCGTTGCCAATGCCTTGAAACCGAGGCCTTGCAGATAGCGCGCACTCCCGACGTTCCATGGGTTGGGAATGACGAAGCAGCCGCTTTGATGCAGTGCGCGGAATGCGCGGCGTTTGTCGGCGATACTCATGAATTTGTCCTGCACAGGGTGAGGATTCCACAATGCCTCTAACAGAACCGCGATTGCAACATGCGACATCCTCCATTCATCTGAGAATGAGGCGCCTTTACCAGCCGCAAATATACAGGGGGCGCTAAACACCACGGTCGGCTGGTTATTCCGACACTGACTTGTGATCGATTTGACGTTGCATTTACTTTGCGCTTCCTGCGCAATTCGTTAAGCGGAAGGCGTCCTGATTCACACGGAGGCCGCCATGTCGACTCTTCCACTCAAAGTCATTGTTGCAACCTTGGCTGCGGCTTTCGCGCTCGCTACGCCGGCCACGGCCGAAAAGGCACGCAAGCACAAGAAGGTCGTTGTGGCATCGAAGACGGTGCGTGCCGATCCGTATCACCGGGGAACGAATCTGGTGCCGGCCGGGCCGTTGTATTTTGGCGATGTCTATCTCGGTGACGATCCTGATCCGAATATCCGCTTCCAGCTCTTGCGGGACATCAGCGGCCGCTTAGGTGGCGAGCCCTGAAAGCAGGAGCTGGCGAAAGTCCTGATGGCGTTTGATTTTTTCCGCCTGATCGGCTGAACTGCATTCCTCACTGAAATGCCGGCGCGGGTATCCGCGAACGGCGTCGTGCGGGAGGACTGCAGTCATGCTTCGTACAATCGCGGCTTTCGACCGCATCGGCGAGGAAAACGCCTTCGCGGTGCTTGCCCGTGCCAATGCCTTGGCCGCGCAGGGTCGCGACATTATCAATCTCGGCATCGGTCAGCCCGATTTCCGTACCCCGGATTTTATCGTCGAGGCAGCGGTGAAAGCCTTGCGTGACGGTCACCATGGCTACACACCTGCCAATGGAATCCCGCCACTACGAGAGGCCGTAGCAGCGGATCTCGCGAAGCGCTTCAAGGTCGAGGTCTCACCCGACAGTGTGATGATCATGCCTGGCGGCAAGCCGACCATGTTCATGTCGATCCTGATGTTCGGGGAGCCGGGCGCGGAGATCATGTATCCAGATCCCGGATTTCCGATTTACCGTTCCATGATTGAGTTCACCGGAGCAAAGCCGATCCCGGTGCCGATCCGTGAAGAGAATAGCTTTGCATTTTCCGCGGACGAAACGTTAAAGCTGATCACGCCGCGCACGCGATTGCTGATCCTCAACTCGCCGGCCAATCCGACGGGCGGTGTCACTCCGAAAACCGAAGTCGACAAACTTGTCGACGGATTGGAGAAATGGCCTGACGTCGCGGTTATGTCGGACGAGATCTACGACCACATGGTCTATGACGGCGAGACGCACGTCTGCTTGCTTTCCTACCCGTCAATCCGCGACCGGCTGATTCTGCTTAATGGCTGGTCGAAGACTTACGCCATGACCGGCTGGCGGCTCGGCTATGCCGTTTGGCCCGGGAAGCTCTACGACTATGCACGCAAGCTTGCCGTCAACCTGCATTCCTGCGTCAATGCATCGGCGCAGTATGCGGGCCTTGCCGCATTGAAAGGTTCACAGGACGAAGTAACCAAGATGGTTGCGGAATTCGACAAGCGGCGGAAAGTCGTGGTCGAAGGTCTCAATAAACTGCCCGGAGTGTCCTGCGCTACACCGAAGGGCGCGTTCTATGCATTCTCCAACATCAAGCGCACCGGGTGGAAAGCCAAGGCGCTTGCC
The DNA here is from genome assembly GCA_035310865.1 of Pseudolabrys sp. Lineage (GTDB taxonomy): Bacteria > Pseudomonadota > Alphaproteobacteria > Rhizobiales > Xanthobacteraceae > Pseudolabrys. The sequence continues at coordinate 17,727 of DATGDN010000351.1, read as the reverse complement.
TCGGCGCTGCTGGAAGATGCAGGCGTTGCCATTATCGGCGGGCCGGATTTCGGCATTCTGGGTGAAGGTTATATCCGCGTGAGTTACGCCAACTCGACACAAAATATCCTGAAGGCGCTCGATCGCATGGGCGAGTTCCTTGCAAACAGGAAGGCCGCTTAGTTTTTGCCATTGTAAGTAGCGTAGGGAAGGACATCACCAATGCTTGACCGCTCGGCTGCAGACCGAGGTCTGTCCGAAGAACAACGGATGATGCGGCAAAGCTGCCGCGATTTCGTCGACGACATTGTTCTCCCCTTCATCAAGCAGAACTGGCAGCGCGAATGGTCGATGGTGCCCGAAGACCGGTTGCCGGCGAGCATTCTTGAGGAGGCCGAGAAGATCGGCATCCGCACCCTCGGTGTGCCGGAGGAATTTGGCGGGGTTGAGTTAGAGAAAGGCACCGAGGTCAAGACCTTCGCGCTCGTCGCGGAAGAGCTCGCGCGTGGCGATTCGGGCCTCGCCGACAAGATGGTGCAGAACTGGAAGGTCTCGGTGCTGCTCCGGCAGTTTGCACCCCGTCATCTGCAGGAGAAATGGTTCAAGCGGCTGGTTGCAGAGCCGAAATTCCTAATGGCGCATTGCCTCACGGAGCCGCGCGGCGCTTCGGACCGCTGGCTGCCGTACAACGTGCCGGAAGCCGCGATGCAGACCAAGGCCGTCAAGGCCAACGGGGGTTGGGTCATCAACGGCCGCAAGCAATTCATATCGAACGGATATGACGCCAGTCTCTATGTGGTCTATGCCAATACCAACACAAAGGTCGGCATGCTGCAGGGTACGTCGTCATTCCTCGTGCCGCGCGAGACCAAGGGTTTTTCGGTGGCGCGCTGCAACGAGACGCTCGGCTGCCGCTTCATGAACAACGGCGAAATGGTGTTCGAGGACATGTTCGTGCCGGACGATCACCTGCTGGTACAGGACAGCGCGATGGGGTCTGCCGGTGTCTATTTCCGCCCAGGCAAGATCATACAGGCGGCAAAAAATCTTGGAGTCGGGGTGCGCGCATTCGAAGCCACGGCCGACTACGTCCAGAACTATGTCCAGGGCGGCCGCATCCTGATCAAGCACCAGGCCGTCGCGTTGCGCCTGGCCGATATGGCAACGCGGATCGAAGCTGTGCGTGCACTACTCGACCGCGCCTCGCAAGCGGTCGATGAAAATGCGCCGGATGCGGAGATCCTCGTCAACATGGCCAAGATGTTTGCCTCGGAAGAAATCATGAAGGTTGCCCAGCATGCGGTCGAGCTTCATGGCGGTAATGGCGTCATGCTCGATTTCGGCATCGAAAAAGTCCTGCGCGATGCCGTCGTTTTCCTGCACATGGACGCCACCGTCGACATTTCCAAATTCAAGATCATCAAAAACATGTTCCCGGAGACCGCCGGAAAATATGCCGGGCCCGAATGAGCCTCAGCGCAGGGCGAAACGGAATCCGACGAGGACAATTGCCAAGCCGGCGAGCTGCGCAACGCTCGGAACAATGCCGAGCGTGAGATAGCCGATGATCAATGCGAACCCGGGCACCAGCGCGGGAAATGTCGCCGCGCGGCCGGCTCCGAGAAGGATGACGGTACGTGCGAAAAGATAGATCGGCAGCACGCCCGCGAACAGGCCTTGCACGACGATTTGCAAAAGGTTTTCCGCAAGACCCATGCGCAGGATGCCGTCATAACCGACAAACGACGCATGCAAAGGCGCGAAGACCAGAATCGAGAGCGCGCCGACCACCGCGACCGCGCGCATTCCGGACACGTGCCACAGCCGCAGCAGTGTGCCGAACGTTGCCCAGAACAAACCGGCGGTCGCGAACAGCAAATCGCCCCCGACGCCGTGACTGCCGATCGTTGTGAGCGCTTCGGCGCCGAATACCAGCAGACCTGCAATGATCGTTGCGCCGCCGATGATACGCTGGGAAGTCGGCTGTTCATGCAGGATCAGCGATGCAAGGACCAACCCGAACAGCGCTGCGCAGGCAGGCTGAATTGTCGTGCCGTGTCCCAGTGGCACGAGGATGAAGCCCGTGTAGGCGATCATGGCCTGCGGTGGACCGGACAGAATGCTCAGTACGATGCCGCGGCCCCAGCCGATGCCGCCGAGGTTGGGGAGCCCTTCGCGCAATACGAGCGGTATCAGCAAGAGCCCGGACCAGAAAAAACGGTGCAGGGCAAGATCAGCCGGTGAAAACCCAATCGCGACACCATGCTTGGCGGCTACGAACCCTGCGGCCCATCCGAGCGAAGCTCCGATTCCGCACAGCGCGCCGATGAGGACGGCCAGCGGCTTTGCCGATGGGGTTTTAGAGTCCACGATCTTGCTATGGCTCCGTGCAGGTGACTTTTGTACGGCTGATACTCTAGGATCGACCACGAAGTCCATTTGCCAATCGAAAACTCACTTCATCGGGATGGAAAGCTCATGGCGAAGGCGCGCAAAGTCATCATTACTTGTGCTGTTACCGGCTCGATTCACACTCCGTCGATGTCTCCGCATCTGCCGGTGACCGCCCAGGAAATCGCGGATGCCGCCATCGGCGCGGCCGAGGCCGGCGCGGCGATTGTCCACCTCCACGCGCGCAACCCGCAAGACGGCCGTCCCGATCAGACGCCGGAGGCGTTTGCTCCATTCCTCAAGGTGATCAAGCAGCGGTCGAATGTCGTGGTGAACATCACCACCGGTGGCGCGCCGACGATGACCGCTGAAGAACGCGTCCGCCCGGCAGCGACCTTCAAGCCCGAAGTTGCGTCGCTCAACATGGGTACGATGAACTTCGGCCTTTATCCGATGATCCCTCGCTACAAGGGCAAGTTCAAATACGATTGGGAGGAACCTTATCTCGAAGGGTCGAAGAAGGGGATGTTCAAGAACACCTTCGCCGATATCGAATATATCCTCACCACCTGCGCCGAGAACAACACGCGCTTCGAGATCGAGTGCTACGATATCGGTCACCTATACACGCTTCGCCATTTCCTTGACCGCGGTGTGATCAAGCCGCCGTTTTTCGTGCAGTCGGTGTTCGGCATTCTCGGCGGCATCGGGGCGCATCCTGAAGACGTCATCATGATGAAGCGCACCGCTGACCGCCTGCTCGGCGACAATTATCACTGGTCGGTGCTCGGTGCCGGCGCCAACCAGATGCGGGTGGCGGCGCAGGCGGCAGCGATGGGCGGCAATGTGCGGGTGGGTATGGAGGATTCACTTTGGATCGGCGCCGGCAAGCTGGCCGAATCCAATGCCCAACAGGTCACCAATGTACGCAAGATCCTCGAAGGCCTCGGGTTGGAAATCGCGGAGCCGGACGAGGCGCGCGAAATCCTCTCGCTCAAGGGCGGCGACAAGGTGGCGTTTTGACGATCCATTGAGTAGCGGCAATGTTTGCCGTTGCTCTTGTGCGCGCGAAACCTTCCTATAAAGGCAGGAGATTCGCGCAATGGGCTCGCTCGACACCGTCAGTATCGCCATTCTGCTGGGCAGCCTGCTGGTCCTGGCCGGCATCCTGTCGAGCCTGATCGCGCTGCGTTTTGGGGCGCCGCTGCTGCTGGTGTTCTTGCTGGTCGGCATGCTGGCCGGCGAGGGCGGTCCCGGCGGCATCAAGTTCGACGATGTCGGCATGACCTACATGGTCGGCTCGATCGCGCTGGCATTGATCCTGTTCGATGGTGGCCTGCGCACGCGTTTCGCCAGCTTCCGCAATGTGCTGGCGCCCTCGGTGATGCTGGCGACTGTCGGGGTGCTGATCACCACGCTGCTCACGGCGCCGGTTGCCAAATTTGTGCTCGGCCTCGGATGGCCCCAGGCGCTGCTCGTGGGTGCGGTGGTGGCCTCGACCGACGCGGCTGCGGTGTTCTTCCTGATCAACGCGCGCGGCTTGCGGTTGCGCCCGCGCGTGCGCGCGACGCTCGAGGTGGAATCCGGGACCAACGATCCATTTGCCGTATTCCTGACCCTGCTGCTGATTGAAATGCTGCTTATCGGCGACCAGAGCTGGTCGCACATTTTGGCGGTCTTCCTCCGTGACACCATCCTCGGCTGCATCATCGGTTTCTTCGGTGGGCAGATCATCGCGTGGGTTCTGAACCGGCTCGGGCTGGCGCAGGGCCTGCATGCTCCCTTCGTGGCGGTAAGCGCGCTGGTTGTCTTTGCCTTTGCCAACGCGTTGCACTCCTCGGGATTTCTGGCGGTCTATCTCGCCGGTCTCGTGGTCGGCAACAAGCAGACGCGTGCACACAATTCCGTCGTCGTCTTCCTCGATGCCGTCACGTGGCTGGCGCAGATCGTGATGTTCGTGCTGCTCGGCCTGCTGGCGTGGCCGCAGCGGCTCGCCGAAAGCTTGATTGGCGCCGCAGCGGTGGCACTGGTCCTGATGCTGGTCGCCCGGCCTGCGGCGGTCTTTCTGTGCCTGGCGCCGTTCAAATTTCAGTTGCGCGAGATGGTGTTCATCTCCTGGGTGGGACTGCGCGGCGCCGTTGCCATTTTCCTTGCATCGATCCCGCTACTGGTCGGCTTGCCCGCTGCCTATCTGTATTTTGACATCGCCTTCGTGGTGGTGCTGTCGTCACTCCTTATCCAAGGATGGACGGTGGCACTCGCCGCGCGCAAGCTCGGCATTTCATTCGCGCGCTCTGATCCGTTGCCGAGCCGGGTTGAGCTCGATCTGCCCGGCCAGATGGCGCGCGAAATTGTCGGTTATCCAGTGCCCGCCAACAGCCCGTTCCTGCGACGCGGGTTGATCCCGAACTGGGCGCGGCCGACGCTGGTCATCCGCAACGAGGAGATTCTCACTCCGGCAGAAGCGCATCCGGTACGCGAAGGCGACTACGTCTACTTGTTGGCGCCGCCGGAAAAGGCCCAGGCGCTGGATCGCTTTTTCGTCAAAATGCCGCCGCCCCGCGCACCGGACCCGGCTCTGCTAGGCGATTTCTTCGTTCCGGGAACGGCGACGCTCGGCGCCTTGGCCGAGATATACGGTCTGCAGGTAGCTGCCGACCATATGGAGGTGTCGATCGCCGACTACTTCAGCCAACAGTTACGGCGTCGCATAAAAACAGGCGACATTGTCGAACTGGGGCCGATTGCGCTGCTCGCCCACAAGGTCGAAGGCGGCCGCGTGACGACAGTCGGCCTGAGGCTGGCGGAGCCAGAGGAATCGGCGGGGCTGGCAGGCCGCGTCGAATCGCTCTGGAAACGGATTCAGAAATACCTGGGCTAGAGCGCGCGCCGTGACAGCGCCGGTGCGCGCTGCACCAGCCAGGCACCGCCGAAAAGCACGGCAATCCAGAACAGATCGCCGAGCACAGTCTTATCCAGAAACGGCAACGCCACCACGTAACACTGAACGAGGCCCTGCCAGGTGAGCGGATACATGCCGCTGAAGGCCCACACCGCGCCATTCGACATCAGGAAAAAGAGAACGGAGCACGGGACCATGGTGGCTACCACTGGGACTATGCCGTGCCAGCGGCGTGTCGCCATGCCGGCCAGCGCCGGGATCGCGATGGCAGCAAAGCCCACGGCCTGAATGCGCCAGTCCTCTCCTGGCAGCGCCACGTCGCTCAAAATCATGCCGAGCACGGGTACAAGGAGTGCGAGGACCGGAGTACCCAGGACACGCGCAGCGAAAAGACCGCTTGCTGCCACCGGCAAAAAACCTGGTGCGTGCGGCAGCAGTCGGGCGACAACATTCAGGCCAATCAAAAAAGCCACCAGCAGCAAGTCCATCCAGAGTTTTGCGCGCTTATTGGTCGGCTGCATCGCCGTCGGATCCTGTTGCGTTGCGGTTGTCAGTCCATAGCACGATCGCGACCCGAATTGCTATCGCGCCGAAATAGTCCATTCGGCAAAGATCGCCGCCAGCTGATCGAGGCCGTCCGTAAGCGCGGCGGGTCCCGGCTGCAAAATGAGGGTAGATTTGATCTCGCACAGCCAGCCATTCGCAACGGCAGGAACCTGCTGAAAGCCAGGTCGCGCAGCGACTTTGTCCGGCACGAACTTCTTTCCGCACCAGGAGCCCACAATAATGTCCGGCTGTGCGGCGATCACCTGTTCAGCCGATACAATCCGATCCTTGGCGTTCTTGCGCGCGGCAAGCTGCGGAAACACTTCCATCCCGCCGGCGGCTTCTATTAATTCCGACACCCAGGCAATGCCGGAAATCATCGGTTCGTCCCATTCCTCGAAATAAACGCGCGGTCGACACGGCAATTGCAGCGCTCGCTCGTGCACCGCATCGACGTGCGCAGCCAGGGAGCGGGCGAGTACGTCGGCTTTTTCCGATGCGCCGGCGAGCGCGCCGAGCGTACGGATCATGTCGAGGATGCCGGCAACGTCGCGCTGGTTGAATGCGTGCACGGCGATATTCTTGCGGACCAATTCGGCGACGATATCCGCCTGCAAATCTGAAAATGTGAGCACCAGATCCGGTTTCAGGTCGAGAATCTTTGGCACGTCGGCCGAAATAAAAGCCGAGACACGCGGTTTCTCGCGCCGGACCTGCGGCGGCCGGACGGCATAGCCGGACACGCCGACGATGCGACGGTCTTCGCCAAGGAGATAAAGGGTCTCGACCGTTTCTTCGGTCAGGCAGACGATTCGCTCGGGTGGGAACATGGAGCGAACATACACCGGCGGCATCGGCTATAGACAGCCGGGCTGTGTTTGTTACGATTGCTACGGTCGCCGTAAGCGGCCGTGCATGCCCCGAGACGATGGCCTTGTGGGGCGCCTCATTTCGAAATTCGAGCTTGCAACGCGCTCGCGTCGCGCCATCGGAATCTCATGCCCGACCTTCTCCACCTCTCACTTGCCGCCTGCATGTTCCTGGGCGCGGCACTTTATTCCTCCGTCGGCCATGCCGGCGCCTCGGCCTATATCGCATTGATGGCCCTGTTTTCCGTTCCGCCGTCCGTGATGCGGCCGACGGCCCTGACATTGAATATTTTGGTCGCCACCTTTGCATCCTATCGCTATGCGCATGCCGGCTATTTCCGTTGGCGCGTGGTATGGCCGTTTTTGCTGGGCTCCTTGCCGTTCGCGTTTGTCGGCGGCGGGATCCAGCTCCCGGGCGAATATTACCGGGCCATCGTAGGCATTGTGCTCATTCTGTCCGGCCTCAGGATGTTCTGGGCGGCACACATTTATGCCGGCCGCAAGGTGCAGGATCCGCCGATCTGGCTCAGCATTCTGCTCGGCATTGGCATCGGGTTTCTATCGGGACTGACGGGAACAGGCGGCGGAATCTTTTTGTCGCCGGTGATCATCTTTCTCGCCTGGTCCGATCTGCGGACGACGTCCGGCATCGCGGCTGTCTTTATTTTAGGCAACTCGATCGCGGGATTGCTCGGCAACCTCGCGACGGTCCGTTCGCTCCCGCCGGAGCTGCCGATCTATATCGTGGCGGTCATGCTAGGGGCCCTGGTGGGAACGGCTTTCGGCACGAAGTTTTCGGTGATCTATATCCGCCGGGCGCTTGGGCTTGTCTTGATTGTCGCCGGCCTCAAACTGTTCGGCGTATATTGAGGCTGTTGACCCGCCCTGGGTCCAGGGCGCCGTGTGCTGGAATTCGGATCAATGAACGGCGAGTTTGATTACATTATCGTGGGCGCCGGCTCGGCCGGCTGCGTGCTGGCCAACAGGTTGTCGGCCGATCCATCAAATCGGGTGTTGCTGCTGGAGGCTGGCGGCAAGGACAACTGGATCTGGTTTCACATTCCGGTGGGCTACCTGTTTGCGATCGGCAATCCACGCGCCGATTGGCTGCTCAAAACCGAAGCGGAACCGGGCCTGAACGGGCGCAGCCTGAACTACCCGCGCGGCAGGGTGGTCGGCGGCTCGTCCGCCATCAACGGTATGATCTACATGCTCGGCCAGTCCGCCGATTACGACAATTGGCGCCAGCTCGGCCTGCCGGGCTGGTCGTGGGACGATGTGCAGCCCTACTTTCGCAAGCACGTCGACCATTTCCTGAAAAGCGAGCACCACGCGACGGGTGGTGAATGGCGGGTCGAATACCCGCGCTTGAGTTGGGAAATCCTTGACGCATTCCGGGCGGCGGCAAATCAATATGGCATTCCCACGGTCGACGATTTCAACACCGGCGACAACGAAGGCATCTGCTACTTCCACGTCAATCAAAAGCGTGGTCGCCGCTGGTCGGCGGCGCGCGGATTCCTGAAGCCGGCCCTGCACCGGAAAAACCTTCGGCTTGAAACCGGGTGCCTTGTCGAGGGGTTGGAGTTGAACGGCAGGCGCGCGACCGGCGTCCGCTGGCGGCAGAATGGCGAGGAGCGCGTCGCACGATGCCGGGGCGAAGTGATCCTGGCGGCGGGCGCCATCGGGTCGCCGCACATCCTGATGCTTTCAGGGATAGGCCCGGCCGCGCAATTGTCTGAACTTGGCATTCCGGTTGCGCTCGACAAGCCGGGCGTCGGCGCCAATCTGCACGATCATTTGCAGCTGCGCATGATCTTCAAGGTGTCGGGCGTGAAGACGCTGAATGAGACTTACGCGTCGATGTTGAACCGGTTCGGCATGGGGCTCAATTACGCATTTCGCCGGCGCGGGCCGATGACGATGGCGCCATCACAACTCGGCGCCTTTACCAGGTCGGACTCGACACAGGACCGTGCCAATATCCAATATCACGTGCAGCCGCTTTCGCTCGACAAGTTTGGCGAGCCGCTCCATCCGTTTCCGGCGTTTACCGCGAGTGTGGCCAATATCCGCCCGACCAGCCGCGGCGCGCTCACCCTCAAATCCGCAGATCCCGGAACGCCGCCAGCCATCAGGCCGAACTATCTGTCGACGCCGGAAGACCAGCGCGTCGCTGCCGATTCGATCCGGGTCACACGCAGGATCGTAGGGCAGCCTGCATTGCAGAAATACGCGCCGGTGGAATACCTCCCTGGAGAAAAGGCACGCGACGATGACGAGGCCGGCTTGATCAAGGCGGCGGGCGACATTGGGACCACGATTTTCCATCCCGTAGGCACGGCCCGAATGGGGCGCGACGACGACATGCGCGCAGTCGTCGACGCACGGCTCCGGTTGATCGGGATAGATAGGCTGCGCGTGGCGGATGCCTCAGTCATGCCGTCGATTACGTCCGGCAATACCAATTCGCCGACAATAATGATTGCGGAAAAGGGGGCGGCGATGATTTTGGAGGATCAAAAACGTTTATAGTCACCGCAGATCAACGGAGGGGTGTCATGAATCTCGTGGAGAGAATCAAGGGGATCTTGCTGCAACCTAAAATGGAATGGGCGAAGATCGAATCTGAACGGGGCGACGCCGGCTATCTGTTTTCGAACTATGTTGCGATCGTGGCCGCGATTCCACCAATCTGCACTTTCATCGGGACGTCGATCATCGGCTTCGGGTCGTATCGTCTGGGTATCGGTATCGGGCTTGTTCGTGCCGTCGTCGTCTATGTGTTGACGCTGGTTGGCGTCTTTGTCGTCGGTTACATTATCGATTTCCTCGCCGGCACATTCGGCGCACGCAAGAATCTTGAAAGCGCCATGAAAGTATCGGCCTACGCGCCGACCGCGGCCTGGCTCGCCGGCGTGTTCAATCTCCTTCCGGTACTGAGCTTTTTATCGATCCTCGGCCTGTACAGCCTGTACCTGCTTTACACCGGCATCGCCGTGTTGATGCGGCCGGCGGCAAGCAACGCGCTAATCTACACGATTGCGGTCATCGTGTGCGCGATCGTCGTCTGGGTTGTCATTCTTGCTGTTCCGGCAATGCTGTTCGGAATGGGCATGATGATGTAGCGCTGGTTCAAGGCAGCGCTTTGAGGTGCCGAATCGGGCGGCCGGGCGCGATCGCCTGTGCCGCCGCGACGATGGCGTTGGCATCGATGCCATAGTGCCGATAGAGCTCCGCGAGCGACCCCGTCTGACCGAAATGCTCGACGCCGAGCGGACGCACACGATGACCGGCAACCGCTCCAAGCCATGCCAACGTTGCCGGATGTCCGTCGAGCACGCTGACGATGCCGCAATGCGCAGGCACCTCGGCGAGCAACCGCTCGATATGCGAGCGCGCATGAACGAGGCCGCGCTCCCGGGCGCGCTGCGCAGCGGTCCAACCGGCGTTGAGGCGGTCGGCTGACGTGATTGCCAGCAGGCCGACGTCGCGGCGGTCTTCCGCCATCAAGCCGATGGCCTCGATCGCTTCCGGTGCCACCGCGCCGGTATAGGCAACGACAACCTGGCAATTCGGGCCCGGTTCGCGGTGCCAATAGGCTCCATCGACAACCTGCTGCTGCAATTCCGGCGTCATCGGGCGCCGGATCTGCTCGATCGGCCGCGTCGAGAGCCGCAGATAGACCGAGCCGCCCGTCTCATCACGCAGCCAGTTGCGCTCCGATGGCGCTGCATCGCCGTCTTTCTGGATGTACGTGAAAGCCCAACGCATGATCGCGGCAAGCTCATCGACATAGGCCGGCTCGAAGCTGGCCAGCCCGTCCTGGGCAAGTCCGATCAGCGGTTCGGCGATCGACTGATGTGCGCCACCTTCACCTGCCAGCGTGATTCCGGACGGCGTCGCAACGACGATAAATCGTGCGTCCTGGTAACAGGCGTAGTTGAGCGCATCGAGGCCGCGCGCGATGAAGGGGTCGTACAACGTGCCGATCGGAAGCAGGCGTTCGCCGTTGATCGTGTGCGACAGGCCGAGCGCCGACAGCAGGATGAACAAGTTCATCTCGGCGATACCGAGCTCGATGTGCTGGCCCTTCGGCGAGAACTCCCAGTTGAACGTCGAAGGAATATGCTCGCGCTTGAATGTATCGGCCATCGCCTGACGCGCGAACAGGCCTCGCCGGTTCACCCAAGGCCCGAGGTTGGTTGACACGGTCACATCTGGCGACGTGGTCACAATGCGGCGCGCGAAATCGCCGTCGGCGCGCCCGATTTCGTTGAGGAGGGCGCCGAAGCCGGTTTGTGTGGACATGACCGGCTGAATTGTAACAGCAAGACTATCCGGCACTTCGACGGCAGGCGCAGTGAGGCGCCGTGAGCTTGCGGCGGCGATTGGCACGCGCTGGAGGAACGACTGGAGCTGCTCGGCCGCAGGCGCGAGACCTTCAAACTTGTCCCACTCGTGTCCAGGCCGCACGCTCATGGCCTGACGGAATGTCTCCATCTGCTGCGGCGTCATCAGGCCCGCGTGGTTGTCCTTGTGGCCGGCGAAGGGCAGCCCGAATCCCTTGACCGTGTAACAGATGAAACAGGTCGGCTTTTCCGGATCGGCTGAGTGGAAAGCATCGAGCACGGACGGCAGGTCGTGGCCGCCGAGATTGTTCATCAACGCCGCGAGTTCTTCGTCGCTCCGCCTTGCGATCAGCCGGCTGACCTCACCCTGGTCGCCGATTTCGTCGTTGAGCCGCTTGCGCCAGGCGGAGCCGCCGGCAAACACCAGCGCCGAATAAAGTTGGTTGGGACAATTGTCGATCCATCGGCGCAGCGTTTCGCCGCCGGGCTCTTTGAAGGCGGCCTGCTGAAGGGAGCCGTACTTTACGATCGCGACGTTCCAGCCGAAGTTCTTGAAAAGCTGTTCGTAGCGTTCCCACAATCCTTCGCGCACCACGGCGTCGAGGCTCTGGCGATTGTAGTCGATGATCCACCAGCAGTTACGCAGACCCTGTTTCCAGCCTTCCAGCAACGCCTCGAAGATGTTGCCCTCGTCGAGCTCGGCGTCGCCAACCAGCGCGACCATGCGACCTTCCGGCCGCGCCAGGCCCCAGCCATGCGCGCGCACGTAATCCTGCGTCAGCGAAGAGAACAGTGTCTGCGCGACGCCCAGGCCAACCGATCCGGTCGAGAAATCGACGTCGTCAACGTCTTTGGTGCGCGAGGGGTAACTCTGGGCTCCTTTGTAGCCGCGAAACGCTTCCAGCCGCTCGCGCGTTTGATGGCCAAGCAGATACTGGATGGCGTGAAAAATCGGGCTGGCGTGCGGCTTTACGGCGACGCGGTCCTGCAGACGCAGAACGTCGAAATAGAGCGCGGTCATGATGGTTGCGAGCGAGGCGCTCGATGCCTGGTGGCCGCCGACCTTCAAGCCGTCGTCGTTCTCGCGCAGATGATTGGCATTGTGGATCATCCAGCTTGCAAGCCAGAGCACCTTGCGTTCGAGCGCGGAAAGGATCGGCAGATCGTCGCGCCTGATCGAACCGGGGTTGCTGGTGCTCTTGGACATCGGCGTTGAACGAAAAACTGCGCAGCAGCTATTTGCGATTGTCGGTAGCGACGCTCGTTTTATTGTCGGGCGCCTCGAGCACGGTTTTGCAGGCAGCCGGCAGATCGGCGAGCATCACCTGCCTTCCTGGCGGACCCGGCTTCCTTGGGGGCAGTACCTTATCGGAGAACCAATAAGCGAGTTCCTTGTCGCCGCAGCCGTCGCCGCCAGACACGGGCGGCTGCGGTCGGCAGTTCGGCGAATCCGCAGGACATTTTAGCCGCACATGGATGTGATCGTGATGACCGTACCAGGGACGCACCTTGGCCATCCAGCCGTTGTGGTTTTTGTCTTCGACCCGGCACAGTTCCTTCTTGATCGCAGCATTCACCAGCACACGCTCGACCTCGGGCTGCTCGGCGGCAGTCTTGATGAAAGCGACATGCTGCGGCGTCCAGGTCTGCGCATTGAGATGTTTCCAGTCAGCGGAAACGAGATTGCTGGCCTGGATTTTCTCGCGCTCATCCTTGCTCAAGATGCGATCCGGCATTGGCATGAACCAGATGTCGACGTCGAGGCCGGTCTGGTGGCTCGCGTGGTCCGACACCGTAGGTCCACCGCGCGGCTGCGCCATGTCGCCGACCAGGATGCCGTGCCAACCCGTCGCTTTGGCGGCGAGCGGGGCGAATCTTTCCAGGAAATGGACGAGGCTGGGATGGCCCCAGTTACGATTGCGTGACAGCCGCATCACCTGCCAGGTCGGCCCATTGACTGGCAGTTCGACACCGCCGGCGAGACAACCGCGCGGATAATACCCGATCGCCGTCGCCTTCCCGAGCGACGGCAGCTTTTTCTCGCCGAACAGCAGCTTGGCCGGCACCGATTTCTCGCGGGCCTGCTCTGTCATCGCGGGCTTCTCTGGGGGCAGGGGTGAGGGCGCTGCGTTCGCCGCGCGCTGCGCAATAGCGGGGCGTTCCGCAGCGGCGATGATGCCGGCAGCGATCACGACGGACAAGGCGAATAGGGTCACAATCTTTCGCGCGAACATGGCCTTTCCGATCTGGCGATTCCGCCTCCGTCTAAAGTTTATCATAACTTGGGCAATAATAGCGTGGGCGCACATGGCGGTGTTCCAATCCTGCCAGGCGGCACAAATGCGTTGGGCCGCAGTGCTTTGATCTAAATTAAAGAAATCCTGTCACTTCAGGTCATAGGTTTTGTTCTGGAGGCGACCTTGCTACGCCCTGTTTTCGCTCTCGTCACGGTCGTCCTGCTGTATTGCGCCCCGGCGCACGCCGAGATCGTGGTGACGGTCGACAAGACGGCGCAACGTCTCACGGTCGCGGTCGACGGCTTCCAGCGCTACCAATGGCCTGTGTCGACCGCGCGCTGGGGCTACCGCACGCCGAACGGCAGCTACCGGCCACAATGGCTAGCGCGCAAATGGTTCTCGCGCCAATACGACTGGTCGCCGATGCCCTATTCGATCTTCTTCAACGGCGGCTATGCGATTCACGGCAGCTATGAGATTTCACATCTTGGCCGGCCGGCCTCGCACGGCTGCATCCGGCTCCACCCGGAAAATGCTGCCGTCCTGTTCGCGTTGGTAAAAGAGAACCTGAAGGATACGCGAATTGTCGTGACGGGCGAGGGTCCGCCGGCTCGGGTCCGGGCGCGCGAACCCGAGGCACGCGGGGGTCCTCCCGCACCGCGCAGCATTTTCGGCAGCCGGCCCTATATGCGCTAACGCGGCTAGTGACCGCGGCGCTTGCGGGTGCGGGCGGCCTTGCGGGCCGAGCGCGAGCGCGCAGCCGCCGACCGGCGCGCCGATGCATGGCCGCCTTTGCGTCCGCCCTTGCGCGAGGAGGCGTGGCTTTCCTTCTTGCCGCGGCCCGAGCCGCTCTTCTTGCCGCCGCCCGATTCGCGGTTGACGGTCGCCCAGGCACGGCGCTCGGCTTCGCGACGCGACACACCGCGCCGCTCATAACCTTTTTCGATGTGACGCGCTTTGCGCTTTTGCTTGCGGGTGTATTTGGCTTTGCTTCCGCGCGGCATGGAACCAAACCTCCCGTGGTGATACAAAAGGTTGAACGCGCGCACGAATTGCAAGTTCCGGTCGGACTAAACGTCCACCTTCAGCGCGGCGATAAATGCTTCCTGCGGAATGTCGACCTTGCCGAATTGCCGCATCCGCTTTTTGCCTTCCTTCTGCTTGTCGAGCAGCTTGCGCTTGCGCGTTGCGTCGCCGCCGTAGCACTTGGCGGTGACATCCTTGCGGAAGGCGCGCACGGTCTCGCGCGCGATGATCTTGCCGCCGATCGCGGCCTGGATCGGCACCTGGAACATGTGCGGCGGGATGAGCTCCTTGAGCTTTTCCGCCATGGCGCGGCCGCGGCTTTCCGCGCGGGTACGGTGCACCAGCATGGCGAGCGCATCGACCGGCTCGCTGTTGACCAGCATCTGCAATTTCACAAGATCTGCAGGCCTGTAGTCGGTCAGGTGATAGTCGAACGAGGCGTACCCGCGCGAGACCGATTTGAGCCGGTCGTAGAAATCGAACACGACCTCGTTGAGCGGCAGATTGTATTTCATCATTGCGCGGTTGCCGACGTAAGTGAGTTCCTTCTGCTCGCCGCGCCGGTCCTGGCAGAGCTTGAGCACCGAGCCGAGATATTCGTCGGGCGTGAGAATCGTCGCTTCGATCCACGGCTCCTGCATTTCCAGGATCTGCGTCGGGTCCGGCATGTCGACCGGATTGTGGATCTCGATCTCAGTGCCGTTGCGCAGCGCCATCTTGTAGATCACCGACGGCGCGGTGGCGATCAGGTCTAGATTGAACTCGCGCGACAGTCGCTCCTGGATGATCTCCAGGTGCAGCAATCCGAGGAAGCCGCAGCGGAAGCCGAACCCGAGCGCGGCGCTCGTTTCCATCTCGTAGGAGAAACTGGCGTCGTTGAGGCGCAGCCGGCCCATGGCGGCGCGCAATTCCTCGAACTGCGCGGCATCGACCGGAAACAGGCCGCAGAACACCACCGGCACCGCGGGACGGAAGCCGGGCAGCGGCTGCTCGATTGGCTTGCGGTCGTCGGTGATAGTGTCGCCGACGCGGGTGTCGGCCACTTCCTTGATCGAGGCGGTAAGCATGCCGATCTCGCCGGGGCCGAGTTCATCGACCGGCGTGAGCTTTGGCGTGAAGACGCCCGTGCGGTCCACGTCATAGGCAGAGTTGGTGCCCATCATGCGGATGCGCATGCCCTTTTTGAGCACGCCGTCGACGATGCGCACCAGCACGACGACGCCAAGATAAACGTCGTACCAGCTGTCGACCAGCAGCGCCTTGAGCGTCGCGTCGCGGTCGCCCTTGGGCGGCGGTAGCCGCGTGACGATCGCCTCCAGCACCTCCGGTACGTTCAATCCGGTCTTGGCGGAAATCTCGATTGCATTGCTGGCATCCAGCCCGATCACGTCCTCGATCTGCTGCTTGACCTTCGCTGGCTCAGCGGCAGGGAGATCGACCTTGTTGAGCACCGGCACGATCTCGTGGCCGTTGTCGATGGCCTGGTAGACGTTCGCCAGGGTCTGTGCCTCCACGCCCTGACTCGCATCCACGACCAGAAGCGAGCCTTCGCATGCGGCCAGCGACCGGTTGACCTCATAGGCGAAGTCGACATGGCCGGGCGTGTCGATCAAATTGAGCACATAGCTCTTGCCGTCGCGCGCCTTGTAGTTGAGCCGTACCGTCTGCGCCTTGATGGTAATGCCGCGCTCGCGCTCGATATCCATGGAATCGAGCACCTGCTCCTTCATTTCGCGCTCTTCCAGGCCGCCGGTAAGCTGAATCAGCCTGTCGGCGAGCGTGGACTTGCCGTGGTCGATGTGCGCAACGATGGAGAAGTTGCGGATATTCTGGATCGGAGACGCCGTCATGGCGCGGCAGATAACACCCGGGACTAAGGGCGGCAAGGAGCGGAGCGCGACTACTTTCCGCTCGTCCCCGCGAAAGCGGGGACCCAGACCTTTTTTCGTTAAAAGTGAAAAGGCTGGATTCCCGCTTTCACGGGAATGAGCGGAGGGCGTTGCTGCGATTAGTAGCGGTAGTGATCGCTCTTGAACGGACCAGCCTGCGGCACGCCGATGTAGGACGATTGCTTGTCGCTGAGCTTGGTAAGCTTCACACCGATCTTGTCGAGATGGAGCCGCGCGACCTTCTCGTCGAGCTGCTTTGGCAGCGTATAGACCTGGTTCTTGTACTTACCCGGGTTGGTCCACAATTCAATCTGCGCCAGCGTTTGGTTGGTGAACGACGAGGACATTACGAAGCTCGGATGCCCCATGGCATTGCCGAGGTTCACCAGGCGGCCTTCAGACAACAGGATGATGCGCTTTCCGTCGGGAAATTCGACCTCGTCCACCTGCGGCTTGATGTTGTGCCACTTCATGTTACGCAAGGCCGCGATCTGGATCTCGCTGTCGAAGTGGCCGATGTTGCAGACGATCGCGCGGTGTTTCATCTTGCGCATGTGATCAAGGGTGATCACGTCGACATTGCCCGTGGCGGTGACGAAGATATCCGCACGCGGCGCGGCATCTTCCATGGTGACAACTTCGTAGCCCTCCATCGCCGCTTGCAACGCGCAGATCGGATCGACCTCGGATACCATCACGCGGCAGCCGGCCTGGCGCAGTGACGCGGCCGAGCCTTTGCCGACATCGCCGAATCCGGCAACCATCGCGACCTTGCCGGCCATCATCACGTCGGTGCCGCGGCGAATGCCGTCGACAAGCGACTCGCGGCAGCCGTAAAGGTTATCGAACTTCGATTTCGTGACGCTGTCGTTGACGTTGATCGCCGGGAACATCAGGCGACCTTCCTTGGCCATCTGATAAAGCCGATGAACGCCGGTGGTGGTCTCTTCGGTGACGCCTTTGATGGCCTTGCAGGTCTTGGTGTACCAGCCGGGCTGTTCCTTCAGCCGCGTCTTGATCGCGGCGAAGAGAACTTCCTCTTCCTCGTTGCCGGGATGATTGAGCACAGCCGCCTCGCTCTCAGCTTGCATGCCGAGGTGCAACAGCAGCGTGGCATCGCCGCCATCGTCGAGGATCATGTTGGGCGTGCCGCCGTCGTGCCATTCGAAGATGCGGTGGGTGTAGTCCCAGTATTCCTTCAGGCTTTCGCCCTTGACCGCGAACACCGGCACGCCGGCCTCCGCAACGGCGGCCGCGGCATGATCCTGCGTCGAATAGATGTTGCAGGACGCCCAGCGCACATCGGCGCCGAGGTGCGTCAGCGTTTCGATCAACACCGCGGTCTGAATGGTCATATGCAGGGAGCCGGCGATCCGGGCGCCGCGCAGCGGCTGCTGCGGGCCGTACTCCTCGCGCGTTGCCATGAGACCCGGCATCTCGGTCTCGGCAATATTGATCTCGTTGCGACCCCAGGCCGCGAGCGAAATATCCTTGACGACGTAGTCGCCGGTCTTGGCCTTCGGCTTGGCAGAAGCT
>DATGDN010000350.1:0-16999 GCA_035310865.1 Pseudolabrys sp. | reverse complement strand
CACGCACATTGGAATCCGTTGAATGAACCTCCTTGTTCTTGCCGGTGACGGCATCGGTCCTGAAATTACCGCTGCCACGCTATCGGTGCTGCGCGTAGCCTCCGATCGTTTCGGTCTCGGTCTTCGCATCGAAGAAGCGGAAATCGGTCACGCCGGCTTGCACGCTCACGGGAGCACCATCCATGCCGATATCGTCGAGAAGGCGCGCAAGGCCGACGGCGTTATGCTCGGCCCTACGGCGACTTTCGAATTCAAGGATCCGGCGCGCGGCGAGATCAATCCCTCGATGATGTTGCGAAAGAGCCTTGATCTCTTTGCTAACATCCGACCGGCACGGACCTATGCCGGATTTCCCTTGCGCTGCGGCGAATTCGATCTCGTGGTGGCTCGAGAAAATACCGAAGGATTCTATGCCGACCGAAATATGGAAGCGGGGAGTGGGGAGGTGCTGGTAACGAAAGATGTTGCCATCTCCTTGCGGCGAATCACCCGCGCGTGCAGCGAGCGGATCGCGCGCACGGCGTTCGAACTGGCAATGACCCGGCGCAAGCGGGTGACTATCGTGCACAAGGCCAACGTCCTGAAAGTGACGGATGGATTGTTCATCGAGGCATGCCGCGAGGTTGCAAGGGAATTTCCCGCGGTGACCGTCGATGACGTTATCGTTGACGCGATGATGGCGCATGTCGTGCGCAACCCGCAGCGCTTTGACGTCATCGTGACCACTAATATGTACGGAGACATCCTTTCCGACCTGACGGCTGAGCTGTCCGGGAGCCTTGGCCTTGCCGCATCGCTCAATGCCGGCACCGATCACGGAATGGCGCAGGCAGCGCATGGTTCGGCACCCGATATCGCTGGCAAAGACGCCGCGAACCCGCTGTCGCTTATTCTTTCGGCGGCGATGTTGCTGGCGTGGCATGGCCGCCGCAACAAGGCCAAATCGTTCGAAACGGCCGCTGGCGCCATTGAGAAAGCGGTCGAAGCCGCAATTGCGGCCGAAAAGTCGACGACCGATCTCGGCGGCCGCCTGGGTACGCGCGAGACGGGCGAGGCGGTTGCCGCGTTCCTGCGCGCGTGAAGGCACTAATGCGCTGCGATAGCCACGTCCATATTGTCGGTTCGGCGGATCGCTATCCGCAAGTCGCCGACCGCACCTACCTCGCGGATGTCGCCACCCTCAAGCAACTTGAAAGAGTGTCGGCAGCGCGCGCCGGTCAACGAAATCGATATCTATGATGGCCTCTGGCAATATCCTCGTAACCTCGAACGGATGGAGCTTCGATGCGGGTCAGCTCAGTCTCGCCATTAGCGACTATTTAACATTGAGTTCGAGCAGCGGCCTTGACGCCATTTTCGGCACGGTCAGTTACAGCGCGGTCGGCAATTTCATGACCAATTACGATTTCGGTAACAATTCGGTCAATTTCGGCGGCGACACATTTATAAGCGGCACTGGCAATGACATATTCAACGGTCTCACCAACGCCCATGGCGATTACGTCTATGGCGACACGGTGGATTATTCCCATGTGCCCCCAGGTCTCGGTAAATGTTGGCGTGACGGTGAGTCTCGCAATATCTGGACCGCAGGATACAGTTCGGGCTGGCATCGGCACACTGATCAATATCGAGAACCTTCGCGGCTCGGTCGGTAACGACTATCTGACCGGCGACAACAACTTCTTCGGCAACGTACTGGAAGGCGGAGCAGGCGACGATACGCTGGACGGTGGGGGTGGCAGCAACGATACCGTCAGTTATGAACACGCGACGGGCGGCGTGACGGTCGATATGGTCTCAGAAACGGCAGACGGTAACGCCTCGGTTGGACACGACACGATTTCGAATTTCGAATTTGTGCGCGGCTCGGCCTACGCCGATATATTGACCGGCAGTGATAGCAGTGTTCTTGAAGGCGGGGCCGGCAGCGACCAGCTGATTGGAAACGTAATTGGGAACGACGCCTCGATTGTCGCAAGCTATCAGCATGCCACGGCTGGCGTGACGGTGAGCTTACTTAACCCGGGGTCGAATACCGGTGAAGCCGAGGGCGATACCTTTGTTTTTGTTTCCAGTGTACAAGGCCAGCATTTCAATTTGCTAGGTTCTCAATTCAACGACACATTGATTGGCGACAATAACAACAACCTGCTCAATGGATGGGGCACCCGCGATAACGGGAGTGATACCCTCACCGGCAATGGGGGTGCGGATACGTTCGGCTTCAGTGGCGGTCATGTCACAATTACCGATTTCAACCATTTGCAAAACGACAAGATCGATCTGTCGTTTCTCAATTTCGGGACAGGCATTTCTCAGACAGAGTTGGAGTTCCTGATTACGAACGCTGCACCGGGTGCGCAGACGCTCGATTTCGGCAATGAACAGACCATGACGGTAAACGTGACTGTCAGCTCTTTGCAGTTAGGTGACTTTTTGGGCCTGCATGCGTAAGGGCGGGTGCTCGCTCCGGAGCCCGCGACCAGGTACTAGGACCACCAGCTGTCCTTAGCCTTACGGCCCCGAATCCTCGATTTTTCAGCCATTTCTGCTTGACTTGGACGAGTCACGCCGATACATACCCCACACTTTTCGGCAGGCGGTGAGCTTTGCTTGCTCGGAACGGCCACCCGATTAACTCTTTGAGAGCGTTGCATTTTCTCGAAAAGTGATCGGCACAACGCCTCGACGAATGAAGCTCAGACGCTGCCTCTGACAGCACCTGTCAGACTTTGAGAGTGAACGGCCGCGGTGCTTAACCGCAACGCGTCCGTCCGAACGGAGGAGCGCCCTGCCGCGATTGGCGGATGGCGCGATTTCGTTTTGCGCGTGGGAAAGTCGCGCGAAGTCACGCGCGGGATTGACCCGCGCGCGGCAATGCCGGGGCGATAAGCCCGAAATGACGCGGACGAGGGTGATGTCCGCACGAAATTGAACGAGGGGCGGTGCGGACCATTCCGTTCGCGCAGCATCCCCAAACGAAGGTAGCAAAGGCAACGATGCCGACGATCAACCAGTTGATTGCCAAGCCCCGGCACCCGCTCAAGGCGCGCAACACGGTGCCGGCCCTGCAGGCCTCTCCGCAAAAGCGCGGCGTCTGCACGCGCGTCTATACGACCACGCCGAAGAAGCCGAATTCGGCTTTGCGGAAGGTGGCGAAGGTGCGGCTGACGAACGGGTTTGAGGTCATCGGCTACATTCCGGGTGAAGGCCATAACCTGCAGGAGCATTCGGTCGTGATGATCCGCGGCGGCCGCGTGAAGGACCTGCCGGGCGTGCGCTACCACATCCTGCGCGGTGTGCTCGACACACAGGGAGTGAAGAACCGCAAGCAGCGCCGTTCGAAGTACGGCGCGAAACGGCCCAAGTAAGGATCAGCGTCATGTCCCGCCGTCACGCCGCCGAAAAACGCGACATCATCCCGGACCCGAAGTTCGGAAATATCGTCGTCAGCAAGTTCATGAACGCCATCATGTACGACGGCAAGAAGTCGGTGGCGGAAGGAATCGTCTACGGCGCGCTTGAGACGATCGAGAGCAAGACCAAGCAGAATCCGATCACGGTCTTCCAGCAGGCGCTCGACAACGTGATGCCCTCGATCGAGGTGCGTTCGCGGCGTGTCGGTGGCGCGACCTACCAAGTGCCGGTTGAAGTGCGCACATCGCGCCGCCAGGCACTGGGCATCCGCTGGATTATCGCGGCCGCGCGCGACCGCAACGAACGTACGATGACCGAACGGCTCTCGGCTGAGCTGCTCGATGCATCCAATAACAGGGGAAACGCAGTCAAGAAGCGCGAGGACACCCACAAGATGGCGGAAGCCAATCGGGCCTTCTCGCATTACCGCTGGTGACAGCAGAAAAAAGATTCAAGGACTGACCCCCTATGCCCCGCAGCCACCCAATCGAGGACTACCGCAACTTCGGCATCATGGCCCACATTGATGCCGGAAAGACGACGACGACTGAGCGGATCCTCTACTACACCGGCAAGAGCCATAAGATCGGCGAGGTGCACGAGGGCGCCGCGACGATGGATTGGATGGAGCAGGAGCAGGAACGCGGCATCACGATTACGTCCGCCGCGACGACCGCTTTCTGGAAAGAAAAACGTCTCAACATCATCGACACGCCTGGACACGTCGACTTCACCATCGAAGTCGAGCGTTCGCTCCGCGTGCTCGACGGCGCGGTATGCGTTCTCGATTCCAACCAGGGCGTAGAGCCGCAGACCGAAACCGTCTGGCGTCAGGGCGACAAGTACAAGGTCCCGCGCATCGTCTTCGCCAACAAGATGGACAAGATCGGTGCCGACTTCTTCAAGTGTCTCGACGACATCAAGACCCGCCTCGGCGCAAAGCCGGTAGCGATTCAGCTGCCGATCGGATCCGAGCAGAATTTCAAAGGCATTGTGGATCTGGTGCGCATGAAGGGCGTGGTGTGGGACGATGAATCCCTCGGCGCCAAATATCATGACATCGACGTTCCAGCCGACATGCTCGACGAGGCCAAAAAATATCGTGAGGAAATGATCGAAGCGGCGGTCGAGCTCGATGACGACGCCACCACTGCCTATCTCGAGGGCAAGCTGCCCGACGAGGCCACGATCAAGAAGTTGATCCGTAAGGCCGTGATCACCGGCGCGTTCTTTCCGGTGCTGTGCGGCTCCGCTTTCAAGAACAAGGGCGTGCAGCCGCTGCTCGATGCGGTGGTCGACTATCTGCCGAGCCCGCTCGACGTGCCGCCGATCAAGGGCATCAACCCCGACAATGACGAAGAGGTCGTGCGCGAGCCGAAAGATGACGCGCCGCTGGCCTTGCTCGGCTTCAAGATCATGGACGATCCTTTTGTCGGCACGATCACGTTTTGCCGCATTTATTCAGGCACGCTCACCAGCGGCACCGGCGTGATCAACTCGACCAAGGAGCGCAAGGAGCGGATCGGCCGCATGCTGCTGATGCATGCGAACAACCGCGAGGACATCAAGGAAGCTTATGCTGGCGACATCGTCGCGCTGGCGGGACTGAAGGAAGTGCGCACGGGCGACACGCTGTGCGACCCGCAGAAGCCCGTGATCCTAGAAAAGATGGAATTCCCGGATCCGGTCATTGAAATCGCGATCGAGCCGAAGTCGAAAGCCGACCAGGAAAAGCTCGGCGTTGCGCTTGCCAAGCTCGCAGCCGAAGACCCGTCATTCCGCGTCTCGACAGATCAGGAGAGCGGGCAGACCATTCTCAAGGGCATGGGCGAGCTGCATCTCGACATTAAGGTGGACATCCTCAAGCGGACCTACAAAGTCGACGCCAACATCGGCGCGCCGCAAGTCGCGTTCCGCGAGAAGATCACGCAGCGCGTCGAACACGGCTACACCCACAAGAAACAGACCGGCGGCTCGGGCCAATTCGCGCAGGTCAAGATTATTGCCGAGCCCACGCCGCCCGGCACACCGTTCGAGTTCGAGAACGAGATCGTCGGCGGTGCGGTGCCGAAGGAGTTTGTCCCGGGCGTCGAGAAGGGTCTGGAGTCGGTACTCGGCTCGGGCGTCGTGGCGGGGTTCCCGGTGGTCGATCTCAAGGTGACGCTGATCGACGGCAAGTACCACGACGTTGACTCGTCTGCGCTCGCCTTCGAAATCTGCGCGCGTCAGTGCCTGAAAGAGGCGCTGCAGATGGCCAAGCCGGTTTTGCTCGAGCCGATCATGAAGGTCGAAGTCGTGACGCCGGAGGATTACACCGGTTCGGTCATCGGGGACCTCAATTCGCGGCGCGGACAGATTCAGGGCCAGGACATGCGCGGCAATGCCAACGTGATCAATGCAATGGTGCCGCTGATGAACATGTTCGGCTACGTCAACAATCTGCGGTCCATGTCTCAGGGCCGCGCCACATTCACAATGCAATTCGATCACTACTCAGAGCTACCCGCGAACGTGTCGGCCGAAGTGCAGAAGAAATTCGCGTGATCGGGAACGGATAACAGAAGGATCTGAACGGAGAGTTCCATGGCCAAAGAGAAATTCCAGCGAACCAAGCCGCATTGCAATATCGGAACGATCGGTCACGTCGACCACGGCAAGACCACGTTGACCGCGGCGATCACCAAGGTCCTGGCCGAGAAGGGCGGCGCTACGTTTACTGCCTATGACCAGATCGACAAGGCGCCGGAAGAGAAGGCGCGCGGCATTACAATTTCAACAGCGCACGTCGAGTACGAGACCGACAAGCGCCACTATGCGCATGTCGATTGCCCCGGTCACGCCGACTACGTGAAGAACATGATCACCGGTGCGGCGCAAATGGACGGCGCCATTCTGGTGGTTTCGGCCGCCGACGGCCCGATGCCGCAGACCCGCGAGCACATCCTGCTCGCGCGTCAGGTCGGCGTGCCGGCGCTGGTCGTCTACATGAACAAGGTCGACATGGTCGACGATCCGGAACTGCTGGAGCTGGTCGAGCTCGAAGTGCGTGAGCTCCTGTCCAAGTACAATTTCCCGGGCGACAAGATTCCGGTGATCAAGGGCTCGGCGCTCAAGGCTCTCGAAGGCACTGATGAGAAGCTCGGCAAAGAGTCGATCATGGCGCTGATGAAGGCAGTGGACGAATACATTCCGCAGCCGGAGCGCCCGAAGGATCAACCGTTCCTGATGCCGGTCGAAGACGTGTTCTCGATCTCCGGCCGCGGCACGGTGTGCACCGGCCGCGTCGAGCGCGGCATCATCAAGGTCGGCGAGGAAGTCGAAATCGTCGGCATCAAGCCGACTACCAAGACCGTCGTCACCGGCGTCGAGATGTTCCGCAAGCTGCTCGATCAGGGCGAGGCGGGCGACAACATCGGCTGCCTGCTGCGCGGCACCAAGCGCGAGGAAGTCGAGCGCGGTCAGGTGCTGTGCAAACCCGGCTCAGTCAAGCCGCACACGAAGTTCAAGGCGGAGGCCTACATCCTCACCAAGGAAGAGGGTGGACGCCACACTCCGTTCTTCACCAACTACCGTCCGCAGTTCTATTTCCGCACCACCGACGTGACCGGTGTGGTGCATCTGCCGCAAGGCACGGAAATGGTGATGCCGGGCGACAACGTGGCGATGGAAGTGCACCTGATCGTGCCGATCGCCATGGAAGAGAAACTGCGCTTCGCCATTCGCGAAGGTGGCCGCACCGTCGGCGCCGGCGTGGTGGCGAGCATTATCGAGTAACCGTTCGATCCGTCGTCATGCCCGGCCTCGCGCCGGGCATCCACGACTTGAAATGAATGTAGGACGTGGATGGCCGGCGAAGCCCGGCCATGGCGGGACAGAGAGACGAGAAAAATGAACGGCCAGAATATCCGGATCCGGCTCAAGGCGTTCGATCACCGCATCCTCGATGCGTCGACGCGTGAGATCGTGAACACGGCCAAGCGCACCGGTGCGCAGGTCCGTGGCCCGATCCCGCTGCCGACGCGCATCGAAAAGTTTACGGTGAATCGCTCGCCGCACGTGGACAAGAAGAGCCGCGAACAGTTTGAGATGCGCACGCACAAGCGCCTCCTGGACATCGTCGATCCGACGCCGCAGACCGTAGACGCGCTGATGAAGCTCGACCTCGCTGCCGGCGTTGACGTCGAGATCAAGCTCTAAGGCCGGGGGTGGGATTAGCAATGCGTTCGGGCGTAGTCGCACAGAAGGTCGGAATGACCCGGGTGTTCACCGAGGCCGGCGAGCACGTGCCGGTAACGGTGCTCCGCCTTGCGCAGTGTCAGGTGGTCGCTCACCGGACCAAGGACAAGAATGGCTATGTCGCGCTGCAGCTCGGCTCGGGCGCGCGCCGCTCCAACAATATGAGCAAGGCCGATCGCGGCTATTTCGGCAAGCAGAAGGTCGAACCGAAGCGCAAGCTCGCCGAATTCCGCGTGACCGAAGATTCTCTCATTCCGGTCGGCGCCGAAATCACCGCCGATCACTTTATTCCGGGTCAGTTTGTCGACGTCTGCGGCATTACCATCGGCAAGGGCTTTGCTGGCGGCATGAAGCGCTGGAATTTCGCCGGCCTGCGTGCCTCGCATGGCGTATCGATCTCGCACCGTTCGATCGGCGGCACCGGCGGCCGCCAGGACCCCGGCAAGACATTCAAGAACAAGAAGATGCCTGGTCATCTCGGTGTCGAGCGCGTAACCACGCTCAATCTCAAGGTCGTGCAGATCGATGTCGAGCGTGGCCTCATTCTGGTTGAGGGCGCAGTGCCCGGCTCCAAGAGCGGCTGGGTCACGGTGCGCGACGCAGTCAAGAAAAAGCTGCCGAAAGAAGCGCCAAAGCCCGGCAAATTCCACGTCAGCGAAACTGCCGAAGCCAAGCCGGCGACGAAAACCGAGCAAAAGCCGGCCGAGACGCCCGCGCCTGAGGCAGCCGCTCCCGCCTCGAAGGAGGGCGCGTGATATGGAAATGAAAATCACCACCCTCGAAGGCAAGGAAGCCGGTTCGATCAAGCTGCCGGACGCGATCTTCGGCCTTGAGCCGAGGACCGACATCATCCAGCGCTGCGTCAACTGGCAGCTCGCAAAGCGTCAGCGCGGCACCCATAAGACCAAGGGACGTGCCGAAATCTGGCGGACCGGCAAGAAGATGTATGCGCAGAAGGGAACCGGCGGCGCCCGTCACGGCTCCGCGCGCGTTCCGCAATTCCGCGGCGGTGGCCGCGCGTTCGGCCCCGTCGTGCGCAGCCATGCCATCGATTTGCCGAAGAAAGTGCGCGCACTTGCGCTCAAGCACGCGCTGTCGTCAAAAGCCAAGGACGGCGGCATCATTGTGCTCGACAAGGCGACGCTGAAGGATACGAAGACGAAGGCGCTCGCCAAGCAATTCGGCAAACTCGGGCTTGAGAACGCGCTGATCATCGACGGCGCCGAGATCGAAGCCAACTTCCGCACCGCGGCGCGCAATATTCCGAATATTGACGTGCTGCCGGTGCAGGGCATCAACGTCTATGACATCTTGCGGCGCAAGACCCTGGTGCTGACCAAGGCCGCGCTCGATGCGCTGGAGGCGCGATTCAAATGAGCACCAGCGATCCGCGCCATTACGACGTCATCATCGCTCCGGTGATCACCGAGAAGGCGACCATGGCGTCCGAGTACAACAAGGTCACGTTCAAGGTGGCAAAGAACGCCACCAAGCCGCAGATCAAGGAAGCGGTGGAGAAGCTGTTCGACGTCAAGGTCAAGAGCGTCAACACGCTCACCCGGCCTGGCAAGTGGAAAGTGTTCCGCAACAAGGTCGGGCAGCAGTCCGATGTCAAACGCGCGATTGTGACGCTCGAAGAGGGTCACAAGATCGACGTGACCACGGGCTTGTAAGGAGAGCGTTGCGATGGCGTTGAAAACCTACAATCCGACCACGCCGGGCCAGCGCCAGCTGGTGATCGTCGATCGCTCGACCCTGCACAAGGGCCCGCCGGTGAAGTCATTGACCGAAGGTCAGAAGTCGACCGGTGGCCGCAACAATCATGGCCGGATCACCTCGCGGTTTCGCGGCGGCGGCCACAAGCAGGCCTATCGAAAAATCGATTTCCGCCGCACCAAATTTGATGTGCCGGCGACCGTCGAGCGCCTGGAATACGATCCGAACCGCACCGCGTTTATCGCGCTGATCAAGTACCAGGACGGCGAGCTCAGTTACATCCTGGCGCCGCAGCGGCTTGCTCCCGGCGACAGCGTGATCGCGTCCGAGCATGCCGACGTGAAGCCTGGCAATGCGATGCCGATCGCCAATATTCCGGTTGGAACCATCGTGCACAATGTTGAGATCAAGATCGGCAAGGGTGGGCAGCTTGCGCGCT
The DNA here is from genome assembly GCA_035310865.1 of Pseudolabrys sp. Lineage (GTDB taxonomy): Bacteria > Pseudomonadota > Alphaproteobacteria > Rhizobiales > Xanthobacteraceae > Pseudolabrys. The sequence goes on along the minus strand of DATGDN010000350.1, from coordinate 7,188 downwards.
CGGCCGGCAGCTACGTGCAGATCGTCGGGCGCGACCAGGATTATGTGATCCTGCGTCTGAGCACGACCGAACAGCGCCTGGTGCACGGCCGCTGCATGGCGACCGTCGGCGCGGTGTCCAATCCGGACAACATGAACATCACCATCGGCAAGGCCGGGCGTCAGCGCTGGAAAGGCCGCATGCCGCACAATCGCGGCATCACCATGAATCCGGTCGACCATCCCCATGGCGGCCGCACCAAGGGCGGCAAGCACTGGGTCACACCGTGGGGCTTCCCGACCAAAGGCAAGAAGACCCGCAAGAACAAACGTACGGAGCGCTTCATCGTTGCGAGCCGGCACGACCGCAAGAAGAAGCAGCAGTAAGGATCAAGAGCTATGACGCGTTCAGTTTGGAAAGGTCCTTTTGTCGACGGCTACCTGCTGCGCAAGGCGGAAGCCGCGCGCGCTTCGGGCCGCCACGAGATGATCAGGATCTGGAGCCGGCGCTCGACAATCCTGCCGCAGTTCGTCGGCCTGAACTTCGGCGTCTACAACGGCCAGAAGCACATTCCGGTGCTCGTGACCGAGGAAATGGTCGGGCACAAGTTCGGCGAATTCGCACCGAGCCGGATGTTCTACGGCCATTCATCCGACCGTAAGGCCAAGCGTGCCGGCGCACCTGCAGCGCCAGGCGCTCCGGCTCCGGCTGCTGCCCCGGCGGCGCCGGCGGCAAGCTAAGGGATAAAGAGTAAGGTCATGGGCAAGCGCGAACGCGAACGGGACCTCGGCGAGAACGAGGCCAAGGCTGTGAGCAAGATGCTGCGGATCTCTCCGCAGAAGCTCAACCTCGTCGCGCAAATGATCCGCGGCAAGAAGGTTGCGAGCGCGCTCGCCGACCTCGAGTTTTCGCGCAAGCGCATCGCCAAGGATGTCCGCAAGTGCCTGCAGTCGGCGATCGCCAATGCCGAGAACAATCACGACCTTGACGTCGACGACCTCGTTGTCGCCGAGGCACACGTCGGCAAGGCACTTGTGATCAAGCGATTCACACCGCGCGGCCGGGGCCGTGTCGGACGCATTTTCAAGCCGTTTTCTCACCTGACCATCGTGGTGCGTCAGGTTGAGGCACGAGCGGAAGCCTGAGGAGTAGGCGATGGGTCAGAAAGTCAATCCGGTCGGGCTGCGTCTTGGCATCAACCGCACGTGGGATTCGCGGTGGTTCGCAGGCAAGGCCGAGTACGGAACCCTGCTGCACGAAGACATCAAAATCCGCAAAGAACTGATGAAGCAGCTCAAGCAGGCGGCGGTTTCTCACATCGTGATCGAGCGTCCGCACAAAAAATGCCGCGTCACAATTCACTCGGCGCGTCCGGGGGTCGTCATCGGCAAGAAGGGCGCCGACATCGAGAAGTTGCGCAAGTCCGTGGCGAAGCTGACCGACAGCGACGTCGTCATCAACATCGTCGAAATCCGCAAGCCCGAACTCGACGCGCAGCTGGTCGCCGAATCGATCTCGCAGCAACTCGAGCGCCGCGTTGCATTCCGCCGCGCCATGAAGCGCGCCGTGCAATCGGCGATGCGTCTCGGCGCGGAAGGCATCCGTATCAACTGCTCGGGCCGCCTGGGCGGCGCCGAAATTGCGCGCATGGAGTGGTACCGCGAAGGTCGCGTGCCGCTGCACACGTTGCGCGCCGACGTCGATTACGGCGTTGCCACCGCTTTCACCACCTACGGCACCTGCGGCGTGAAGGTCTGGATCTTCAAGGGCGAAATCCTCGAGCATGATCCGATGGCACAGGACAAGAAGCTCGCCGAAGGCGACGCCGGGCGGCCGCGCCGCGAAACCGCGGCTTGAAAGGACGAATAGAGTTTTAAGTCATGCTGCAACCGATCCGAACCAAGTTTCGCAAGGCGTTCAAGGGCCGCATCCATGGTGCCGCCACCAGCGGCAACACGCTTGCATTCGGTCAATATGGCCTCAAGGCGCTTGAACCGGAGCGCGTCACCGCGCGCCAGATCGAGGCCGCGCGCCGCGCGCTTACGCGCTTCATGAAGCGGTCGGGCCGTGTCTGGATTCGCGTGTTTCCCGACGTGCCGGTGTCGAAAAAGCCGATCGAAATTCGCATGGGTAAAGGCAAGGGCACACCCGAACTTTGGGTCGTGCGCGTGAAGCCGGGCCGCATCCTCTTCGAAGTCGACGGCATTCCGGTTGCCGTAGCGCGGGAAGCTCTCGCGCTCGCCGCAGCCAAGCTGCCGGTCAAGACCCGTTTTATTGAACGTATCGCCGAGTGATGGATATGAAAGCCGCCGACGTAAGAGCGATGTCGCTCGACCAACTCGATGACGAGGTGCTCAAGCTCAAGAAGGAGCAGTTCAATCTGCGCTTCCAGCGGGCCACCGGTCAGCTCGAGAATACCTCGCGCGTACGCGTCATCCGGCGCGACATCGCGCGAATGAAGACAATTGCGGCGCAGAAGCGCGCCGGCATGCCCGAGCCTGTGGCAAAGGTTGCCGCACCCGCGCCGAAAGCCGAAAAGAAGACCAAGACTGCTAAACCGAAGGCCGCAGCAAAACCGAAGTCGCGCGCCAAGACGAAGTCGAAGGAATAAGGGGTTCTAGATGCCGAAGCGTACGCTCCAGGGCGTTGTCGTGAGCGACAAGCAGGACAAGACCGTGGTGGTGCGAGTCGAACGGCGTTTTACGCACGCGACGATGAAGAAGACCATTCGCCGCTCGAAGAAATATCACGCGCACGACGAAGCCAACACGTATTCGGTCGGCGACCTGGTGTGGATCGAGGAGCGTCGGCCGATTTCCAAGCTCAAGCGCTGGGCCGTGGTCCGGGGTGAGAAGAAGCAGAAAGTTCAGTGAGCGCAATGAGCGACCAGACAACGAGAGCCGCATCATGATTCAGATGCAAACCAACTTGGACGTGGCCGACAATTCCGGCGCGCGTCGCGTCATGTGCATCAAGGTGCTTGGCGGCTCCAAGCGCAAGTATGCCACCATCGGTGACGTGATCGTCGTATCGGTGAAGGAGGCAATTCCGCGCGGCCGCGTGAAGAAGGGCGACGTGATGAAGGCCGTCGTGGTGCGCATTTCCAAAGACATCAAGCGCGCGGACGGTTCGGTCATCCGTTTCGACCGCAATGCCGCGGTGCTGATCACGCCGCAGATGGAACCGGTCGGCACCCGCATCTTCGGGCCGGTGCCGCGCGAGCTGCGAGCGAAGAATCACATGAAGATCATCTCGCTTGCCCCGGAGGTGCTCTGATGGCAGCCAAGATCCGCAAGGGCGACAAGGTGGTCGTGCTGACCGGCCGCGACAAGGGCCGCACGGGCGAGGTGATCGAGGTGCGCCCAGATCAGGACCGCGCCCTGGTGCGCGGCATCAATATGGTCAAGCGCCATCAGCGCCAGACCGCACAGCAGGAAGGCGGGATCATCTCCAAGGAGAGCTCCGTCCACCTGTCCAATCTCGCGGTCGCCGATCCAAAGGACGGTAGGCCGACACGGGTCGGCTTCAAGTTCGTCGGCGTGGGCGATGCGCGCAAAAAGGTGCGCGTTGCCAAGCGTTCTGGAGTTGAGATCGATGGCTGATATGCAGCAACAGACCGAAGGCAAGAAGCCGAAGTCGCCTCAGGGCGCCCCGAAAGGCGCCAAGGATGGCGGCGCGCCGAAGGGCGGCGAGCCGAAGGTGAAAAAGCCACGCGAGCGTTCGGACTACGTCGCGCGGCTGAAGACCCATTTCGAGCAGGTCATCCGTGGCGAGTTGTCGAAGAAGTTCGGCTACACCAATCCCATGCAGGTGCCGACGATTACCAAGGTCGTGCTCAACATGGGCATCGGGGAGGGCGTCGCCGACCGGAAGAAAGTGGACAACGCCGCCAACGACCTGTCGCTGATCGCCGGCCAGAAAGCCGTGATCACCAAGTCGCGCAAATCGATCGCGACCTACAAGCTGCGCGACGGCCAGGCCATCGGCTGCAAGGTCACGCTGCGCAAGGCGCGCATGTACGACTTCATTGACCGCCTCGTGAATATCGCGCTGCCTCGCATCCGCGACTTCCGCGGGCTTAACCCGAAGAGCTTCGACGGTCGCGGCAACTACAGCCTTGGCATCAAGGAACACATCGTTTTCCCGGAGATCGATTTCGACAAGGTGACCGATTCCTGGGGCCTCGACATCACAGTTTGCACCAGTGCGCGCAGTGACGATGAAGCGCGTGCGCTGCTCACAGCGTTTAACTTCCCGTTCCGGCAGTGAGGCCTGTTCCTCATACGCGGAACCGCAAGGAGCGAAAGTATGGCTAAGAAGAGTTCGATCGAGAAAAATAACAGGCGGCGCAAGATGGCGAAGAAGTTCGCCAACCGGCGCGCAAAGTTGAAGACGATCGCGCACGACAAGAAATTGCCGATGGAGGAGCGTTTCGCGGCTTCACTAAAGCTTGCCGAATTGCCGCGGAACTCCTCCAAGACGCGCATTCGCAATCGCTGCGAGCTCAGCGGCCGTCCGCGTGCATATTACCGCAAGCATCGCTTGAGCCGCATTGCATTGCGCGAGCTTGGCTCCAAGGGCCTGATTCCGGGCCTTGTGAAGTCGAGCTGGTAGGGAGGGCGCGATGGTGAACGATCCGATCGGCGATATGATCGCGCGTATCCGCAATGCGCAGATGCGCAACAAGTCGAAAGTCTCGATGCCCGGCTCCAAGCAACGCGAGCGCGTGCTCGAGGTGCTCAAGACGGAAGGCTTTATCCGCGGCTACGCCAGCGTGGCGCATGCGAGCGGCCGTTCTGAGCTCGAGATCGAGCTCAAGTACTTCGACGGCGAGCCCGTAATCCGCGAGATCGAGCGTATTTCGAAACCGGGCCGCCGCGTCTACGTGGCAGTGCGCAACCTGCCGCGCATCAACAACGGCCTGGGTGTCGCAATTCTGTCGACTCCCAAGGGCGTCATGGCCGACCACGATGCCCGCGAGGCCAACGTGGGCGGTGAAATCATCTGCACGGTGTTCTGATGTCGCGCATTGGCAAAAAACCAATCGCGGTCCCGAATGGCGTTACCGCCAATGTCGAGGGCCAGACGGTCAAAGTGAAGGGGCCGAAGGGCGCCCTTCAGGTCGTTGTGCATGACGACGTGGCTGTCGCCATGGACAAAAGCGGGATCAAGCTCGATCCGCGCAGCGAAACGAAGCGCGCGCGCTCGATGTGGGGAACATCACGCACGCTGGTCGCCAACGTGATTGCGGGTGTGACCAAAGGCTTCGAGGAGCGGCTCGAGATCACCGGCGTCGGTTATCGCGCCGCGGTGCAAGGCAAGACGCTGCAGTTGCAGCTTGGCTTTTCTCACGACGTAAACTTCCCGATTCCGGAAGGCATTGCGATCGCGACACCCAAGCCGACCGAAATCGTGGTGACCGGCATGGACAAACAGAAGGTTGGTCACGTCGCAGCCGAGATTCGCGGCTTCCGCCCGCCGGAGCCATACAAGGGCAAGGGCGTGAAATACGCGAAAGAGTATATCTTCCGCAAGGAAGGCAAGAAGAAGTAAGGGATACGCGCGATGTCGAGATTAACTGACCGAACTGCGCGGAGGACGGCGTCGGTGCGCCGCAGGGTCAAACTTGCGGCCGGCACGAGCGGCCGCGCGCGGCTGTCGGTGTTCCGCTCATCCAAACACATCTATGCGCAACTGATCGATGACGTGAAGGGTGCGACACTCGCCGCAGCGTCCTCGCTCGAAAAGCCGATGCGCGAAGGCGCCAAGACCGGTGCCAATATTGCGGCGGCAAAAGCGGTCGGCAAATTGATTGCCGAGCGCGCAAAAGAAAAGGGCATCAAGGACGTCGTGTTCGACCGCGGCGGCTATCTCTATCACGGACGCATCAAGGCGCTGGCTGATGCTGCGCGTGAAGGCGGCCTCAACTTCTAACGGATTGGTCAAACATGGCACATGAACCTCGACGAGATCGTGAGCGCGGCGGCCGCGACCGCGAAGAGCGCGACAGCGAGTTCATCGACAAGCTGGTGCACATCAACCGCGTGGCCAAGGTGGTCAAAGGCGGCCGGCGTTTCGGCTTCGCGGCTCTGGTGGTGGTAGGAGATCAAAAAGGCCGGGTTGGCTTCGGTCACGGCAAGGCGCGTGAAGTGCCGGAAGCCATTCGCAAGGCAACTGACGCGGCCAAGCGCGGTCTGACTCGCGTGCCTCTGCGTGAGGGACGCACGTTGCATCATGACGTGCTCGGCCGGCATGGTGCCGGCAAGGTGTTCCTGCGCGCTGCACCTCCCGGAACCGGCATTATCGCGGGCGGCCCGATGCGTGCGGTATTCGAGACATTGGGCATGCAGGACGTCGTGGCGAAATCGCTCGGCTCGTCCAATCCATACAACGTCGTGCGCGCGACCTTTGACGCGCTCAAGCATCAGGATTCACCGCGTTCGGTCGCAGCGCGACGCAACATCAAGGTGTCGACCTTGCAGTCGCGGCGTCGTGATGGCGACGCGGAAGCGACGGCTGACTAAGGAATTGGCGCATGGCCCAGGCACAGAAGACCATAAAGGTCGAGCAGGTAGGCAGCCCGCAGCGGCGCCATCACGATCAGCGCGCAACGCTGATCGGGCTTGGCCTCAACAAAATCGGGCGCATGCGCGATTTACCGGATACGCCGGCAACGCGCGGCATGATCCGCAAGGTGCAGCACCTCGTGCGCGTGGTCGGCGCGGCGAAGTAAGAGGACGGGTACGATGAAACTCAACCAGATCGCCGACAAGCCGGGCGCGCGGAAAAAGCGGATGCGTATTGGCCGCGGCATCGGCTCCGGCATGGGCAAGACCGGCGGACGCGGCGGCAAGGGCCAGACAGCGCGCACTGGCGTGCTCATCAAGGGCTTCGAGGGCGGCCAGATGCCGCTGCATCGGCGCCTGCCCAAGCGTGGCTTCCGCAACAAGCCGTTCGCGATCAAGCTCAACGAGATCAATCTCGGCAAGGTGCAGGCGGCAATCGACGCCAAGCTGATCGATGCTGACACCCCGATTGATGCCGCGGCCCTGGTGAAGGCCGGGCTGATGCGGCGGGCCAAAGGCGGCGTGAAACTCTTGGGCGAGGGCGAATTCAAGACCAAGGCGGAGTTTGCGGTCTACCGCGCCTCCAAATCCGCCATCGCGGCGGTCGAGAAGGCGGGCGGCAACGTCAAGATTCTCGCTCCGG
>DATGDN010000349.1:0-1814 GCA_035310865.1 Pseudolabrys sp. | reverse complement strand
AATGCGCTCAATCATCAGGGAGGGTCCCTGCCACGGGCACAAAATTGCGCCAATCAATACCCTTGAGGCTGACGTGACGATAGCGATAGTCAGATACCGGGAACTGCCTTAAGACAATTCCGCGCCGGAACAAAGAGCCCGATTAGCCGCCAACTATGGCCTCACCCATCATTCCCATTCTGCTGGCAGGCGGCACCGGGACCCGGCTTTGGCCGGTGTCTCGCGACGCCCTGCCAAAGCAATTCCTACCCTTGATCGGCAACAAGTCGACGTACCAGGAAACGCTGCTGCGCGTTCGGGACGCTATGTTCGGGCCGCCCATTGTCATCACCGGTCCCAACTTCCATTTCTTTGCCCGCCGGCAGGCGGAGGACGTCGGTATCGAGGCCACAATTGTCGTTGAGCCAATGCGGCGCGATTCCGGGCCTGCGATAGCGGCGGCGACCGCGGTCGCCAGCCAGCGTGATCCAAACGCCGTGGTGCTGGCGCTTGCCGCCGATCACAACATTCCCGATGTCGACGCTTTCCGGGCCACATGCCGCGCCGGACGGGTGGCGGCCGAGGCTGGACGCATCGTCACCTTCGGCATCAAGCCGACAGAGCCGAAGACCAGCTACGGCTACATCCTGCCCGGTGATGCAATCGGCGGCGACGGCGTATACACAGTAAAGCGTTTTGTCGAAAAGCCAGACGCCGCGACTGCGGCGCAGTACGTGCGCGACGGATATCTCTGGAATTCGGGCAACTTTCTTTTCCGCGCCGATGTGCTGATCTCGGAAATCAAGCGACTTGAGCCTGACATGGGCGCCGCGGTCGATGCCGCGGTTGCGAATGCCAGCAACGATCTCGGGTTCTTGCGGCTCGAGCCCGATGCGTTCGCGCGCGCCACACAGAAATCAATCGACTACGCGGTGATGGAAAAGACCGACCGGGCGGCAGTGGTGCTTGGCAATTTCCGATGGTCGGACATCGGCAGCTGGGACGCCCTGCTCGACGTTACGCCTGGCGACTCCGCTGGGAATGTGCTGCAAGGCTCTGTTGTGACCATGGATACGAGCGACTGCGTTATCCATTCCAACGATCTTCTGACCGCCGTCGTCGGTGTAAAGGACCTGGTGATTGTGAGCACCTCCGATGCCGTGATGGTAATTCCGCGCGCGCGGGCGCAGGAGGTCCGCGAACTGGTCGCCAAGCTCAAGGCAGCAAAAAGGCCGGAGGCGACCGATCACAAGCGGGTCCACCGGCCCTGGGGTTATTATGAATCGATCGATATGGGAGAGCGCTTTCAGGTCAAGCGCATTGTCGTCATCCCAGGCGGCGTCCTCTCACTGCAAAAGCACCGTCATCGTGCCGAGCATTGGGTTGTCGTGCGCGGTACTGCCGAAGTGACAATCGGTAAGCAAGTCCGCGCCGTACACGAAAACGAGTCGGTCTATATCCCGATCGGCAGTGTGCACCGGCTTGCTAACAAGGGAAAAATCCCGCTCGAATTGATCGAAGTGCAGACCGGCAGTTATTTCGGCGAAGACGACATCGAGCGGCTCGACGATATCTATAAGCGTACTTAGGCCCTCGCTTGTTTTAGCGTTCGTTCGCTCACGACTTTAACGCTCTGCGCGTCGCATCGACGATGCGATCCTGGGTCGCCGTGTCGAGGTAGGCGTGCATCGGCAGGCTGATCACTTCGGATGCCAGCCGGTCGCTTACAGCTACTCCACCGTTTCCGATGGGATAGTGTTTGTAGGCCTGCTGACGATGCAGCGGGATCGGGTAGTAAATGGCCGTCGGAATTCCTTCCGCTTTCAGTACGGCGG
>DATGDN010000348.1:0-21816 GCA_035310865.1 Pseudolabrys sp. | reverse complement strand
CGAGCCAAACGAGAAATGCACCGCTGAGGCTGACCCGCAACGAATTATTTTGCGCCAACGCTGCATAACTGAGCGCGAAGAGCGCACAGGCGGCGTTTGCAATGAGACTGCCAATTGCGCTCTGCGCGATGAATTCGGGCGGATGCTCGAGTGCAAGGATGATCATCGCGGCGCCGCCGGCCGTCGGGAGCGAGGCGATCAGCGATCCGATGAAAGGTCCGCTGCGCTCGACCACGACTGATGCCGCCACCACGATGGAAACAGTCATTACGATCTTGAGGAGCAGGCCAGCCAAAAGCATTGACATGAGCAGCTGCTCCTAGACCGCGACGCCATGGCGGCGCGCGAGCAGTACAGCCAGACTCCAGGCGACGGAGGTGACGAGCGCGAGCGTCAGTCCAACCGCCGAACCGAGTGCTTCGGCAGAAAAATGCAGCACCGTGCACGCGAAGGCGAAGCCGACAAGACCAAGCACGGCGTTGGCCATGACGGCCGCCGAAGCCGGCCCGCCGACACGGCTGTGCAAAATGAACATGATGCTGATGAGTACCACTGGAAACACCGCAAGAATGCCGCTGCCGGCTGGACCAAGCTGAAAGCTGAAGGTCACAACGACGCCGACGAGCAGCGCGACCAGCCCGGCACGCAGTGCCATGTCGGTCCAGCGCGTGCGAAACGCTTGCACCCGGACATGCCGCAATGGCCGCGCCAGCCACAGGCAAATGCTTATGACAATGAGATTCATCGCGGCGACACCGGCATAACTCCATTGGACCTCATGGACAGCGCCGGCAAAGACCAGCCAGACCAGAAAAGCCAACGACATGCTGACGGCACGCGACCGCGCCTGCGCGAGCAACGCATAAGACAGTGCGAAGATCACATTCACCGCATTGATGGCCAGACTTGCCACCGCGCTTTGCGCTATGAAATGCGCATCGTGATCGAGCGCGAGAAACACGTACACCGGGCCCGCGCCGATCGGCAGCGTTGCGACCAGACCGCCAATGAGCGGGCCGACACGCTCGGCGGTCACCGTCGCCGCCACAACGAAGGCGGCGGTGATTGCCATTTTTACGATGAGGGTGAGGGCGAAATAAAAATCGGGAGACATTTGAGGTCGCGAACATGACCACGTCGGCAAATGCGACGCAAGTTGCAACCGCGCATAGCAGATCGTCGGCGCTAGACGCGCGCCAGCGTCACATCGATCGGCGGCCCATTCCTGATCGTCTGATAGACGACGCAGTACCGTTCGGTGAGCTTGAGCAGCTGATCGAGCTTATCCTGCGGCGCGTCGGTTTCGAGATCGAAGCGCAGACGAATTTGCGCAAAGCCAACCGGCGCATCTTTGGTAACGCCCAGCGTACCACGGAAATCAAGATCGCCTTCCGCTGACACGCTTGCCGATTTGAGCGGAACATCCAGCGCAGTCGCGACCGCCTTCATGGTGACGCCGGCACAGGCGACCAGCGCTTCCAGCAACATATCGCCGGAGCAAAGTTCCAGGCCGGAGCCGCCTGTGGCCGGGTGCAGGCCCGCGACGGCGAGCGCGCGTCAGTCTCGACCTTGCATGCGATGTTCGCTTCGTCGAGGCTGCCCTTGGCCTTGAGCGTGATGAAGGCGGCTTTGGGATCGGTCTTGTAGCGCTCCTTTATTGACGCCTGCAGCGCGCGGAGACCATTCGCGTCCATGATTCACTCCTCAATTCGGCGTCAGCACGACGCGCCCGATCACCTTGCCGGCGCGAAGTTGGTCCATCACCGCATTCACATCGGTCAACGGTCGGGTCGCAACCGGAACCGGTGGAATTCCCGTGCGACACACGAGGTCGATTAATTCCTTCATCTCCGGCAGGCTTCCGACATAGGAACCCTGGATCGTCAGCGCGCGCATGGGAATTGGCGGCAACGACAGTGTCAGATCGCCGCCATAGAGCCCGACGATGACGTATTTGCCGCCCTTGATCAGACTGTCGCAGCCAAGGCGCGCACTCTGCGACGAGCCCACGAGATCGATCACGCCCCAGGCGCCGCCATTGGTCATGTCGATGATTTGCTGCGCGGCATCGGCCGCGCCTCCGTCCACGACCTTCGCGGCTCCAGCTTTTTTGGCCGCATCGCGTTTCGCCGGATCGATATCGACAACAATGGCGCTGTGGCCGCCCATCGCCTTGTGTAACGCAAGGCACATCAGTCCGAGTCCGCCGGCACCGATGATCACGGTCGGCTCGCTTTTCAGCGTCGGAATCTTCTTCAAGGCACCGAACGTGGTGACGCCGGAGCATGCGAGCGGCGCCGCGCGCTCGGGCGGCAGATCGCCGATGTCGAACAGATAGCGCGGATGTGGAACCATCAGAAAGTCGGCAAAGCCGCCGTTCGAGAAGACACCGAGGCTGCGCATGGTGCGGCAGAGATTTTCTTCGCCGCGCTGGCACGGGCCGCAGGTACCGCAACCAATCCATGGATGCGCGAGACGGCGGTCTCCCACCTTGACGCCTTTGGCATCGGGGCCAACGGCAACCACTTCGCCGACATTTTCATGGCCAAGGGTCACCGGCAGTTTCATACCGCGATCGGCAAGACTCATCCGTTTTCCGCCGCCCAGATCGAACCAGCCATCGGCGAGGTGCAGATCGCTGTGGCAGACACCGGCGGCCAGAACCTTCAACAGGACTTCGCTGCCGGTGGGCTGCGGCGTGGGCTGCTCATTGAGCTGCAACGGCTGACCGCAAACGCAGACCTGGAACATTCGCATCGTCTTCTCCCGCACCGGTGGATTGCCGCGACAACGAACCATACTCCGCGCCCGCCGTCACCAGCCGGCCCGGCCTCATAAAATTCACCTCGAATGCCCGAAAATCGGGCATGACAGAAATATCTATTTCAGGCGGGTGACTTAATGCCCCGTCTCCGCTATCCGAAGAGCCCATGGCTTCGCTCGCACTTGATCACGAACAACGTCCGGTTCCCGAACGAACCGCCCGCGCCGCGGGCGAGCTGATTGACGCGCGCGCGATTTCCGCTGAATTGGAAAGGCTGGCCAAGGCTCACACAGGCAGCGAACGCGACCTGCGTACTTTGGTAGCGCAAAAGCTCAAGGTCGCGCTGACCGACGGCCGCGCCAAAGCCGAGCAACTGCTGCTCAAAGACCGCCATGGGCGCCGCTGCGCCGAGCGGCTGTGCCGGATGGAAGACGAAATCATCGGCATCCTGTTCGAGTTCGCGCGCAAGCATCTTTACCCTTCGCAAAATCCGACCGAGGCGGAGCACATGGCTGTCGTCGCCACCGGCGGCTACGGTCGCGGGCTGCAGGCGCCCGGCTCCGACATCGATTTGTTGTTCCTGCTCCCCTACAAGCAGACCGCATGGGGCGAATCGATCGCCGAGGCGATCCTCTATTGCTTGTGGGACCTCGGGCTCAAGGTCGGTCACGCCACCCGCTCGGTCGACGAATGCATCCGCCAAGCCAAGGCGGATATGACCATCCGCACCGCTATCCTCGAAGCACGCTTCCTGCTCGGCGAGCGGAAACTGTTCGACGAACTGGTGACTCGCTTCGACAATGACGTCGTTCGCAACACCGCCGCTGAATTCGTGGCTGCAAAGCTCGCCGAACGCGAGGACCGCGTCCGTCGCAGCGGGCAGTCGCGCTATCTGGTCGAGCCCAACGTAAAAGATGGCAAAGGCGGATTGCGCGATCTGCATACATTGTTCTGGATCGCCAAATATGTGTATCGCGTGCGCGAACCCGCCGAATTGATCGCGCGCGGCGTCTTCGACAAGCAGGAATACCAACTATTCCGCCGCTGCGAGGACTTTCTCTGGTCGGTGCGTTGCCACATGCACTTCCTGATGAGCCGCGCCGAAGAACGGCTGTCATTCGACATCCAGCGCGAGATCGCGGTGCGGCTCGGCTATACCGAGCATCCGGGCCTGCAGGATGTCGAGCGCTTCATGAAGCACTACTTCCTCATTGCCAAGGATGTCGGCGACCTCACCGCGATTCTTTGTGCCGAGCTGGAGGACAGCCACGCCAAAAGCGTTCCAGTGCTCAGCCGCATGATGGAGCGCTTGCGGCCGGTGAAGCGGCGCAAGCTCGCCGAGAGCGACGACTTCACTATCGACAAAAACCGCATCCTCCTTGCTCAACCCAACGTATTCAAGCGCGATCCGATCAACCTGGTCCGCATCTTTTATCTGGCGCAGAAGCACAATCTGGCGTTCCACCCCGACGCCATGCGCGCGATCACCCGCTCGCTCAATTTGATCGATGCAAAACTGCGCGAAAACGGCGAAGCCAACGAACTTTTTCTGGAAATCCTCACATCCAAGAACGATCCGGAAACCGTACTGCGGCGAATGAATGAGGCGGGCGTGCTTGGACGCTTCGTGCCGGCCTTCGGCAAAATCGTCGCCATGATGCAGTTCAACATGTACCACCACTACACGGTGGACGAGCATCTGCTGCGTTGCATCGGCGTGCTCGCCGAAATCGAACGCGGTGGCAACAATGAATCGCCGCTCGCGAACGAGCTGATTCACAAGATCCTGCCCGAGCATCGCAGCCTGCTCTATGTCACGCTGTTCCTGCACGATATCGCCAAGGGCCGGCCGGAGGATCACTCGATTGCCGGCGCGCGCGTCGCGCGGCGGTTCTGCCCACGCATGGGCTTTTCCGCCGCGGACACCGACACCGTGGCCTGGCTGATCGAAAACCACCTGGTGATGTCGAGCGTCGCGCAGTCCCGCGACCTCTCAGATCGCAAGACCATCGAGAATTTCGCCGCCACGGTGCAGTCGGCCGAGCGCCTGAAGCTGCTCACAATCCTCACCACCGCAGATATCCGCGCGGTCGGTCCCGGCGTATGGAATGGATGGAAGGCGCAACTGATCCGCACGCTGTATTATGAGACCGAGCCCGTCCTCACCGGCGGCTTCTCGGAGGTCAACCGCGCCCAGCGCGTCGCCATTGCGCAGAATGAATTCCGCGAGGCGATGAAGGCCTGGCCGCAGGATCGGCTCGAAACCTATATCGCCAAGCTTTATCCCGCCTACTGGCTGAAGGTCGATCTGCCCCACAAGATCCAGCATGCCAATTTCGTGCGTGCCACAGAAGACGCCGAAAAGCGCCTTGCTACGTCGATCGCATTCGACTCCGAACGCGCGGTGACGGAACTCACGCTGCTTGCGCCTGATCACCCCTGGCTTCTGTCGATCATCGCCGGCGCCTGCGCCATGGCCGGCGCGAACATCGTCGATGCGCAGATCTACACCACCACCGATGGCCGCGCGCTCGATACCATCTCGTTGTCGCGCGAATTCGACCGCGACGAAGACGAAGAGCGCCGCGCCAACCGTATTGCCGATTCGATCGAAAAGGCGCTGCGCGGCGAGCTGCGGCTGCCGGATGTGGTGACAAAGCGCGCGCCCCCGAAGGGCCGCATTCGTGCCTTCGCATTGGAGCCCGCCGTCACCATCAACAACCAGTGGTCCCACCGCTACACGATGGTCGAAATCACAGGCCTCGATCGCACGGGCTTGCTCTATGAGCTGACGGCAACGTTGTCCAAGCTCAATCTCAACATTGCTTCAGCGCATGTCGCCACATTCGGCGAACGCGTGGTGGACGTGTTCTATGTAACGGACCTGATGGGGGCGCAGATCACCTCGCCGACGCGACAGGCTGCGATCAAGCGCGCGTTGATCGCGCTGTTCGCGGCCCCCCAGGACGACAAATCCGCCAAGGCTTCGACCTAGACCGATTTTTCTTCAAGTGCGCGGCGAAGGCGCCGGATTATGACTCCGCGCGCGCGGTCGTCGGCGGCAGCCTCGATCCGCTCATTGATGTCGAGGATCAGCTTCGACATGTCGTTGTGCCAATCGAGATTGACCACCGCCTCGGGTGCAAGCCTTCGGCGATACGACACGTCGATGGGCGTAGGTGCCGACGTTGTCAGTTCGTAGATATCATCGAGAATTGGCACGAAGACTTTCGCTGCCGGGACGGTGCGCTCGGCGATACGCTCGGAAAGCCCCTCCAGCGCCGGTTCCTCGCCGTGCATCAGGAACACGCCGCGCTGGATAGGCCGGCGCGAGCTGATCCAGCGCGCGAGGTCCGGCCCGTCGGCATGGCCAGAATATTCGTCGAGCTGGCGTATGCGCGCCGCCACCTTGATCTCCTCGCCCTGGATGCGCACCGCCTTGACGCCGTCCGCCAGGAATCGCCCCAGCGTGCCTTGCGCCTGGAAGCCTGACAGCAGGACCGTGGCATTCGCGCGCCACAGCCATCGCTTGAGATGATGGCGAATACGGCCGGCATCACACATGCCGCTGGCGGCGAGGATAATGTGGAAGCCTACAAACTTGGCGATCAATTTACTTTCCTCGACGGTCTCGGTGCTGCGCAAAAGTGGGGAGGAAAGCAGTTGTCAATATTCACATCAGCTTCCAGGGATTCGGTATGCTGGGGAACACTTCTGTCGCGCGTATGGCGAGCGGTGAATCGAGAAAGATAGGCGCCATCGGTACCTCGCCGCGCTCCATAAGGTCCACCAGATCGACCATTAGCTCCTGGGTCCGCTCGACCGCAAATGCGGGAATGAGCAGCGCGCCCCCCGCGGCATGCGCATCGCGTACCTCGACTGCAAGATGCTGGCGCCGTCCCTCGCGCGTGATCGGCGGACGGTCTCGATCGCCATAGGTCGACTCGGAAATGACATAGTCCAATCCGGTCGGTGCCTCCGGGTCGGGTTGGAGCAATTTCGCATCAGGACCAATATCGCCCGACGCCAGCACCCGCAAAGGATGGTCGGATGCGCCCTCGCCAGCGAATTCGAGCTCAATCGAGGCCGACCCCAGCAGGTGCCCGGCGTTCCAATATCGCGCGCGCACGCCCGGCATGACCTGCACCCAGCTCTCGTACTCGACCGCACGGAACGCATCGAGCGTAGCGACGGCATCGGCCTGCGTATAGATCGGGCGTACCTCCGCGCGCCCGCGCGCTGCATTGCGCCGGTTCAGCGTCACCACTTCTGATTCCTGGATGCTGCCGGCATCGGGCAGCATCCAGGAGCACAGATCAATAGTGCCGCGCGTGGCCAAAATGCGCCCTCTGAATCCTTCGCGAGCCAATTTCGGCAACAACCCGCTGTGGTCGATATGTGCGTGGGTCAGCAGCACGGTCGAGATATCGGCCGGCCGAAAGGGGAAATTGCTGTAATTCAGCGCTTTGAGCGTCTTTGACCCCTGAAACAGGCCACAGTCGACCAGCAGGCGTCCGGCTCGCGTCTCGAACAGGTAACATGAGCCGGTTACGGTGCGGGCTGCTCCACAAAAACGAAGGGTGACCCTCATGCGCCGATCTCCTTGCGCAAGGCAGCGGCGAGGACGCCATCGAGGGCGATCGCATTGGTTGGATGCGGCACGCTGTCGGTCGACCGTACCGAACGGATACCCGCGCGTAAAAATTCACCGGTCAATTCCGGGGCAAACAATGCATGGGTGACGACCGCGTCAATTGTCGTGACGCCGGCGGCCGTGAGTGCCTTGGCGCAGGCAATCAGGGTGCCACCCGAAGACACGATATCGTCGATAAGCAATGCAGGCCGGCCCTTGAACAAGCCGGGATCAGCGAAAGTAATCTCGACCGAACGGTCGCCGCGGCGGCTTTTTCGGGCGACCGCGTGGTCGAGCCCGAGCCGGCCGGCGAGATCGCCGACCCAGGGACCAGACTCCTCGTCGGGACCTACTACGACTGTCTCGCTGCTCAAATTCCCGACGCGTAGTACATCGGCGATGGCCGGCATCGCCGAAAGATCATCACTCTCAATGCGCGGAAAAACGTCCTTTATGTTCTTGGTGCGATGCAGATGTGCATCGACCGTAATCACGCGATCAAAACTGCCCGCAAGCAAGGGACCGACAACTTTCTGGTTGATCGCCTCGCCTTTGCGGAAGGCGGCATCCTGGCGCATGTAGCAAAGATAAGGGGCGACGAGCACCAACCGGCCTGCGCCCTCGCGCCGGTAAGCTTCAGCCGCGAACAGCAGCGCGAGCAGCTTGTCGTTGGGCTGGTCGAGTGGCGCATAGACGATCGTGGTCTCCGACACAGTCCCCACCGTGACACGCAGCTCGCCGTCGGGAAACCGATGCACTTCGATCGGATGCATTGCCACCCCAAGGCGCGACGCAAGTCGTTGTGCATCGTCAATTGCC
This sequence comes from Pseudolabrys sp., assembly GCA_035310865.1. Taxonomy (GTDB): domain Bacteria; phylum Pseudomonadota; class Alphaproteobacteria; order Rhizobiales; family Xanthobacteraceae; genus Pseudolabrys. The sequence continues at coordinate 13,600 of DATGDN010000348.1, read as the reverse complement.
GGCGGCAGTCCATGGATGATTGCCTTGCTCACCGCTTCGTCTCGTTGCCATTCGAACGCGAATCGACGATGTAGCCGGTGTCGGCAGTGGCGGCAGCAACCGCAAGATCGAATTCCGACGCGTCATAGGCATGGATGCGATAGAGCGGCTCGCCTTTCTCGACCTGATCGCCGATCTTCTTGAACACCTTGATGCCGGCGCCCTTGTCGATTGGCGCGCCGGCAGTGCGCGCCAGGCGGTTGAGACGAAGGCAGTCGATCGCCTCGACCACGCCGTCGTTCTGCGCTCGAACATCCGCCGTCAGGTTACCGAGATCGGTGCGACATGCCGACGGTCCCTGCGCGTCGATGATCTTTTGCATCTGCCTGAGCGCCGCGCCGCTCTCGAGCAATTCGCGCGCCCGTGCATAGCCAGCGCCGCCGCGTACTTCCGGATCGTATTCGAGCAGATGCGCTGCCAGCCGCAACGATTTCTCGCGTAGATCGACCGGCGCCTTCGCGTCGTTCGCCAGCACCGCCATGACATCCTGCGCCTCAAGCACAGGACCGATGCCGTTGCCGATCGGCTGACGCCCGTCGGTCGTGATCACTTCTACCGCGATGCCGAAGTGATCGCCGACGAACTCGAACAGCTTGCGCAGCCGCATCGCCTCCATTGCCGTCGTCAGTTTGGCGGCGGGGCCGACCGGGAGATCGATCAGCAAATGGGTGGAACCGGCGGCGAGCTTCTTCGACATAATCGAGGCCACCATCTGCTCGCGGGTATCGATACTAAGCGGCCGCTCGACCGAGATAAGGATGTCATCGGCCGGCGACAGGTTGACATGGCCGCCCCAGACCAGACAGCCATGACAGGCATTCACCACCTCTTTCATCTCGGCCACGCCGAGGTCGACGCGGGCCAGCACTTCCATGGTATCGGCGGTGCCAGCCGGCGACGTAATGGCACGCGAAGAGGTTTTCGGGATCATCAGTCCATGCGCGGCGACAATCGGCACGATCACCATGGAGGTACGGTTGCCGGGGATGCCACCGATACAATGCTTGTCGACAACGATCGGCCGCTCCCACTTGAGCTGCGTTCCGGCCTGCGCCATTGCGTGCGACAACGCGAGCAGCTCGCCACTCGTCATGAAGCTCGCCGAGCTGATCAGGAACGCCGCGATCTCCATGTCGGAGTAGCGGTAGTGACTGATGTCGTCGACGATTGCCGTGATCTCGTCCGCGCTCAGCGAGTGGCCATGGATCTTGGCGCGCACCGCATCCAGACTGTTGGGCGGAGAAGCCGGTGAGACCGTAACCAAACATCCGCCCGGCTCGGCGAACCGGCGGAAAGCAGGTTCGGCGAGGCCGATTTCATCGACGCCGACCAGGCCATCGTCAGTGATCAGCAAGGTGGCGAGCAGCACCTTCTCTTTGCAACGTAGTTCCACGCGGCTGAAACCGCGAAAGACTTCCGGCCGCAGCGCCTGCGAGCGGCGTGACATCACCACCACGTTCTCGCGGCCAGTATCGAGGTTCACGCGCCTGACCTTGAGTTGCGGGCGCGACGGCCTGTTTGCATTCATTTGGCAGGTCCCAGGTAACGTCGTGAATTGCATAGCAAATTGGTACGGGCCGTTGTTGATCAAGATCATGACCGCATGCGGGTCTTATCCGGTGGAATCTCCGCTTAACGACCCCTTAAATTGGCACGCTTAGCGTGATGTCGGGGGCCGGCGTTTTGTATTCGCCGGCGTGAAACGGGTCGCCTAATGGCGTCGAAACGTGGAAAATCGGGCGCGCGCCGGGAACCGGTGTTCGACAAGAGTCCGGAGTTGCGCGTTTCCGCCGCCGATCGCCCGGCGCCAAGCGCCGACAGGCCATCGACAGAGAGCAAGCCAGCGGCCGCGCGCCGCAAGCCGCGCGCGCGCAAAAAACGTCCAGCCCGCAGCAGGCGGGTGCTCATCGCTCGCTTTGCATATTGGACACTGGTCGTAGGTTTATGGCTTGCAATTGGCGGTGCCGGTTTCGTCGCCTGGGTCGGCGCGCACCTGCCCCCGATTCAGTCGCTGGAAATTCCTAAACGGCCGCCCTCGATCCAGATCGTCGACTATCAAGGTCATGCTCTTGCGCGCCGCGGCGACCTAGCCGGCGCACCGCTGCCTCTGAAGGAAATGCCAGGCTATGTACCGAAAGCGTTTATAGCGATCGAGGATAGACGCTTTTACGATCACAGCGGTGTCGACCCTTACGGCATCGGCCGGGCGCTGATCGCAAACGTCCTGCATCGCGGCGTCGCGCAAGGTGGCTCCACAATCACGCAACAGCTCGCCAAAAACCTGTTCCTCACTCAGGAACGCACCATTACGCGCAAATTGCAGGAAGCGCTGCTGGCGATCTGGCTGGAGCGTAAATTTTCCAAGACGCAGATCCTCGAGCTTTATCTCAACCGGGTTTACTTCGGGTCCGGCGCCTACGGCATCGAGCAGGCCTCGCAGCACTACTTTGGCAAATCTGCACGTCACATCACCGTCGCCGAAGCGGCGCTCCTTGCAGGCCTGGTGAAATCGCCCTCGCGGCTTGCTCCCACCCGGAACTTTGACGGCGCGGAGAAACGGGCAAAGGTCGTGCTCACCGCCATGGCCGAGCTCAAGTACATCTCCGTAGCCGCCGAACGTACCGCACTCGCGCGCCCGCCGCGCATCGTCGCGCAAGCGAACACCGCCTCCGTGAACTACGTCGCAGACTGGGTCATGGACGCGCTGAACGACACGCTTGGCCACGTCGATGAAGATATCGTCGTGCAGACCACTATCGATGCGGGGCTGCAGGCAAGCGCAGAAAAATCGCTGGCTAATGAGCTCACGCAGAAAGGCGACAAGAACGGCGTTGCGCAAGGCGCGCTCGTGGCGATGACGCCGGATGGCTCGGTCCGCGCGCTGGTCGGCGGCCGCAACTATGCCGACAGCCAGTTCAACCGTGCGGTGTCGGCCAAGCGGCAGCCCGGCTCAGCTTTCAAGCCATTCATCTATCTCACCGCTCTCGAGCACGGACTGACACCCGACAGCGTGCGTGAAGACCGCCCGATCAACGTCAAAGGCTGGCAGCCGGAAAATTACAGCCATGAATATTTCGGCCCGGTAACGCTGACGAAAGGGCTCGCCCTTTCACTCAACACGGTTTCGGTACGCCTGACGCTGGAATTCACGCCAATGGCGGTCATCCGTACCGCCTATCGTCTCGGCATCGCCTCGAAACTCGAACCCAACGCTTCCATCGCGCTCGGCACGTCGGAGGTCTCGATGCTCGAGCTTGTCGGCGCCTATGCGACGTTTGCCAATGGTGGTTATGCGCTGGTTCCGCACGTCATCCAAAGGATCACCGCCGCCAATGGCAAAGTGCTCTACGCGCGAAACGCAGGCCAGCTTGGCCGCATCATCGACGCGCGATACGTGGCGATGATGAATCAAATGATGGCCGAGACGCTCACCATCGGCACCGCGCACAAGGCAACCTTGCCCGGTTGGACCGCAGCCGGAAAGACCGGAACGTCGCAGGATTTTCGTGACGCGTGGTTCATCGGCTACACCGCGCATCTCGTGACCGGCGTCTGGCTCGGCAACGACGATGGCACGCCGACCAAACACGTGACTGGCGGCAGCTTGCCGGTTGAAATCTGGAGCCGCTTCATGCGCAGCGCCCATCAAGGCGTGCCTGTTGCGAGCCTGCCCGGCGCCTCAAGCGGCGGCCTTTTCTCCGGATTATTCGGGAGCAGTTCCACGCCGACACCGCCTGCCCCGGTTCAGCCGGTTGGCGCAACCCGCGCAACGACAACCGGAGCCGGCGGACTCGATGATTGGCTTCTGAATGGTCTGTTCGGCCGCCGCCGCTAATGCTTTGCCGTTCCGCGGCGGATGCGGAACGTTGCCAGCCAGAGGACCAGCGTCGCGCAGCCCATAGCAGCAACGCCAATGGCGAGTGGCCAGGCACTTTGCCCGAGAAACCATCCGACCATCGCACCGCACACTGCGGCAGCACCTTGCTGCATAAAGCCGAACAGAGAAGAGGCCGCGCCCGCACGTTCGGGAAAGGGTGTCATCGCGCCGGCGATGCCCTGCGGCAGTACCATGCCGAGACCGGCGAGATAGACCGCGACCGGCAAGACCAACGAAATAGATGACGTCAATCCGAGCGCAACCGCCGCGACCATGGCAAGCCCGCCGGCGGCACACGCGCAACCGCCAAGTCCAAGAACGCCATCAAGGCCGACGCGCACCACCAGCCGGGCCGCGAGCGCCGATCCGGTCATGTAGCCGATCGAGCCAAGCGCGAAGGCAACGCCAAAATCAAACGGCGCGAGCCCATAGAGATCCTGCAGGACGAATGCGGATCCGGAAATCCATGCGAAGAGGCCGGCATAGCTCGCCGACGTGATCGCAAGATAGGCAAGATAGGCGCGGTTGCGCGCAACCACGCGATACGACCGAAGCACCGATGCAATCGAGACCGGTTCCGCGGCGCGCGTGCTCAGTGTTTCAGGCAGCAGCGACCAGACGATCGCGGAGCCTGCCAACCCGGCAGCGACCAAGGTCAAGAATGTGGCGCGCCAGCCGAACCCGGTCTGTATCAGACCGCCCAGAATCGGCGCCAGTACCGGCGCAAGCGCCATCACCGAGCCGATAAGCGACAATTCGCGCCCGGCATGAGCGCCCGAATAAATGTCGCGCACGATCGCGCGCGTGAGCACGATGCCGCCGGAGCCGCCAAGCGCCTGAAAGGCACGCGCGACGATCAGCATTTCGATGGAATTGGACAGCGCACAAGCAAGGCTCGCCACACAATAGAGCGCGATCGCGCCCAGCAAGACCGGCTTGCGGCCGTGGCGATCGGAAATCGGCCCATAAAGAATTTGCCCGACGGCAAAGCCGATCAGGTAGGCGGAAATCGTAAGCTGCACCTGTGCGGTAGAAGCATCAAGTTGCCGTGCGATATCCGGCAGCGACGGCAGGTACATGTCGGTCGTGAGCGGGCCGACCGCACTCAGGGCCGCCAGCAAAGCCGTGAGCGCGAAAGTGCCGGGGCGCAGCATGCAATGAAGTCCTGAAAAATTTCTGATTACAAATTCTCGTCCGCGCCGTACCGATGCAGGCCGGCACCATGGGCGTCGAGCCAAACCTTTGCACGCCCCATCTCGGGACAAATCCGTTCAACCAGCCGCCAGAAGCGCTGCGAGTGATTCATTTCGATGAGATGGGCAACTTCGTGCGCGGCGAGATACTCCAAAACGAATGGCGGCGCGAGAATGAGCCGCCATGAATAAGACAACACGCCGGTCGACGAACACGAGCCCCACCGGCTCGACTGATCGCGCACAGAGACGCGTCTGATATCGACTTCGAGCGCCTGCGCCGCCGCCCGACTTGCGACCTCCAGGTCGCGCCTCGCCTCACGCTTGAGGTAGTCGCGCACCCGGCGCGGAACATGCGGCGCCCCGCCGGCAACGCAGAGAAGCGGGCTGTCCATATGCGTTTCCACCCAGACCGTGCCGCGCGTGCCCTTGCGATGCTCGATGCGGTGGTCGACGCCACGCAACGGCAACAGCGTCCCATGCGCAAAAGGCACGGTGTCCGGCAACCGCCGTAGGCGGGCCGCGATCCACGCGCCGTGCCTTTGCGCAAATTCCTTCGCCTGCTTGACGCTGCCACGCGGGGGCATGGTGAGCACAACTTCGCGGTTGGCGGCATGGATACGCAGTGTATAGCGGCGCGCCTGGTGGTGACGTCGCAGGCGTACGGGATAGATCTCGCCGTCGAAACCGACCGTTATCGCCGACGGTTCGCTGGTGCGGCGAAAAAGCAGAGCGCGCAGCGCAATGGACATCATTCACCCAGAATCAGGGGATGCCAGTGTGCCACAATCGCTCGCGCGAACGCGAGATCAATGCCGGGCTGCGACCTTTGACGGTACGGCGCGCAATACACGTGCGCCGTTCCGCGAAAGCACGAAATCGGCGATACGGGGCGCGATCTCGGCGCGGAAGCGCGAGCCATTGAACACCCCATAGTGGCCGACACTCGGCTGTACGTAATGCACCTTATCTTCGTCCGGGATATTGACGCACAACGCATGCGCGGCCTCGGTCTGACCGATGCTGGAAATATCGTCGTTCTCGCCTTCAACCGTCATCAGTGCGACACGTTTGATGGCGGCGGGCTCGATGCGGCGACCGTGATGCATCATCTGTTCCTTTGGCAGCGCGTGTCGGATGAACACCGTGTCGACCGTCTGCAGGTAGAACTCGGCCGCAAGATCCATGACGGCCAGGTATTCGTCATAGAACTCACGATGTTTCTGCGCGGAATCGCCGTCGCCCTTGACCAGGTGCAGGAACAGATTGTGGTGCGCCTCGATATGACGGTCGAGGTTCATGCTCATGAAGCCATGCAGCTGGAGGAAGCCGGGATAGACGTCACGCATCACACCCGGATGCGGAAACGGCACCTTGGTGATGACGTGATGGCGGAACCAGTTAAGGCCACGCCGTTCCGCCAGCTTGTTCACCCCGTTCGGATTGATCCGCGTATCGATTGGCCCGCCCATCAGCACCATCGAGCGCGGGACGTCGGGATCATTGTCGGCTTCCATCAGCGCGACCGCGGCCATGACCGGCACCGACGGTTGGCAAACGGCGATCACATGTGCGTCGCCGCCAAGCGTATGCAGCATCGAAATGATGTACTCGATGTAGCTGTCGAGATCGAAACGCCCTTCGGCATGCGGCACCATCCGGGCGTCGATCCACTCGGTGATGTAAACGTCATGGTTGGGCAGGAACGTTTCCACCGTTCCACGCAATAATGTCGGGTAGTGCCCCGACATCGGTGCAACGATCAGCAATTTCGGCTGCGGCCGGCGCGGCGCACGCTCGAAGGCGCGCTCGAAATGCAGCAGACGGCAGAACGGACGCTGCCACACGCACTTGACGTTCACCGCCACTTTCTCGCCGCCGATCGTGGTCGATTCAATTCCCCAGTCCGGCCTGCGATAGCGTCGGGTCGACCGTTCGAACAGCTCCATCGTCGCCGCCATCGATTTTCCGTAGGCGGTGTGCGCGAGCGGATTGGCGGGATTTTTGAAGAACAGACGCGTCGCGTCCGCGAAAGCGCGCGACGGATTGAGCGCGGCGTGGCCGAGTTCGTAGAACCAGTACATCGGCGTCGCGAGAAGCGCGCCACTGTCCTCGGCGAGCGTTGCCGCTCCGCCGAATTCACCTATTGCCATTGAGTCCCCCGACCCTCGCTGCAGTGCGGCAGACTGTCTTTTTTCATCCATAGCGTCAACATAGAGATAAGTTGTTCGCGTCAGGTTTACAACGCGGAAGAAGTCTATAAGTCCAAAAGAACACAGGCTTTTTTGACTATTCGCCGGTCTGCAAAAGGGAGCCCTGAACGCGCGCGCTCTCTAAAAGCTTGAAAAAGGCCAATGATGCAGCAGCGAACAGGATGATATTGAACAAAAACGCCTCGACCATGAGATCGGTTCGAAACACATGGTCGATCACCAGCGCACGCATACCTTCGAAAACGTAGGTCGGCGGCAGCGCCCAGGCCACATATTGCAGCCACTCCGGCAACACCGCGACCGGATAGTAGACACAAGTCAGCGGCAAAAAGAGAAACATGATCGTCCACGCCATGCTTTCGGCGCCGAGACCGTTTCGCAGCAATAGGCCGGCGACGAAAATTCCGACGGACCAGCTGGTCAAAATCAGGTTCGCGAAGAAAGCAGCCAGCGCAAGCCCGAGCGCCCACAAATTGAAGCCGAAGAAAGCGATCGCCAGCAGCGAGACCGGAATCATACCTATCGACAGACGCACGATACTCATGATCATCAAAGCGAGCAGGAATTCAGCCGGCCGCAGCGGCGACATCATGATGTTGCCGAGGTTGCGCGCGTACATTTCCTCAAGAAAGGAAATCGAAAAGCCGAGTTGGCCCCGGAAGAGAATGTCCCACAACAGCACCGAGCCGATGAACACGCCGCCGGCGCGCGCGAAGAAACCGGCGTTCTGCGAAATGTAGAGCTGCAGGAAACCCCACATCAGCATCTGCACGGTCGGCCAGTAGATCAGGTCGAGAATACGCGGCCATGACGAACGCAGCAGATACCAATAGCGCCGCACCATCGCGGCCACGCGATTGAGTGAAAAATCCATGCCGGTGTCGGTGACGTTCAGGCGCATCATTGGGCGGCCTCGCTTTGCCGGCGACCGCGCGCCACGTCGAGAAATACTTCTTCCAAATTCTCGCGGCCGTAGCGCGCAAGCAAATGCGCCGGCGTGTCGTCGTCCTCGATGCGGCCTTTCTTCATGATGATGACGCGCTCGCACAGGCGCTCTACCTCATTCATGTTGTGGGACGCGAGCAGCACGGTTGCGCCATGGTCCTCGCAGTACCGCTCAAGGCGCGAGCGCACCCAATCCGCGGTGTCGGGATCGAGCGATGCGGTCGGCTCATCCAGCAGCAGGACTTCGGGCCTGTTGAGGAGTGACTTGGCAAGCGAAACGCGCGTCTTTTGCCCAGCCGAAAGCTTGCCGGTCGGCCGATCGAGGAATTCGGTCAAATCCAGGTCAGCGGCAAGGGTGGCGATGCGCCCATCGATATCCGGCACGGCGTAAAGCTGCGCAAAGACTGAAAGATTCTGCCGTACTGTCAGACGCATCGGCATGTCGACGTACGGGCTTTCGAAATTCATCCGGTGCAGCACGCGATAGCGTTCGCGTGGCATATCAGCCCCGAGCACACTGACGGTCCCCGACGTCGGGGTCACGAGCCCCATGATCATCGCAATTGTCGTGGTTTTGCCCGCGCCATTACCGCCAAGCAGCCCGGTAATCGAGCCTGACGCGAGCCGAAACGAGATGCCATCGACCGCCTCCACGCCCTTGTAGCGCTTGACCAGGTGGTCCACGGCGATAGCAGGCGTGTGCTGCGCATCCATGACGCCGAGAGATGTGACGCTCCGCCGCAGAAAGCGCAAGGGCTGGCTCTCGTGGGCCATTCGCCCTTCAAGAGCGGAGGCCCAGACCCTACACTGGATACATGCCTGCGCTCGGACTTGCCCAGCATCACCCGCACCGCAACGTGCGTCTCGATACGCTCGTGCGCCTGCGTTGGCTCGCCATCATCGGCCAGACGACCGCGGTACTCGTGGTCTACTACGGTCTCGACTTCAAATTGCCGATCTATGCCTGTCTGAGCGTGATTGCATTGGCGGCCTGGCTCAATGTCGCGTTGCGGCTTCGATTCCATATCACGCAGCGGCTCGAGCCCGATCGCGCCGCATGGCTGCTTGCGTTCGACATCGGCGAGCTGGCGGTACTGCTGTTCCTGACTGGCGGATTGCAGAATCCATTCGCGTTTCTGTTCCTGGGGCCGGTTTTGCTGTCGGCGACCGCCCTGCCGCCCCGCTTCACGCTGACGCTCGGCGGCTTTGCGATCGCGTGCTCCACCGTTCTCGTTTTTGTGCACTACCCATTGCCCTGGGACATTGACGACCCGCTGCAATTGCCGCCGATCTACATGATAGGCGTCTGGCTCAGCATCCTGCTCGCGATCGGATTCATCGGCGTCTATGCCTGGCAGATCACCGAGGAGTCGCGCCAGCTTTCGGACGCACTCGCCGCCACCGAGTTGGTGCTTGCACGCGAACAGCACCTCTCCCAGCTCGATGGCCTTGCCGCAGCCGCAGCGCACGAGCTCGGCACCCCGCTCTCGACCATCTCGGTGATCGCGAAAGAGCTTGAGCGCGCGATCGCTCCCACCGCACCGCACGGTGACGACGTGCGGCTTTTGCGCGAACAGGCCACGCGCTGCCGGGATATTCTGGCAAAGCTCACCGAACTGTCGGCGGGCGGGGAGCCGTTCGACCGAATGCGGCTGACCGCGCTGATAGAAGAAGTCGTAGCGCCGCATCGGGATTTCGGCGTGGCCATCGACGTGACCGCGCCGGACAATCCCGCCACCGAGCCGGTCGGTGCCCGCAACCCGGCAATTCTCTATGGCCTCGGGAATCTGCTCGAAAACGCCGTCGATTTTGCCCGCGACCGCGTCCTGGTCGACGCGCGATGGGACGAAGACACCGTCGAGGTCACTATCAGCGACGATGGCCCCGGGTTCGCGCCGGAAATCATGGGCCGAATCGGGGAACCCTACGTTACCAGCCGGCGCGGCCATCCGCATGACGTGAGCGACGAGCCGACCGGTCTGGGGCTTGGCTTTTTCATCGCCAAGACCTTGCTCGAGCGCGCGGGGGCGAGGCTTGCGTTCGAAAACCGGCCTGCGCCGGAACGCGGTGCGTTCGTTCGACTGCATTGGAGTCGCAGCGATTTCGAGCGGCCATTAACCTTCGCCGCGGCTTGAGACTTGCGTGCACGATCACTATTTTTTGCTGTGTGATTGATCGCCATCGCGCGCTAGGATGTATGTGCGGGCGTATGGCCGAAGTGGCTGAGGTGACAGAGTGGACGCCGTGACCAGTGAGACCGCCAATCCGGCGGCAAAGATAAAAATTCCGGGCGAACGATCACTATTGATCGTCGAAGACGATCAATCCTTTTCGCAGCGCCTCGCCAAGGCGCTGGAGCAACGCGGTTTTATCGTTACGACCGCGAACTCGGTGGCCGATGGCCTGCTGCAAGTCGAAAAGGCCGCGCCTGCCTATGCCATTGTCGACATGCGTCTCGACGACGGCAATGGACTTGATGTGATTTCCGCGCTCAAGCATCGGCGGCCCGACGCGCGCGCCATCATCCTCACCGGCTACGGCAATATCGCCACCGCGGTGAATGCGGTGAAGCTCGGCGCCGTGGACTACCTGGCCAAGCCCGTCGACGCCGACGACGTCGTGGCGGCATTGCTTGCGCAAGACAACGCCAAGATCGAGCCGCCGGAAAACCCGATGTCGGCCGATCGCGTGCGTTGGGAGCACATACAGCGCATCTATGAATTGTGCGGCCGCAACGTCTCGGAAACGGCGCGCCGGCTCAACATGCATCGCCGCACGCTGCAGCGCATTCTGGCAAAGCGCGCGCCGCGCTGATCTTCAGCCCACGTCCCCATAAGGTCCGGTTGGATCGGCAAGCGATTGCAGGCGCATGGCCGCAGCGCGCGCGAACAGCAGCATCATCGATTTACGCGTCGCGGCCGGCAGCTTGTGCTCCGGTGCCTCGCATTTGAAGTCGGCGCCGAAAGCGTCGGCCACGATCAAGCCGGTGTCGGGCGGGAAGATTTCACACGGCACATCGACCGTCGTGGCAAAGAACAGCCGGTCGCAATGGGCACGATAGTCCTGCCATTTCTGGTCGGCGCGAAAATCCGCGATCGATGACTTGATTTCGACGATCCAGATTTCGCCGCCACCGTCGAGCGCGACCAGATCGGCGCGGCGGCCCGAAGGCAGCGGCAATTCGCTGACCACGCAGCGCCCGTGTGCGTGCAGCAGCCGTGCCGTACCGCGTGCAATAGCAAGCGCGGTTTCCGATTGGCGTCCGTCAATCGGCATTTCGAGCGGAACGGCGGCGATCAGTGCCATGTCGAAAGTGCCTTGCGTATTTGCCCGCGTTCGATTTTCATGGCTAAGACATAACGCTGTTTCCGCCCGGCGCAAAGCCGGAACCTTTTGCCCGCCGCGAGCGAATTGCCATGAGCATCGATTACGAAGTCGAATACAACAATCGCGCCCGCGTGCCCGAACATCCGGAGATTTTTGCGCGCTGGCAACGCGAAGGCGCCGCGTATCGGGCGGCAGTACTTAACGCCAAGTTCGGGATTTCTTACGGACCGTCAAAACGCCGCATGATCGATCTTTTTCCGGCGAAGGACGATGACAAGGCGCCGCTCGCAATGTTCATCCACGGCGGCTGGTGGCGTTCGCTCGAGCCCTCGATGTTTTTCCAGATGGCGGCCGGCCCCAATGCTCGTGGCGTGAGCGTCGCGGTTGTCGGATATGACCTCTGCCCGCTGGTGTCGATCGCCGACATCATCGAGCAGATGCGCGCGGCCTGCCTGACGCTGTGGCGCAGGCGGCGCCAGCGCATTCTTGTCTACGGCCATTCTGCCGGCGGCCATCTGGCCGCCTGCATGGCGGCGACCGAGTGGAAAGCCTTCGCCTCCGATGCACCGGCCGATCTGGTGCCGGCAGCCTACGCAATATCCGGCGTGTTCGATCTCGCACCACTCGTCCATATTTCGATCAATGAGGATCTGCGGCTGGATGAAGCGGAAGCGCGCCGTGTTTCGCCGCTCCACTGGCATGTGCCTGCAGGCCGGAGCCTCGATGCCGTCGTCGGCGCGCTCGAATCGAGCGAATTCCTGCGCCAGAGCAAGACCATTGCCGAAGCCTGGCAGCAAGGCATGGCACTGACGCGTTATGAGGAAATCCCCGGCACCAACCATTTCACGGTGATCGACCCCCTCGCCAATCCCAACAGCGCGATGACCGCACGGGTGGCGGCGCTGGCGCATAGCGTAAACGGTATCGCGCTGTAGCCTGGCGCAATTCAGAAATTAGAAAAACGCCTGGATGCCGGTCTGCGCACGGCCGAGGATGAGCGCGTGGATGTCGTGCGTTCCCTCGTAGGTGTTCACCGTCTCCAGGTTCGAGAGCACGCGCATCACGTGGTATTCCTCGGAGATGCCGTTGCCGCCGTGCATGTCGCGCGCGAGCCGCGCGATATCGAGCGCCTTGCCGCAATTGTTGCGCTTCATCAGCGAGATCGACGGCGGTGCCGCCTTGCCCGCTTCCAGCATGCGCCCAAGCCGCAACGCGCCCTGCAGGCCGAGCGCGATTTCGGTCTGCATGTCGGCGAGCTTCTTCTGCACGAGCTGGTTGGCGGCAAGCGGGCGCCCGAACTGCTTGCGCTCGAGCACGTACTGGCGCGCGCGGTGCCAGCAGAACTCGGCCGCGCCCATCGCGCCCCAGGCGATGCCGTAGCGTGCGTTGTTGAGGCAGCCGAACGGACCGGCGAGGCCCTTCACGTTCGGCAGCAGGTTGTCCTCCGGCACCACGCAATCTTCCAGCACGATCTCGCCGGTGATCGAAGCACGCAACGACAGCTTGCCCTCGATCTTCGGCGTCGAAAATCCCTTGGTTCCGCGCTCGACCAGAAAGCCGCGGATGACATTGTCGAGCTTCGCCCACACCACGGCGACGTGCGCGACCGGCGAATTGGAGATCCAGGTCTTGGCGCCGTTGAGCTTGTAGCCGCCCGACACTTTTTCCGCGCGCGTGACCATCGAACCCGGATCGGAGCCATGATCGGGCTCGGTCAAGCCGAAACAGCCGATGCTCTCGCCGGTCGCAAGCTTGGGCAGATATTTGCGGCGTTGCGCCTCGGTGCCGTACGCGTAGATCGGGTACATCACCAGCGACGACTGCACCGACATCGAGGAGCGGTAGCCGGAATCGACGCGCTCAAGCTCGCGCGTGATCAGGCCATACGCGACATAACCGAGCCCCGCGCCGCCGTATTCTTCCGGAATCGTCGGGCCCAGCAGGCCAAGCTTGCCCATCTCCGGCAACATTCCGGGATCGTATTTCTCCTCGCGGAACGCCTCGAC
>DATGDN010000347.1:0-1717 GCA_035310865.1 Pseudolabrys sp. | reverse complement strand
TCTATTCCATGGGCGGTACGCACGCGGAAGCCGTGCGGCGGCAGGTCGAGGTCGCGGTCAAGGACGTCCGTCATAGCCGCAACGGCCGCTATGCCGACATCATGGTCGAGCGCATCCGCGAACTAAAACTCGAGCGCGGCTCGATCGGCCTTATGGAGATCGATCCGCGACACTCGGACTATCTGCCGGTGAACCAATACAATGTCCTGCGCGAAAATCTGCCGGACGCAAAACTGGTATTCACCCAAGGGTTTTTGCATGAGTTGCTTTCGATCCATAGCGCTGAGGAGCTCGGCTGCGTCCGCAAGGCGGGGGTTTTGTGCCGAAATGCCATGGACGCGATGGTCGCGCGGGCTTGTCCTGGCGTGAAAGAGTACGAGTTGCGGGCAGCCGCGGGCGCAGCCATCCTCGAAGGCGGCGGCGATATCGATTTTCTGATCATCGGCTCGACGCCGATGACGAACCCGACGATGATTTTCGGCAACCCGCGCCCCTCGAGCCGCGTGCTGCAAAAAGGCGATATCATCAACATGGAGCTGGCTGCCGGTTATCGCGGCTATACCGCACAAATCGGCTCACCCATCTGCGTGGGCGAACCTACTGAAATGGTAAAAAACTTCTGGAATGAAATCACGCTTCCGGGCTATCGGCGCATCATTGCCGAGATCGCGCCGGGAAAGCCGGTGGAAGCCATGCGCACCGCGAGCAAATTCTTTCGGGATAAGGGCTATCAGTCGCGGCCGACTCAGTGCCACGGCATCGATCTGGTCACCGACAAGCCGCACATCGTCGCCGAGCACGTCTCCGCCGAAAAATTCGAGGAAGTATTGCGGCCCGGCATGGTAATCATGGCGGAGCCAAATCCGATTACGCCAGATGGTCTCTTCGGCATCTTCCTTGGCCACACGTTCATCGTCACGGACAGCGGACACGAGGTCGTTGACGACTTTCCACTGGAGATCGCGGTAGCCAGGGTCTGACTTCCGCTTCAGATCATTGGCTACCGAGACACCCCGCCCAGTGTTGGCATTCGTGGCTACGCGTGCAGCATCGAAGCTGGCGAGCGGAATGGTGATGGGATGTTTGAGGCAGTGTGTAAGCTCGGCCTGGAAGGAATCGTTTCAAAGAAGCTATACGCCCCCTATCGCTCCGGTCCCTCGAAACTAAGAACCCGAAAGCCCCGGCAGCGATACGGGTTATCGAAGGGGGTTTTTGATCGGAACACAGTGAGCGCGCGAATCGTCTATTGCGCGGACCCACGCTGGGAATAGGTCACTGTTATCGGGGTTCTTTCTTTCTGTAGAGGGCTTCTACCAATTTCAGGAGGTGCTGGATGATGCTAATTCGGACGATGGCGCCGTTGGCGGCGGGTCTGCTTCTTTCTGTTGTGGCAGCAACTGCGCAGCAGTCGAATATGACGTTCTTTGTGACCAGCGCCGGACCTGGCAAAGGCGCCGATCTCGGCGGGCTTGCCGGCGCAGACCGGCATTGTCAGGAACTCGCCGCCTCGGCGGGGGCCGGAGCGAAGACCTGGCACGCATATCTGTCGACGCAAGGCGCGGGTGCGGTGAATGCGCGCGACCGAATCGGCAAGGGTCCCTGGGTCAATGCCAAAGGAGTCACGATTGCCAAGGACGTTGCCGAGTTGCACGGCAGCAATAATGTCAGCAAGGAGACAACGCTTAGCGAAAAGGGCGAAGTCATTAATGGCTACGGT
>DATGDN010000346.1:0-11673 GCA_035310865.1 Pseudolabrys sp. | reverse complement strand
GCAAGCTGACCGCCTCGGTGCCGATACCGACCATCGGGATCGGGGCGAGTGTTGCCTGCGATGGGCAAATTCTGGTGCTTGAGGACATGCTCGGTCTTTCGCCGCGCGTCCCGAAATTCGTCAAACGCTATGGCACGCTTGGGCCCGGCATCGAGAAGGCAGTCGCCGATTACGCCGCCGACGTGCGCATGCGTGCTTTCCCCGGCCCGGAACACGTCTATCCGATGAAAAGCAAGAAGGCCTAGCGCCCTGAAATATTAAGGATTGCGGGCTTTGGCTTTGCCTTAGGCGCGCCACATCGTTAGGTTACGGCGCAATTCGGCCCGGGGGGTTGGGCCAGGACGGGTCTGGAGCCATCGTGGCCGATATTTTTCATGAAGTGGACGAGGAAGTCCGGCGCGAGCAGCTCAAAAAGCTGTGGGATCGCTATAGCATCTATTTGATCGCGCTCGCCGTGCTGATCGTCGCCGCCATCGGGGGCTGGCGTGGCTACGAGTATTGGGTCGCGAAGAAAGCGGCTGCGGCCGGCGCCGACTTCGAGGCGGCGATGACCTTGAGCGATGAAGGCAAGCAAGCCGAGGCGGAAGCAGCTTTCGCCAAAGTGGCGGCGGAAGCGCCGGCTGGCTACCGCATTCTCGCCCGTATGCGCGCGGCGAGCGTGCTCGCTCAATCCAAACCAGCCGATGCCGTGAAGGCGTACGATGAACTTTCAGCCGATGCATCGCTTGGCACGACCTGGCAGGATCTTGCGGCCGTGCGTGCCGGGATGCTGCTGGTCGACACAGCGCCATTGGCGGATATGCGCCGGCGGCTCGATCAGGTAGCCGAGCCGACGCGCAGTTTCCGCCACACCGCGCGCGAATTGCTGGCGCTATCGGCATGGCGCAACCACGATTTCACTGCCGCTCGAAAATATCTCGACATGATTGCAGGCGATGCCGACAGCCCAATCGGCGTCCGCGCGCGCGCGGATGTCCTGTCTGCGCTGATCACTGCCGATGGCAAGAGCTAAGGGGGCGATGGCATGCGCATGATCCCCCGTATCGTGATCCTGGCGACACTCGCGGCATTCACCGGCGCGCTTGCGGGGTGCTCGAATTTCGACCCCGACAAGCTCGATGTCTTTGGCCTCAATGAAAAGAAGAAACTTCCCGGCGAACGCAAAGAGCTGTTTCCGGAGGGCGTGCCCGGCGTGACGCAGGGTATTCCGCCGGAATATGTGAAAGGCAATCAACCGCCGCCGGAAACGGCACTGGCTCCGGCGCCGAAACAAAGCAAGCAGGCGGCGGAAGAAGCCGAGCCGGAGAAGAAAACCGCCGTGGCCGAACCTGAGCCGAAGCCGAAGCCGAAGCCGAAACGGCCTGCAAAACCGCGCACGGCGTCGCAACAGCCGGCACAGGCGACAGGACAGCAGCAGCCGGCGTCCTGGCCGCAGCAGAGCCCGCAGCCGGCACCGCAACAGGCTCAATCGCCATGGCCGGCGCAGGGCCAGACCGGCACGGCTCCCTGGCCATCGTCGCCGCAGCCCGGCACCTTCTCGCGCTGATTGGCCTGACAAGCTAGAAAACCTGCGCAGCCCTGTGCGGCCGGACCAATATTCATGCCTTTCACCATTGCGATCATCGGCCGCCCCAACGTCGGCAAGTCAACGCTCTTCAACAGGCTGGTCGGCCGGCGGCTGGCATTGGTCGATGACCGGCCAGGCGTCACCCGTGACCGCCGCGAGGGCGAGGGCAGGCTCGGCGACATCGCTTTTACGGTCATCGATACGGCCGGACTCGAGCAGTCTGCGGCTGAAAGCCTTTCCGGCCGCATGCGCGCGCAAACCGAGGCCGCCATCAGTCAGGCCGATGCGATCTTCTTCATGATTGACGCGCGTGCCGGGCCCCTGCCGGCAGACCACGCCTTCGCGGACGTCGCACGTAAGTCCGGCAAACCGATCGTCCTGGTGGCCAACAAGAGCGAAAGCACCGCCGGCGAAGCGGGACGCCTGGAAGCCTACGCGCTCGGGCTTGGCGAGCCGATACCAATTTCAGCCGAGCACGACGAGGGCATGTCGGATCTCTACGACGCGCTGCGCACGGTGCTGCCAGATCGTACCGGCTTGCAGACTTTGGACGTCGCAAACGAGGAGGTGCATCCGATCCGCGTCGCCATTGTCGGCCGGCCTAACGCCGGCAAGTCTACATTGATCAATCGACTGATCGGAGAGGAGCGGCTGCTCACGGGTCCCGAGGCCGGGATCACGCGCGATGCGATCGCGGTCGAGCACGTTTGGCAGAACCATAAATTCCGGATTTACGACACCGCCGGCCTGCGCCGCCGCTCGCGGGTGGACGAAAAGCTGGAAAAGCTTTCGGTGGCCGATGCACTCAATGCGGTGCGTTTTGCCGAAGTCGTCGTGGTCTTGCTCGACGTCGAAAATGCCTTCGAGGAACAGGATCAGCGCATCGCCGACCTCGTCGAGCAGGAAGGGCGCGCGATCGTCATTGCGGTCAATAAATGGGACTTGAAGGAGAAGACGGCAGGTGCCATCGGCAAGCTGCGCGAGCAGGCCGAGGAGAAGCTCACCCAGCTTAAGGGCGTGCCACTGGTTGCAGTCTCAGGCCTCACCGGCGAGGGACTCGATCGCCTGATGCAGGCAATCGTGGATGCTTACGAGGTGTGGAATAAGCGTATTCCGACGAGCGGCCTTAATCGCTGGTTCGAACACGCGGTGAGCGCGCATCCACCCCCGGCCGTTTCAGGACGCTCGCTGCGCCTCAACTACATCACGCAGGCGAAAAGCCGTCCGCCGAGCTTTGTGGTTTTCTGTACCCGCGCCGATGCGGTGCCGGATGCGTACAGGCGGTATTTGCTCAACTCGCTGCGCGAAACTTTCGATCTGCCGGGAACGCCCATCCGTCTCACGTTGCGCGAGAAAGACAATCCCTTCAAGGGCCGCGCGAAGCGCAAACATTAAGGGCCCAAGGAGCGCTAGGCATCAGGCCGGAGCGCGAAAGTCCAAAAATCTGGCGTCCCGGAAATTATAAAGCTTTCCCGTCTCGGTGCATTCGGGCAGGCAGAGCGGCAACATTGCCTTTGCGACGTCTTCGGGCGTTGGCAACGTCAGCGGGTCGATACCTGGGAAAGCACCGGCGTACATGCGCGTGCGGGTCGGACCGGGGCCGAACAAGTTGGCGTGTACGTGCGTGCTGGCCGTTTCTGCTGCGTAGGTCCGCACGAGGACCTCCAACGCCGCCTTCGAGGCTGCATAAGGCCCCCAATATGCACGCCCCATATGTGCAACACGGGACGTGAGAAATACCGCGCGGCCGGCCTGCGATCGCTGAAGCAAGACATCCATGCAGCGGATCAATTGCCAATTCGCGGTGACGTTCACCGCAATCAGGTTGTCCCAATCCTTCGGCTCGTAATGCGAAAGTGGCGACAGCGGCCCGAGAATGCCGGCACTACCCACGAGCACATCCAGCCGCTGGTAGCGCTCATTGAGCGCGAGAGCGAGCCGCGCAATGCCGTCGCTGTCCTTGACGTCAAGGGGGACCAACGTGGCGGAGCTGCCGGCTGCCTTGATCTTGTCATCCAGCTCTTCCAGCCCGCCGACGGTGCGCGCTACGGCCACAACATGCGCCCCGGCTTGTGCAAGCTCGAGCGCAACGGCTGCGCCAATACCGCGCGAGGCGCCGGTGACCAGTGCAATACGGTGAGTGAGGGGCTTGGGATTGTCGGTCATCTGTACTCGTGCCCGACCGTTGCCAGGCATCCACGTCTTACTTGTTTTCAGCCATAGAAGACGGATGGCCGGGACAAGCCCGGCCATGGTGATTTGCTAGATCGCTTCCGCCAGAAGCGATAATTGGCGCGGGCTCGCTTCTTGCGCTGCGAGGTCGGTGAGGGGTGTCGGATAATCGCCCGTAAAGCAGTGATCGGTGAATTGCGGCCGCACCGGATCGCGCCCTTCGAACCCCATCGCGCGATAAATTCCGTCGACCGACAGGAAGGCCAGCGAATCCGCCCCGATGAACTTCCGCATGCCATCGAGATCGTGGGTCGCGGCGAGCAGCTTGTCGCGCTCGGGCGTATCGATACCGTAATAGTCGGGATGCGTGATCGGAGGTGAAGCGATCCGGAAGTGCACCTCCCCGGCGCCGGCATCACGCATCATCTGCACGATCTTGCGAGACGTTGTGCCGCGAACGATGGAATCGTCGACGAGCACGATGCGCTTGCCGCCGACGACGGCGCGATTGGCCGAGTGCTTCATGCGCACGCCTTGATCGCGAATCGATTGTGTCGGTTGAATGAAGGTACGGCCGACATAGTGATTGCGGATAATGCCAAGTTCGTAAGGGATGCCGGACTCCTGCGCGAAGCCGATCGCTGCCGGTACGCCGGAGTCAGGCACGGGAACGATCACGTCAGCCTTAGCCGGCGCTTCACGTGCCAGTTCCGCGCCCATGGTTTTGCGCACGTCGTAGACGTTTCGGCCGCCGACGATCGAATCCGGCCGTGAGAAATAGACGTATTCAAAAATGCAGGGCCGCTGCGCCATCGGCGGGAACGGCTTGTGCGATTGCGCGCCGTCCTCATCGAAAATGACGACTTCGCCGTTTTCGACGTCGCGCACGTATTGCGCGCCGATGATGTCGAGCGCACAGGTCTCGGAGGCCAGGATCGGGCAACCGTCGAGTTTTCCGATAACGAGCGGACGGATGCCGAGCGGATCGCGGGCGCCGACCAATTTCTTGTTGGTGAGGCCGACAAAGGCATAGGCGCCTTCGAGCTGGCGCAATCCCTCGATGAAACGGTCGACGAAGCGGTTGCGTTTGGCGCGCGCGACTAGATGCAAGATCACCTCGGTGTCTGTGGTCGACTGCATCATGGCGCCTTCGTGCACGAGGTCGCGCCGCAGCTTGATGCCGTTGGTGAGATTGCCATTGTGGCCGATTGCAAAACCGCCGCCTTCGAGCTCCGCGAAGAGCGGCTGCACGTTGCGCAGGACGGTTTCGCCGGTGGTTGAATAGCGCACGTGCCCAATCGCGGATGTGCCGGGCAGGCGGTCGATCACCTCGCGGCGGGCAAACGCGTCGCCGACCAGCCCAAGGCGACGTTCGGAATGAAAGCGCTTGCCGTCGAATGAGACGATGCCGGCTGCTTCCTGGCCGCGGTGCTGAAGGGCGTGCAGGCCGAGTGCGGTGATCGCCGCTGCATCCGGATGGCCGAAAATGCCGAAGACGCCACATTCCTCGCGAAGGCGGTCGGCGTTGGGATCGAACGCCGCATCAGCCATCGGCACGAGGTCTTGCGAGGATTTGTCCATTGTCAGCGTGTTCCGCTTGCCCTGGGTTGCGTCAATAAGTCCGACCGCTGGTCGGGACTGGTGTCGGGCGCATCCTGATCCTCAGGCTTCGGCTTCTTCAGCCTCTTTAAGATGGTGCTCTCGGGGTCGTCCGGCAACATCGACATCAGCCATTGTCCCGTGTTTTGCAGCACGACTTTCGACTTGGCGCTCCGCACCCAATCCGGCTGGCTGCGGTCGGGCACCAGCCAAGCGAAGAAGAGGAATGCGACGACGACGATGATGAGGCCGCGCCCTAACCCAAAAAGAAAGCCGAGCGTGCGGTCGAGCGCACCAACCCGGCTGTCGAGAACCATGTCCGAGATGCGGGCAGTGATGATCGATACAATAAGCAGAGTGCCGAGAAACACGCCGCCGGCGGAAACCCCGGCCGCAACCATGTCGCTGCTGAAATACTGCTTCGCCGTCGGCAAGAGCCGCGCGTACGAATATAGCGTCACCAAAGCCGCGATGCCCCAGGCGCCAATCGAGAGAATTTCGCGCATGAAGCCGCGGATCATGGCGAGCAGTCCCGAGATCAACATGACCGCCAGCAGAATGATGTCGAGCAGCGTGATCGGCATCGGTTGCTCAGGCGCTCCGCGGGCTCAGGCAATTGCCGTAGCGCCTGGCATGTGGCCAGCGCGACGAATCCCGGCCAGCCATAGCGGCTCTAGACAGGGGCGGCAATGTCGACCTTAAGTGTTTAATTTTAAGCCCATTTCTGCGCTGGCGGCCGGGTGCCCGAACAAGCCGCCGGAGCCGGTTTTGACGCGCCGTATATAGCCGGGCGCTAGGGCGCCGTCACCGGTCTTGTCCACCGGTTTTGACGAGCCTGGGGGCTTTGCCGCGCGCCGCGATGTCCGCCACCAGACTGGCCAGGCTTCCAACGTCGGTAACCTTAAGGCCGGGCTCGCCCGTTTCCGTGCGGGCAGCTTCGGGGATAACGGCGCGGTTGAACCCGAGTTTTGCGGCTTCTTTGAGCCGCGCGGCGCTCTGGGCGACAGGCCGAACGGCCCCGGAGAGCGAGACTTCGCCGAAATAGACCGCGTCCGCTTGCAGAGGTGCATTGGCGAGCGAAGAAACGAGCGCTGCCGCTGCCGCGAGATCGCCGGCCGGCTCTTGGATGCGCATGCCGCCGGCTACGTTGAGGTAAACGTCGTGTCCGCCGAGGCGCACGCCGCAATGGGCCTCCAACACGGCAAGCACCATCGATAACCGGCTCGGGTCCCAACCCACCACCGCGCGCCGGGGCGTGCCGAGTGAGGTCGGTGCAACCAGCGCCTGGATTTCGACCAGCAGCGGACGCGTCCCTTCAACACCGGCGAACACGGCCGTGCCGGGCTGCCCAAGATCGCGCTCCGACAAGAACAGCTCAGACGGATTGGCGACCTCGCGCAGGCCCGAACCAGTCATTTCGAAGACGCCGATTTCGTCGGTCGGTCCGAAACGGTTCTTGACCGCACGTAAGATGCGGAATTGGTGCGAGCCTTCGCCCTCGAATGAGAGCACCGCGTCGACCATATGCTCGACTACGCGAGGTCCTGCGATCTGGCCATCCTTGGTGACGTGGCCGACCAGAATGATCGCCGCGCCGGTTTTCTTCGCAAAGGGGATTAAGGTCTGCGCGCTGCCCCGTACCTGCGTCACGGTGCCCGGCGCGGAGTCGACTGTGTCGGTCCACATGGTCTGGATTGAATCGATCACGATCAGGCGCGGAATTTTGCCTTGTGACAAAGTAGCGATGATGTCCTCCACCGCCGTTTCTGCCGCAAGTTCGACCGCTGCTTCGCGCAGGCCAAGGCGCTCGGCCCGCAGACGGACCTGCGCCACCGCTTCCTCACCCGATATGTAGACCGCGCGATGCCCGGCACGCGCGAGCGCGGCGGCCGCCTGGATCAGCAGGGTCGATTTGCCGATCCCGGGATCGCCGCCGACCAGAAGCACCGAGCCGCGCACAAAGCCGCCGCCTGTAACGCGGTCGAATTCCGCAATGCCTGACGGCAGGCGAGGGGCGTCATGGGCATCACCGGCCAAAGCCTCAAGCGCGAACAGGCGGCCTCTACCCGGCTTGCGGCCAGGGCCCGCAGGGCGTTCCGCCCCTTCTTCACTCAGCGTATTCCACTCGCCACAGGCCTCGCATTTGCCTTGCCAGCGGCTGAAGGCGGCACCGCAGTTCTGGCAGATAAAGGTCAGGCTGCGTTTGGACATAGGGAATCGCTGCAAAATCGCCGTCACAGACGCTAAAGCGCCCATGAGAACAATACAAGAACATATTTTAAGAAGGTGCTAATTTCCTGCCTTTATTGGGAAATTAGCCCTGCCGGTATACGCGGTGGTAGCGCCAGCCGAGGTTGACCAGCACCTCGTATCCGATCGTCCCGGCTGCCGCTGCCAGGTCATCGACCCCGATCGAGTCACCGATCAGCGTGACCAGATCACCGCGGCGCACGGCATTTTCGGGCAGTGCCGTGACGTCGACCGCGACGAGATCCATAGACACGCGGCCGGCCAAAGGACAGCGCGTACCAGAGACAACCGCCTCGGCACCCGGGGAGGTATCGGAGGCGCTGGCCGCACGCGGGTAACCGTCAGCGTAGCCGACCGCGACAACAGCGATGCGCGTTGCGTGCTTGGCGGTCCACGTCGCGTTATAGCCGATGGTCTCGCCTTTCGGCACGCTGCGCATCTGCACCACACGCGCGCGCAGCTCGACCACCGGATGCATCGGGTTGTGATGGCCGGGCGTCGGGTTCACGCCAAAGAGCGCGGCACCCGGACGGACCATGTCGCAATGTGCGCTGTTGCCGAGAAAGATGCCTGACGAATTGGCAAGCGAGCCCGGGATGCCACGGTAGAGCAGGCGGATTTCGCGGAAGAGCTGGATTTGACGTTCGTTGAGTGGATGTTCTGGCTGTTCGGCGCAGGCGAGGTGGCTGATCAGCAAAGTGATGCCGTGATTTTCCGTGCGGATACGCGGGGCCAGCGCCGCGGCTTCGTCAGCCGAAATTCCAAGTCGATTCATGCCCGTGTCGACGTGCAGTGCCGCGCCGCCATGCCACTGATTGACGGAACAGAACGCATCCCACTCTGCAAGCTCGACGAGGCTTCCGATGACCGGCTGTACACGGATATCGGCAAAGGCGGCCGCGGTGCCTGGCAGCAGGCCATTCAGGACGTAAATCACGGAGTCCGGTGAAGTGGCGCGGACACGACGCGCTTCCGGGATATCGGCGACGAAAAACGTCTTACACCCGGCGCGCGTAAGAGCGCTGGCGACCGGTTCAATTCCGCAACCGTAGCCGTCGGCTTTGATCACAGCCGCGCATTCCGATGGCATCGCCTGGCGGCCAAGCAACTCCCAATTCGCTTCGATGGCGGAAAGGTTGATGGTCAGGATGCCGCCGGCTTCCGCCTTCGCGGGGCCGGTTTCCGTGAGCCCGGTCGATACAGTTTCCGATGGCAATTCCGGCTGCAGGGCGGTGTCGGGCATGTCGGTTGGGTTTAGCCGCCCCGGCGCCGTCAGTCCATGCTTGAGCCGTCGCCGTTCTACATGCGCTCTGGCAAGTGAGTTTCGCGGGCGAGCGAGGAGAAGCGCGTCACTGCGGCGTCGAACTGCAATTCGACCGTGCCGGTTGGCCCATGGCGTTGTTTCCCGATAATGACCTCAGCCTTTCCGTGCACCTTGTCGGCTTCGGCCAGCCATTCCGCGAACTTTTCGCGGTTTGATTCCAAGGGCTTGCGCATCTGATGATAATATTCCTCGCGGTAGACAAACAGCACAACGTCGGCGTCCTGCTCGATCGACCCGGATTCACGCAGGTCTGAAAGCTGGGGCCGCTTGTCGTCGCGGCTTTCGACCTGACGCGACAACTGCGATAAGGCTAGGATCGGCACATTCAATTCCTTGGCCAACGCCTTGAGCTTGGTCGTGATTTCCGTGATTTCCTGCACGCGATTTTCGGCCGAACGGCGGGTCGAACCTTGCAACAGTTGGAGGTAATCAATCACCAGCAGGTCGAGGCCGCGCTGTCGCTTGAGTCTGCGGGCGCGGGCGGCAAGCTGGGCGACTGAGAGGCCGCCCGTTTCATCGACATAAAGCGGGATGTGCTGAAGTTCGATGGAGTAGTCCTTAATCTTCTCGAAATCGCTTTCGCTGATGCCGCCGCGCCTGATCTGGTTCGACGGTATGCCGGTTTGCTCCGCGATGATGCGCGTGGCGAGTTGCTCGGCAGACATTTCAAGCGAGAAGAAACCGACGATACCGCCATTGACAGTCACGGTGTGGCCGTCGGGCTTGACCTCGCCGCGCCAAGCCTTGGCGATGTTGTACCCGATGTTCGTTGCAAGCGCGGTTTTGCCCATGCCGGGACGGCCGGCGAGGATGATGAGGTCGGACTGCTGGAGGCCGCCCATCATGCGGTCGAGATCGTCGAGTCCGGTGGCGATGCCGGACAACTTGCCATCGCGCTGGAACGCATGCGCGGCCATATCGATGGCGGTCGTGAGCGCCTGCGCGAACCGCTGGAAGCCGCCGTCATACCGGCCTGTCTCGGCGAGCTCGTACAATCGCCGCTCGGCATCTTCAATCTGATTGCGTGGTGAAAAATCGACCGGCGCATCATAGGCGACATTCACCATGTCCTCACCGACCTGGATCAGCGCGCGGCGGATCGACAGGTCGTAGACAGTGTGGCCGTAGTCTTCGGCGTTGATGATCGTCGTGGCTTCGGCGGCAAGCCGTGCAAGGTATTGGCTGACAGTGAGGCCGCCGATGTCGATACTGGCATCAAGGAACGTTTTGAGCGTGACCGGCGTAGCGAGCTTGCCCGCGCGGATCAGGTCACGCGCGATTTGGTAGACCTTCTGATGGATTGGCTCCAAGAAATGTACCGGCTCGAGAAAATCTGAAACCCGGTAAAAAGCCTCGTTGTTGACCAAGATCGCGCCCAGCAACGCCTGTTCCGCCTCGATATTGTGCGGGGCGGAACGGTAGAGCTGGGCAGGTTCTACGACCTGCTTGCGGGCTGTCGAATCAGCGAGGGCCATGGATTTCAGTGCTTACCCGGAAATTGTGGCATAGCACGCGATTTGTGGCCGCAACGCATTAGGCACGTAGTTGTACCGCAATTCACAAGCCGCATTGAGCGGTGGGAAAGGCCGGTTTCTTCTTGACCACAGCTAGGGTCTGCGAGAACCGCCTGTGCGCTATTCGCCGGCCAGACGCAACTGCGGCCGCCGGCTGCCTTCTGCTTTGGCAAGACGGCGTTCTTCACTCAAAATATAGTCGCGCGTGATCGGCACCACGCCCTGACGCTTGGTGATCTGGATCTGCATGACCATCATGTTTTGCTCGCGGAACGACATTTCCGAGGCGGCAAGATAAAATTCCCACATTCGCACGAAACGCGGCTCGTAAATGCGCTCGACGTCGTCACGATGGGCAAGGAATCTTTCGCGCCAGGCTTTTAGCGTTTCGGCGTAGTGGAGGCGCAGGATTTCAATGTCGGTAACCAGCAGGCCCGCGTGCTCTATCACCGGCAAAACCTCGGACAGTGCGGGGATGTAGCCGCCCGGGAAAATATATTTTGCGATCCAGGGATTGGTGATGCCCGGTCCTTCGGAGCGGCCGATGGAATGCAGGACCATTACGCCGTCATCAGCGAGCAGGGCCGCGCACTTTTGGAAAAATGTGTCGTAGTGACCCACGCCGACATGCTCGAACATTCCGACCGAAACGATGCGGTCGAACGGTCCTGCTATGTCGCGGTAATCCTGCAACAGGAAACGGGCGCGCTCGCTTAGTCCCTTTTCAGCCGCGCGCTCATTTGCGATCGCATGCTGCTCTTGTGAGAGCGTCACACCGGTAACATTAGAGCCAGCGAAGTCGGCCAAATACAGGCCAAGCCCACCCCAGCCGCAGCCAATGTCGAGAACTCGTTTCTCTTCATCGAGCATGAGCTTTGCCGCCAGATGCCGCTTCTTGGCAAGCTGTGCGTCGTCGAGCGAGGCCTCCGGCGTTTCGAAATAGGCGCAGCTGTATTGCCTGTCCGCGTCCAAAAAGAGCGAATAGAGACGACCGTCGAGATCGTAGTGATGCGCAACATTGCGCCGTGCGCGCCGGCGAGGGTTGAACTGAGCCAAGCGCCGGCCGATATAACGCAGCAGCCATTGCGGACGTGCCCAGTCGGGAATTTCAGCTTTCTGGCCCAGCGCGATTGCGAGCACATCGGCAATCGTGCCTTGCTCCACGACCAGCGTGCCATCCATATAGGCTTCGCCGAACTTGAGCTCGGGATCGAGCACAATGCCGAGCTCGGCGGCCCGGGTCGTAA
>DATGDN010000345.1:0-28485 GCA_035310865.1 Pseudolabrys sp. | reverse complement strand
CTTGGCTGGCTGCGCGCCTCGCATCGCAAGCTCGATCCGAAGCTTTCGACGCCATACCGGCCCTGGCACACGCACGATGAAGAGCAGCCGCTCAAACCCGGCGAGCCGGTGGAGCTCGACGTCGAGATCTGGCCGACGTGCATCGTGGTGCCGCGAGGCTATCGCCTTGCACTCACGGTGCGCGGCCGGGACTACGAGGTCGACGGCACCGACATCGCCTTGCCGAACGCGCCCTATCCGATGAAGGGCGTCGGGCCCTTCCTGCACATCGACAAGGACGACCGGCCGCCCGCCGTATTCGCGTGCCGCAACACGCTGCACTTCGCTGCCGGCCGCCAGCCCTACCTCTTGTTGCCGATCATTCCCGCGGCGTAAGCTTCGTTCAAATAAGCAGGGAGGAAACGATGAAGCGCGCCGCTGCCCTCGTGCTGGCCGTTGTCGGCCTTGCCATTCTCGCCGCGCCGGGATGGGCGCAGCCCTATCCCAGCCGGAACGTCACCATCATCGTGCCCTACCCGGCCGGCGGGCCGACCGATCAGGTCGCACGCCTGCTGGCGCAGGCACTCTCCGACAGACTGAAGCAGAATTTCATCGTCGAGAACGTCAGCGGCGGCGGCACCACGATCGCCACCGGCCGCGTCGCGCATGCGGCGGCCGACGGATACACGCTGCTCATCCATAACCTGCAGATTTCGGCGAACGTTTCGCTCTACAAGAACGTGAATTACGACACCGAGAAGGATCTCGTCCCGGTCATCTTCATCAACAACAACCCGCTGGTGCTGGTCGGGCGCAAGACGCTCGAGGCCAACAGCCTGAGTGAGCTGCTCGCGCTCATGACAAAGCAGACCCTGAAGGCGGCGACGCCCGGCGTCGGCGCCACTGGCCACCTCGCCACCACGCTGCTCGCGCAGGAGGCCAAGGTGAAGATCGACCTCATCCCCTATCGGGGCGCCGCACCGGCCCTGCAGGACATCACCGGCGGCCACGTCGATCTGTTCTTTGCAACGCCGCAGTCGGTGGTGCAGCAGGTCAAGGCCGGGCAGATGAAGGCCTACGGCATCACGGCGAAAGAAAAGTCGCCCGAGCTGCCCGCCGCCGACAGCTTCGTCAAGGCATTCGGGCCCAAGCTCGAGATCCTGTACTGGCACGCACTATTCGCGCCCGGCGGCACGCCTGACGAGATCGTCAACAAGTTGAACGCGACGCTTCAGGAAATCATTTCCGATCCGGCCATCGTGAAATCGTGGGCCGATACCGGCGTGACGCCATACCCAAAAGACCAGCGTTCACCGGCGGCCGCGCGGGCGCTGCTCAAGAGCGAGATCGCGCGCTGGGGCCAGGTCGTCCGCGACAACAATATTCAGGGGCCGATGTAGTCGCCGTCGCCGCCGGGGGTGACGCGCAACCAGGATGTCGGGTGCCGTGGACGCCGCTGTGGCGCTGTTAGCGCATTCGATACATCAATACCCGGCTCGCGCTTCCACTCATTGCGCCGGGGCCCCGATGGCCACAGGGCGGACGGGCGAACCGGAGTTGCCCTGAGCGCGCAGCGGCAGGATCATCGTGCACGACACCCAGACCCTGTCATTTGCAAGCGCGCCGAGATTGGCGTTCTGAATCTGATAGATGCCCGCTTGCGTCAGATCGTGATGATGGATGGCGAACGGAGTATTCGGAGGAGTGCCCGCCGGTGGCCCCGCCTTGCCTTGGAGGAAGCCGTCCGCCACCGGATCGGTAAATGGGTTGTCGAGCGCGATCAGCACGATCTGTTTGTCTTCGATGTATTTGGCGGCGTCGTAAGCGAGCCCGGGGCCTTTTGTGTAGTAGAATTTCTCGGTGTCGGGGTCCTTCCAGTTGTCGCCCCAGCCCGTGTAAATGTAGAGCACATCGCCGGGCAGCAGCCCGCGATTTTGCAGCCCCTGCGCTTGAAGCATTCCCTCGATGTCCTTGGCGGTGACGGCCTCGCCCGGCTTCATCGCAGCGCCCTTGCCGAGATACGTCTTCGCATCGAGCAGCACCGCGGTGGTGACAATCGGTGGCACTTTCTCGATGCCAAGCTTCTGCAGGGGGGATTCGGGTGTGGGTTTGACGTCGGACTGCTTGTAACCGCCGTAATAGCGGGCCTTGTCAGCCGGGAATTCGCCCTTGCCGTCCCAGGGTTCGGGCAACACCGCAAAATGCCCAATGGCGTCCATCTGCGTGCCTTGAGCGCCGGGCTCCCCGCTCACTGTTTCCTCGCCATTGAAGGCATGGACGGTGCCCGGAATGCCAACCGTCGGCCCATATTTGTCGCGCAGCGGTTTGCCGAAAGGTGATTGCGGCATCGTATTCGAGCGCAGGTGTGAAATTTCATACGATTTGGATCGGGGGTTTGCGAGAGATTGCGCGCAACGCTGCCAAGTGGCGGAGCCGAGGGTATTGGCCATCCCGATTTCGTCACCTTGTCCCCACCGTGACGGGGCGGTGGTGTTTTGCGCTTCGGCACCTGAGACCAGCGCGCCAATGGCCGCGAGCGCGCATATAAAACGCGAAGTAAACATCATTCGTCTCCCATGATATTCGTCGCGCACGGAGCAACATCGCGCCGTGCCGCTCGCACGCACGTCATTAAGTTTGAGCCCATGATGGCGCTGAATATGGCTAGCGGCAAGGACTTACCACGGCCGGTTCACCCGGCGCTAAGGACTACCGGTCGCTTGGCGTTAGACCATCACCGCGCGGGCTGCAGCACCTGCTCGAGCCAGTCCCACATATAGGCCGAGCAGATGCTCTGGTTGTCGATCTGGCAGTGGTGGTAGCCGCCCTCTTCGCGCGTGAAGATCTTCATCATCTTGTCCCTCGATCCCACGGCGTCGAAGCACTTCTGCGCCTCGCTTAACGGGATCTGCTCGTCGCCATCGCCGTGCAGCATCAGGAAGGGGCAGCTGATTTTCTGCACGACGCCGTCGAGCTTGAACGGCTCCAGGTGCTTGAGCACCTCATCCTGACTCTTCACATTGAGCACCCAGGCGATGTGCTGATGCGCAACCGACAGCGAGGGCGTGTCCGCGCGCGCCAGGCGCTCGAAGCGGTCGCGCCAGATCTTCTGGTAATCCCATTGCGCGCCCCAGGCGAGGCAGCACGCAAAGCGCTTTTCGAACGCCGCCGCACGCGGTGCATAGTAGCCGCCGAGGCTGATCGCGATCACGCCGATGCGCTTTGCATCGACCTCCGGCCGCGACGCGAGATAGTCAAAGACCGGCGTCGCGTAGTGCTCGGTATCGTGGCGTAAATAAAGCCCGCGGAAGCGGATGCTCTCGCCGTTTCCCGGCCCGTCCACGATCAGGCACGCGATGCCGCGCGCGACCAGGTCTGAAACGCCCTTGAAGTATTGAATTTCCTTGGTGACATCGAGCCCGTCGAAGAACACCACCGCCGGCACCTTGCCGGTCGTGTTCGCCGGCTCGGCATGCACATAGACCGCCGGCAGCGACGCCCCCGCATAGGGGATTTCAACGTGCTCGATGCGCGGCCGCTTGACGTATGTCGCGGCGTCCCGGAAACACTGGACGCCGCGCATATAGGCGTCGAGCCCGTCCTTGCTTTTGGGCTGCAGGAAGCGCTCGCCGACATGGTAATAGGCGCTCGCACGCTGCAGGTATTGGGCGCCGCTTTTCGTGTGTCCCCCGGCAATGCGTTCGCGGCCGCGGTCTTCCACCTTGCGCGCCTCGCGCGACCATTCCCGGAACCATGCATCGTCGTCGCCGACCTGTTTCTTCAGCCGCAGGCCGATCCGGTTGACCTCGCCGATCTCCGCACCGCCCCACGGCGCCATGTTGAGGCCGATCAGGAGGCCGTGCGACCAGCGGTAGTTTTCCGGGAAATAGGTGAAGGACAGTTCTTCGAGCTTGGCAGACATGCGAAGGGATTCCGGGCGGGAGTAATGAGGCACGTGCTCTCCTCGTCATGCGCGGGCTTGACCCGCGCATCCATGATGAAGGGCAGCAAGCAATGGCCTACCTCTATTCATCGCTGCGAGTCATCATGGATTGCCGGGTCAAGCCCGGCAATGACCATGTGGCAAGAAATTCGTCTGCCAGAAACGAGAGCTCGCTGCGCCTAATTAAGCACCTCTCGCCCTCAGTACTGACTCAATCGACACCCGCGACCAGGGCGCGGTGCGTTCGCGGAAGGCGGCATAGGACGCATGCACCTTGCCGGTGATGGCGCTTTTTCCAGCAAGCTCGCCGAGCACGTCGTTTGCCTGCTTGCGCGCGGCGGCGATGAGGTCCTCGGGAAATGCCGCGAGTTTCACCTTGTGCTGACCCACCAGCGCGGCGAGCGCCTGTGCGTTGAGGCGCTCCATCTCGGCCAGCGCGTAGTTTGCTTCCGTGGCGCAGGCATGCGCGACCACGGCCTTGAGGTCATCGGGGAGCGCATTCCAGGATTTCAAGGCGACGATGCACTCGCCGGTGCCGTTCGGCTTGTTGAAACCGGGATAGTAGTAGGACGACGCGACGCGATAGAGACCGAGCGCGATGTCGGTGCCGGGCCCGACGAATTCGGCGCCGTCGATCACGCCCGACTGCAGGCTCACCAGAATCTCCGCCGGCGGCGTGGTCTGCGGCGTGACACCAAGTCGCCGATAGACTTCGCCGCCAAGCCCGAGTGTGCGCAGCTTGAGGCCACGCAGGTCGGCAAGGCTCTTCAGCTCGCGGCGGAACCAGCCGCCCATGCAGACGCCGGTATTGCCGCCCATGAAGGGCTTCACCCCGAATGGCGCGTAGAGCTCGTCCCACAGCGCCTGCCCGCCGCCGGCATCGACCCAGGCCACGTGCTCGTTCGGCGTCAGACCGAACGGCACCGTGGTGAAGAAGGCCGCCGCCGGCATCTTGCCCTGCCAGTAAAACGAGGCGGTGTGGCCGATGTCCGCAACGCCGTTACCGACGGCATCGAGAACCTCGAAGGCCGGCACCACCTCGCCCGCCGCATAGACGGCGATATCGAGCCGGCCGCCCGAAAGCGCCCCGATCCGCTCGGCAATGCGCTCTGCCGACATCCCGGGGCCCGGCAGCCGCTTCGGCCAGGAAGTGACCATGCGCCATTTCTGCGTCTGCGCACGCGCGATCGCCGGCGCGGCCAGCATGCCGGCGGCAACGCCGGCGCCGAGGGTGAATTTGCGTCGCGTGGTCATGGCTTTCTCCCTTGAGCGTAGAAGTGGTTCAGCGGCCCGTGGCCGTGGCCAACCTTGAGTGTGTCGGCGGCGACAATGGCCGCCGTGACGTAGGCCTTGGCCTGACGGCTCGCCTCCTTGAGGTCGAGGCCTTTGGCGAGCCCGGCCGCGATCGCCGATGACAGCGTGCAGCCTGTGCCGTGCAGATTTTTGGTGGCGATGCGCTTTGCCGAAAGACGTACGACGTCACCCGCCCCGATCAGCAGATCGATGCTCTCGTCGCCGCTGCCATGGCCGCCCTTGATGAGGACATTGCGCGCGCCGAGCGCCAGCAGTTCCCGCGCCTGGACTTCCATTTCCTTGTCGTTGCGTGCAGGTGACGCCCCAACGAGAGCGGCCGCCTCCGGCAGATTAGGAGTGACGACGAGCGCGCGCGGAATCAGCAGCTTGCGCAGCGCCTCGACCGCATCGGCGGCCAGCAACCGGTCGCCGGAAGTTGCGACCATCACCGGGTCAAGCACGATATTCTTCGCCCGGTGATCGGCGAGGCCTTTCGCCACGGCTTCGATGCTCGCCGCTTGCGACAGCATGCCGATCTTCACGGCATCGACGTCGAGATCGGAGAACACCGCATCGATCTGCGCCCTGACGAAATCGGCCGGGACATCATGGATACCGGTGACGCCTTGCGTGTTCTGCGCGGTCAGCGAGACGATGACGGATGCGCCATAAACGCCCAGCGCCGCAAATGTCTTGAGGTCGGCCTGGATACCGGCGCCGCCGCTCGAATCCGATCCGGCAATAGTCAGAGCAATGGCGGTCATGGCCGCCCTCGCCGCGCGAGCGCGCCGTCGACAACCGCTCGCAGGTCCTGCGCGGCCTTCGCCGGATCGGGCGCCAGCGACAGCGCGGAGACGACGGCCACGCCGTTGGCGCCGGCCGCGATCACGTCGGCCGCATTGCCGGCGTTGATCCCGGCAATGGCGCAGATTGGAAAATTCGCCTTTCGGGCACGGATCGCATCCACGATCGCGCGCAGGCCGGCAACGCCGATCGGCGCGGCGGTATTGTCTTTCGAGGTCGTCCCGTACACGCCGCCGATCGCGACATAGTCGAGCAGCTCAAGCGGTGCGGCCTTGGCCTGCTCCACTGTCTTGACGCTCAGCCCGATGATCGCGCGGCGGCCGAGCAAAAGCCGCGCATCCGGCAGGGCCATATCGTCCTGGCCGATGTGCACACCGTCGGCTTCGGCGGCAAGCGCAACGTCCACGCGGTCGTTGACGAGCAGCGGAACGCCCTTCGGCTCCAGCACGTCGCGCAACGCACGCGTCTCCTCGACCATCGCGCGCGTGGAGCCGTGCTTGTCGCGCAATTGCACCAGCGTCGCGCTGTCAGCAATGCGCTGCGCCAAATCCACCAGCGTGCGGCCGCCGGCAACCGCGGGATCGACGAGCGCATAGAGCCTGAGGTCGACCGCCATCAGCTCACCCTTGCATGCGCGATGAGCGCCGGCCCATCGAGGTTGTGCAGCGCATCGATGATCGCGATCGCGAAGCTGCCCGGCCCCGCGGATTTTTCCGCCGCCAGTTCACCTGCAACGCCGATGATGACCAGCGCGGCAACGGCCGCGCGGAATGCGTCCGGCTCGACGGCAAGACAGGCCGTGACCAGCGCCGACCCCGCACAGCCTATGGCGGTGACCTTGGCCATCAGCGGGTGACCATTGGCCACCGCGGCAACCCGCTCGCCATCGGTGATGAGGTCGGTCTCGCCCGAGAGGGCCACGACCGTGCGATTATCCAGCGCATAGGTCATCGCTTTCTCGCGCGACGATGCGCCGCCGAGCGCGGCCAATTCAGCATGATTGAGCCGGACAACCGCCGGGCGGCGCGCGATGAGCTCGCGCGCGAAAGCGGCGCGCGGCGGGGCGCGATCGATGAATACGGGGTCGAGCACCCAGGGCAGTTTCTTTTGTGCCGCCGTTTCCACTGCGATATTCGTCGCCTCGCGGCGCTCCGTGTCGAAGGTGCCGAGATTGACCAGGAGTCCCTGCGCGCCGGCGACGAAAGAGCCGATTTCCCCCGGTGACAGCGTCATCGACGGAACGCAGCCGGCCGCCAGCAGCACGTTGGCCGTGAAATTCTGCGCCACCGCGTTGGTGATGCAGTGAATGCGGGGACTGCGCGCGCGCAGCCGCGCAAGAATATCGGGCGCGGTTTGCGCTGCGCCATCGCGCGATGCTGATTGCGGGTGATGCATCTCTGGTCCCTCCGCCGGCATGACCCGGATCAGGTTCGTTGGGTTGGCTCGAGGCCTCTCAGCCCGGCTGAAGCCGGACACCCCACGAGATTGCTGTTCAATAGGTAATCCGCGCGCTTCCTCAAGGCAAGCCTGCCTTGCCGCTGATCTCGGCGCCGAGCGGCTCATGCCGCCGACCAACTCTGGAAGAAACCCCACAGCTGACGTGGGAATTGATCACGATCAAGAACGCGGCCAAGGCTTTCGGCAATGTAGTCCGGCAACAAAGCCAGGACCGGCGCCTCCGACGATGAAAAACACGCCCCTACTGATATTTGCGCTGAAGGCCAGCGACAACTTGGGCAAAGCTATCGCTTTGCTCTCCGGAGAACCGCTTGCCTCTCATGAAGAACGCGAATTCGAGGACGGCGAGCACAAGGCAAGGCCGCTCGATGCGGTGAGCGGCGCCGACGTCTATGTTGTGCAGAGCCTGCACAGTGGTCCGGACCAGAGCGCCAACGACAAGCTATGCCGGCTCTTGTTCTTCATCGGTGCGCTGAAGGATGCCGGCGCGGCGCGGGTTACGGCCATTACGCCTTATCTTTGCTATGCGCGCAAAGACCGTCGCACCAAGCCGAACGATCCCGTCACCACGCGTTACATCGCTGCGATGTTCGAGAGCGTCGGCACGGACTGCGTCGTCACGCTCGAGGTCCATAACCCTGCCGCATTCGAAAACGCCTTCCGGTGTCGCACCGTTGCGCTCACAGGCACTCCCTTGTTCGTCGAGTATGTGAAAAACAATTTGGCGGATGCTAAGCTCGCGGTGGTCTCTCCCGACGCAGGCGGTATGAAGCGCGCGGAATTGCTACGGGAGGCGTTGGAAGCGGCGCTCAATCGTCCAATCGGCAAAGGTCTCGGAGAAAAGTATCGCAGCGCGGGAATTGTTTCCGGTGATCTGTTTGCAGGCGATGTGGTGGGCACTACTGCGCTGATCATTGACGACCTGATCAGCACCGGCGGCACCTTGTTGCGCACGGCCCGCTCAGCCCACGCCGCGGGAGCCAAGCGGGTGATCGCGCTCGTCACTCACGGATTGTTCATGCCGGGCTCAAGTGAAGTTCTTGCCGATCCAGCCATCGATCAAATCATCATCACCGATGCGGTGCCGCCTTTCCGCCTTGACCAACCCGGGCAAAATAAAAAGCTCGTTGTCTTGCCAGCCGCTCCCCTGCTCAGTGAGACAATTCGGCGCTTACACGACGAGCGCAGCCTCACAGACCTCATGGTTTTCTAAGGTACATTGCGAGTTTCCGAGCGCTCCTTTTCGCCAGATCAAGATATGTGGCGCAAAGGCGCGGCCATTTCTCTGGCGTGCGCGGATGCTCTTCCAGCAAATGCGCGATAGCGAGCCTGGCCCGGAGCGTGGCGCGATGACAGTAATAGAATGTAAAAAGCTCATCAGTCGGCCCGTCGCGCAGGATATATGTCATCCGGCGCCGGAGATAGTCGCCCGCCCACTTCGCCCCAAGCCGCTCACATTCGAGTGCAAGAAATGCGATTTCATCGAACGGATCAACGATGCGCAGCCGCGAATTGAATTCGAGGCAGTCGATGACCCTGATCCTGTCGTCCAGCCAGATATGTTCAGGCCTGAGATCGCCGTGGCCATCCACGATCCGTCGGTGGCGCAAGCGTGCCGCGATCCGATTGCCGTGCAATGCCAAAAAGCGGCGTTGTGCCATGTCGACTTGATGCACCAAGCCGCTTGGAATTTGAAACCGCGGGTCGAGCAGCACGCGCTTGTTGTAGGCAAAACTTCGTGTCCAGTCGGCCAGATGAACCGCAGGCGGTAAGAAAACCGGCGTTGCCGAACGATAGAATTGAGCCAGGGCTTCGACCAGGCGATCAAGCTGGCCGACGGTCAGGGTCCGGCTTTCGAGAATGCGATCAAGCATGAAGCGCTCATCAAGGCGCTTCATCTTCACCAGCCAATCAACCGGCGCTCCCTCTCCGCCAATCGACAGCTTGCCGTCACGCTCCGAAAGCGGAACGACTCCAAGATAGACATCCAGCGCCAGCCGGCGATTGAGCCGCAGCTCGGCGAGGCACGCCGCTTCGCGCCTCGCGAGCGTGGAAAAGTCGAGATAGGGAAAGCGGACGGGTTTCTTGAGCTTGTAGACCTCGTTGCCCGCAAGAAAAACCCAGGACATATGGGTTTCGCGGCGCACGACGCCCGGCGGCCTGGGGTCGTAAGCGTCCGGCCGGCTGAGGAAATCGACCTTTGCTGCAAGCGCCAGCTTGACGCCTTGAGTTGGGAGTCCGTGCACGGCCCGCTCCGGCTAGTGGTTGAAATCTAACGAATTTCTTCCGGTCCCAATTGATGTTGGTCAAATCGCATGCCGTCTCTTGCGGGCATATTGTCTTAAAGGCTTTCGCAGGAATGGACATGTCCTCTCCAGTCATCAGCCGTCGGCATCGCACAGAAGAAATCCAGCGAGAGGTGGTCGTTGGACCGCTGCGCTTGGCCGGCGACCTCCGGGTGCCGGCCGGCGCAAGCGCACTGGTTGTTTTCGCCCATGGCAGCGGCTCGAGCCGCTTGAGCCCGCGCAACACCGCCGTGGCCACGGCGTTAAATGAGCAAGGCATTGCGACGCTGCTTTTCGACCTGCTCACGGCCGACGAGGAACTCGACCGGGCCAATGTTTTCGACATTCCGCTTCTTGCCGAACGGTTGATCGATGCCGTCGGCTGGATCGTCGATCAGCCCGAGCTTGCCGGACTGCGTTTGGGGCTATTCGGAGCAAGCACCGGCGCCGCTGCGGCTTTGGTGGCAGCGGCAAAGTTGGGGGAGCGGGTTGGCGCCGTCGTATCACGCGGCGGCCGGCCCGATCTCGCCGATACGGCATTGGACAATGTCACCGCGCCCACCTTGTTTATCGTCGGTGGCCGCGACGCCGGGGTGATCGAGCTCAACGAGCGCGCTTACGCACGGCTGAGATGCCGGAAATCGCTCGAGATCGTGCCAGGTGCCACTCACCTCTTTCCGGAGCCCGGCGCGATGGAGGCCGTCATCGCGCTCGCCGGAGGCTGGTTCAAGGCTTACCTCGTGCGAACTTCGCCAGACCACGTTCAATAGATCAAGGAGCCATGCAAAATGCCATTCATCGATCGTGCCGATGCTGGCCGCCGGCTCGCCGAGGCACTCGCATCCTATAAAGACCGCAAGCCGGTCGTGCTGGCCCTGCCACGTGGGGGCGTTCCGGTGGCGGCAATAGTTGCCGAAGCACTGCATGCACCGCTCGATCTGCTCTTGGTGCGCAAGATTGGCGTTCCGTTCCAGCCGGAGCTCGCCATGGGCGCAGTGGTCGACGGCATTTCGCCCCTGACCGTACGCAATGAAGAGGTCATCACGATCGCCGGCATCAGCGAACAGGAATTTGCCGCGGCGCGCGATCAGGAGCTCGTGGAAATCGAGCGGCGGCGTAAGATGTATCTTGGCAATCGCCCCCATCCCGAACTTGCCGCGCATACTGTCATCGTTGTCGATGACGGCATTGCGACGGGAGCCACGACCCGCGCTGCTCTGCAGGCGGTGCGTCTGCGCAAACCGAGCAAGCTGATTTTGGCGGTTCCCGTAGCACCGACAGACACGTTGAAGAAATTGACCGGCGAGGCGGACGATCTCGTTTGCCTGGAAGACTACGAAGAGTTCGGCGCCATCGGGTTCTTCTATTCGGACTTCCGGCAAGTATCCGACGATGAAGTGATCGAGCTCTTGGCCAAACACCCGGTCACAGAGAGAACGCCGGTGGAGAAGGCAGCCTCTTGAGTGCCGGACGTCGATTCATAGGAGAAAGCCATGGATAAACTGGATTCCGGCGGCAAGGTGGCGGCGACGGATGCCGATATCACGAGCATCCTGGGGCCCATCGATTCTGAAAAAGTCCTGGAAATTCTGTCCCTGCACCCGACCATCGCCGAGGTTGAGGAGGCGGCGATGTGGCTGTCTGGCGATGCCGACGTGTTTGGCGCCAATGTGCCGGTCAAAGGCAACGCATCGCATATTGTGACGATTCTGACGGCTGAGGAAGAGGAAGAGCAGCGCTAGTCCTTTCGCTGCAGGCCGGGGCTTCGAGCAACATGGACCCTTCAAGCAGCCCTCTGCTCACAGATCTCTATCAAATGAACATGATCCAGGCGTACCTGGATCATGCCGAGACGAAGACGGCCGTCTTCGAGTTTTTCGTACGTAAATTGCCGGAGCGACGCGGATTCCTGATGGCTGCGGGCCTCGAACAGGCACTTCAGTTTCTTGAAAATCTCCATTTCTCCACCGAAGAGATTGAATGGCTCGC
Organism: Pseudolabrys sp.; assembly: GCA_035310865.1. Classification (GTDB taxonomy): domain Bacteria; phylum Pseudomonadota; class Alphaproteobacteria; order Rhizobiales; family Xanthobacteraceae; genus Pseudolabrys. The sequence goes on along the minus strand of DATGDN010000345.1, from coordinate 16,734 downwards.
CAGCACGCGCCGTTTTGACAATTCGTTGCTCGAGCGATTGCCGGACTTCCGTTTCACCGGCGACGTTCACGCCCTGCCGGAAGGCCGCATTTTCTTTGCGAACGAGCCTATCTTGCGAATTACCGCGCCAATGCCACAGGCCCAGCTCGTGGAAACCCGGTTGATCAATCTCTTGCATTTCCAGACGCTGATCGCGTCGAAGGCGGCGCGCATGGTGCTCGCTGCACCAGGTAAGCTGCTGGTCGATTTCGGCTTGCGCCGCGCGCATGGCGCGGAAGCCGGACTGCTGGCCGCTCGCGCAAGTTACATAGCCGGCTTTGCCGGTACTGCGACCATGCTGGCCGAACAAGCCTTCGGCATCCCGACATACGGCACAATGGCTCACTCATTTGTAGAAGCTTATGACAGCGAACTCGCCGCATTCGAAAGCTTTGCTCAGTCTCGGCCCAAAAATCTCACATTGCTCATCGACACCTACGATACCGAGGCGGCCGCGCGAAAAGTCGTTGCACTGGCGCCGCGGCTCGCTGCCAGAGGGATCGCCATCGCCGCAGTGCGACTCGACAGCGGCGATCTGATTTCCCTTGCGCGCAGCGTGCGGCGCATTCTTGACGATGGAGGCCTTTCGCATGTTTCCATCTTCGCCAGCGGCGGGCTCGACGAGGACTATGTCGCCGAAATCGTTCAAGCCGGCGTTCCGATCGACGGATTCGGAATCGGCACGAGCTTGACGACTTCCTCTGATGTGCCGGCCCTTGACTGTGCCTACAAGCTCCAGGAATACGCTGGTCAGCCGCGCCGCAAGCGCTCTCCCGGGAAGGCAACGTGGCCTGGACGCAAGCAGGTGTGGCGGCGATACGGGCGGGATGGCTTATTTGCCGGCGACACGCTGTCGATAGAGTCCGATCGGCATCCCGGCGAGCCGCTGATCGAGCACGTCATGAAGGACGGCTGCCGCCTTCGCACGGCTCCTACGCTGGCCGACATCCGGGCGCGGGCCAAACGCGACCTGGAACGTTTGCCAGGGCCATTGCGTGAACTTGAACCGCATATGCCCTATCCGGTTGAAGTCGCGAGCGCGTTGGTCAAACTTGCCGCCGATGTCGATCGGCGCCTGGCGCAAAGCGAAAGGATCGCCGTTTGAGAGAAACCCTGGCGATCGGCGAGAGGGACGCGCTTCTCGTCGTCGACATCCAGAACGACTTCTGCCCCGGCGGCAGCCTCGCCGTGCCGCGCGGCGATGAAGTTGTGCCTCTGATCAATTCGCTGGCGGCCAAATTCCCCCACGTCGTGCTCACGCAGGACTGGCATCCGCGCGGGCACCTGTCGTTCGCGTCGTCGCACGCCGGCAAGCAAGCCTTCCAGACGATCGAGGTCGCCTACGGCACCCAGGTCTTGTGGCCGGACCACTGCGTGCAGGGAACTTCCGGGGCCGCCTTCCGTACCGACTTGAATATTGCCCACGCTGAGCTTGTCCTGCGGAAAGGCTACCACCGAGAGATCGATTCCTACTCGGCCTTCTTCGAAAACGATCGCACGACCAAGACGGGACTCGCCGGTTACCTGCGCGAACGTGGTTTCACGCGAGTGTTTCTGGCGGGCCTCGCCTTTGACTTCTGCGTCCGCTACTCGGCCGAAGATGCGCGTCGCGAAGACTTCGAGGTCGTTGTCTTTGAGGACGCCTGCCGGAGCATCGATGTCGACGGCTCCGCAGCCGCAACACGAAAGCAATTTCAAACGCTTGGCATCCGCTGCATTCAGGCAGGCGCGATCAGCAACCAAGCCCATGCGTGAGCATTTCACAACTTGACATGGGTCAAAGTTTAAGCTCACCAAACTTGTTATTTTTAATTGCCTTTTTTCACAATATTTCAAAGAGGCGATCGAATGGCTCACAAGCAGATTTTGTTCCGCTCCGCCGCGCGCGAAAAGATTCTTCGCGGCGCGACCCAGCTCGCCGATGCCATCCGTGTGACTTTGGGTCCCCGTTCAAAGTCGGTGCTGATCGAGAAAAAATGGGGCGCACCGATCGTCTGCAATGACGGCGTGACGATCGCCAAAGAATTCGACCTGAAGGACCCGGAAGAGAATCTCGGTGCGCGAATGCTGCGTCAGGCGGCGGAAAAAACTGGCGATATGGTCGGCGACGGAACGAGCACCGCCACAATTCTTGCCCAAGCCATTTTTTCCGACGGGGTTCGTAACGTTGTCGCTGGCGCGAGCGCTATCGATATCAAGCGCGGCCTCGACCGGGCTGCCAAGCGGGCGGTTGAAGAATTGCGGGCGCTGTCTCGCCCGGTAAAAACGCGCCTGGAGAAGTCGCAGGTCGGAGCGATTTCCGCGCATAACGATCCACATATTGGTGAGCTTGTAGCCGATGCCATGGACAAAGTTGGCAACGAGGGCGTGATCACTGTCGAAGAGTCGAAAACGACCGAAACCACACTTGAAGTGGTGGAAGGGATGCAGTTCGACCGGGGATTTCTTTCGCCTTATTTCATTACCAACCCCGAGAAAATGGAAGCCATCCTCGAAGACCCCCTTGTTCTGGTCTCGGATCGCAAGATCGGCACCCTGCAGGATCTGTTGCCTCTTCTAGAGCAGGTGGCCAAGTCTGCACGCCCGATGCTGGTGATCGCCGAGGATGTCGAGGGCGAGGCGCTTGCCACTTTGATCGTCAATCAGATTCGGGGCGCGCTCAAAAGCTGCGCCGTCAAAGCCCCCGGCTTTGGAGACCGCCGCAAGGCCATGATGCAGGATATCGCGGTGCTGACGGGCGGCCAGGTTATTTCCGAAGAGCTCGGCATCAAGCTTGACCATGTAGGCCTTGAACAGCTCGGCAAAGCCAAGCGGGTCGTGGTCGACAAGGACACCACCACAATTATCGGCGGCGCCGGCGATCGCAAACAGATAGACGGGCGCATCGAGCAAATTCGGCGTGAAATCGAAAAAACGACCAGTGACTATGATCGCGAAAAGCTGCAGGAGCGGCTGGCAAAGCTTTCCGGCGGCGTTGCCGTCATTCGCGTCGGCGCTCCTGCCGAATCCGAGATGAAGGCAAAGAAGGAAGCCCTCGATGACGCGATCAGCGCTACCAAGGCGGCAGTCGCCGAAGGCATCGTCCCAGGCGGCGGCTTGGCGCTCCTGCGTTGCGTCGATGCTCTCGCCGCTGAGGAAAGCAAATGCGAGGGAGACGAAAAAACCGGGGTCCAAATTCTCAAGCGTGCGCTTGAAGCTCCGACGCGGCAGATCGCCGAAAATTCCGCGACCGACGGAGGTGTCGTTGTCGCCCGCATGCTGAGCGGCAAGGGCAATGAAGGCTTTGATGCTGGTCGCAAGCAGTATGTCGACTTGATCGAAGCCGGAATCATCGATCCAACAAAAGTCGTTCGCATTGCTCTCGAAAACGCAGTGTCGGTTGCCAGCATATTGTTGCTGACCGAAGCCACCATGACGGAAATCCCGGAAGAGCCAAAACAACGCCTGCCTGAGCCCGAAATGGCGCTCTAGCGGCTAACGGAAACTAACTGAAAAACGTCACGCGGGGGGCACCCGTTCCGGCTCGATGACGAGCACTGGCACCTGCCGCCCGGCTGCGATAGCCGAGGCAAGCCCCCGGTCGAACGGCACGCGGGTCATGACCAACAACCGCTCCCGCAATGGACGGAGGGCATCGAGACAGGCTGCAGGATCGGGAGAGAGACCGGCAGCAGCGACGCGCCGGATTGCCACACCGGTATCGGCAGCCAATTGAGAAAGCTGCCGGTCGTCCCGGATCTGGTCGCCTGTATCGAGAACCACAAGTGTTTCTTTTGCAGCACCAGCAATAGCCGCAGCCGTCGCGATGCTCGGATCATTTGGGCGTGTCGCAATTGCCACGATGGGGCCGCTGTTGCGGGCAATCCGCGGTGGAACCAACATGACGGCGGCGGCGGACCGGAAGGCCGCTTCGACGAGTGCGGAGAACTGCGCGCTGACGCGCTCTGCTGCGCTCGTCGGCTCCACGATCATGACAATGTCGCCGGCAGTGGAGGCCGACGTAAGGACCTCACTGACCGAGCCGCGCATCACCTCGAATTGCGAGCGCCTGGCCAGATTCTTCACTGCTTCCGTGAACGATCGTTCAACGCCACGGGCCGCCACCTCCAAATCATATGCCAACCGGTCGAGATCGAAAGGCTGCCATCCACCACCCAAGGGCTGAAATTCGCGTGCAAAGGGGATACCCGCAAGCTCGCGCAAGCTTCTGTCTTCAAGGAACAGGCCGAGAAGTTCGAGATCGAGCAGCTCGGCCAGTTCGACAGCAAGGCGCATAGCGCGATCGGACGCGCTTGGCTGCAGTCCCAACACAAGGCGCCTGAAGCTGTGGAGTGCGCGCGGCATGGTTAGCTGCCTGCCGGAGAAACCAGACGCTCGCTGGCAAAGCTGCGCCGAATGCTTGCAAAAGCGCGGAGGCGATCTTCCACGCGCTGATTGATGCTGTTAGCTGGATAACCTCCATCGGCAGTGCGCTCGCCGGCGGGACACCCGGTCAACAGAGCAATACCTGCATCGATCGTACTAACGGGAAAAATGGCGAAACGGCCGGCCATGCAGGCCTCGACGACTTCGCGGCGAAGCATCAGGTGCTGCACATTCGCGTGCGGAATGATAACGCCTTGCGAACCGGTGAGCCCGCGCTTGTTGCAGATGTCGAAGAAGCCTTCGATTTTTTCATTAACTCCGCCGATAGCCTGGACTTCACCGTGCTGGTTCACGGAGCCGGTAACCGCCAAGTCCTGACGCAGCGGCGCATCCGCCAAGGCCGAAAGCAGTGCATAAAGCTCTGCCGACGACGCGCTGTCGCCCTCCACGCCGCCGTATGACTGCTCGAATACAAGGCTCGCAAACAGCGACATCGGCGTGTCAAGCGCGTAGCGACCGGCGAGAAAACCCGAAAGGATCAACACGCCCTTGGAATGCACCGGGCCCCCGAGTTCCACTTCACGTTCAATGTCGACGACTTTGCCGCTGCCCGGCCGCACCTGGCAGGTAATCCTCGTCGGACGCCCAAAGGTGAAACCACCCAGCTCAAGCACGCTCAGTCCGTTAATCTGCCCGACATGGCTGCCCTCGGTTGCGATCAACGCCACCTTCTCGAGCACCGCTTCCTGACTGCGGTCGCGTAGCCGCGCCACCCGCCGGATACGTGCGGTGAGTGCTTCCTCTACATCAGCGCGCGAGATCACGGTGCGGTTGTGCTGACGGGCGCAGAAATCGGCTTCGATGAGAAGCTCCCGCAATTGCTCGACTACCAGCGACAATTTGCTGGCATGGTCAGCCTGGCGGGCAGCATGCTCGAGCACCAGCGCGACAGCTTCTCGATCCAACGCATTGAGCCCGTCACGCTGTGCCATTGTGGCTAGCAGACGGGCAAGAACGATCTCGTTTTCCGCCGTGCGCGCAAAATCGTTCTCGAAATCGGCGAGCACCTTGAAATAGTCGGCAAGTTCGGGATCGAGCGCAGCCAGCAGGAAATACAGGAGCCGGTCACCGAACAGAACCACTTTCACTTTCAATGGGATCGGATCCGGTTCGAGCGAGACCGTGCTCGTTAGGCCGAGAAATCGCGCGATGTCTTCAATGGCAATCTCGCCCCGGCGCAGAATGCGTTTGAGCGCCGTCCAGCTGAACGGCTCCATCAGAACGCTGCGCGCATCAAGCAACAGATAACCGCCGTTGGCGCGATGCAGCGCACCGCTCTTGATAAGGCGGAAATTCGTGACCAGTGCGCCGCGAATGGATACATATTCGATCCGGCCGATGAGATTTCCGAGCGCCGGATGGAGCTCCTCAATAATCGGCGCACCCGATCGCTCGGTCTCTTGCGTCACCAGAGCATTAACCTCGTAGCGGTCAAATAAACCGCCAAGTTTCAGGTCGCCGGCATCGCCATCACCGTTCTCGCTTTTCATGATGAACATGGCGACATTTTCGACCAGATCGGAACGAACCAGGTCGATATGTTGCGCAACACGCGGAATATCGACGAAAGAAGATTTCGTCTCCTCGATAAGTTGATCCACGGCATATTTCGCTGTGTCACGATTGAGCTGTCGAATTTCGTCGTGGCGTTGTTTTTCCCACTGCGGAAACTGATGAATGATGTGCTCGAGATCCTTCTCGAGCGTTTCGATAGCCGATTGGACTTCCCGGCGTTTTGTCTCCGGCCACTCCTTGAATTCATCGGGCGGAACGACCTGGCCGTTCTTGGCTGGCGCCAGAGCAAAACCTAACGGCGTGCGCAACAGAACGATGTCTCTTTGAGCCGCCTTGTCCCGCAACGCGGTGAATGCCTCGCTCTGTTTCTTTTGCAGGGACTCGTCGATTGCGCCCCGCCGGGTCTGGTAGTCTTCACTCTGGAAGACCGCCGGCAGCGCAGCCTTGAGGTCGTCGATAAGCTTGTGCATCGCCTGCTGAAACTTGCGCGCGCGCCCGCCCGGAAGTTCGAGCGCAACCGGACGCTCGGGATCGGCGAAATTGTTGACGTAAACCCAGTCGGAAGGGCTTGGTTTTTGCCGGGCTTCCTGACTGAGCACGGCCTTGACGGCGTCCTGCATGCGGGCGCCGTTGGGGCCGATCACGAAAAGATTGAATCCCGCCTTTTCGACCTTTGTCCCGAACTGGATCGCTTCAAGCGCACGTGTCTGGCCCACAAGGCCATCGATTGGCTGCAGGTCCGCCGTTGTCGAAAACGCCAGATTTGAAAGATCGCTGGCGCGATAGAGTTTGTCGGCGGCAAGCGGCTGGACTGAGATTACCTCGGCACTATCGGCAGCCATGTCATTCAATTCCACATTTGGCCAGCTATTAAGTAAGTAAATACCGGATCATTCCTTGACGTGAATCAAAGCATTCCGGCCACATCGGGCTGAATTTTCGACTGTGAGGAGGAAGCAATGAGGGTCAAACTGCAAATCGCGAAGGACGGGGCCTCGCTTTATACGGGCAACTACGAAATCGAGGATGCGCAGAGCTTTGGCAAAGCCTGCTCGGATGCGTGGCACCAGTTGCAACGGGCCCAGTTGAACCGGGAAACCAGCATTGGCGCGGTGATGGAGCACGTGAACGACAGCGTGCTCAACCAATTGGACGGTTCGACGATCGCCATAACGCAAGTCTGAGAATTCAACTTAGGCCGAAAGCGCGTCGTTGGCCGGCGTGTAGGGCAGCCGCAGAGCTTCCGCCACTGCGCGACATGTGATTTTTCCCTGATGCACGTTGAGACCTTTCAGCAGGTGCTCATTTTCAATCAGTGCGCGCGGAATGCCCCTGTTTGCCAATTCCAATGTGAATGGCTGCGTAGCGCTGGTGAGCGCGAACGTGGAGGTGCGCGGTACCGCGCCCGGCATGTTCGTAACGCAATAGTGCAATACGCCGTTGACGACGAAGGTCGGCTGGGTATGTGTGGTCGGATGAGACGTTTCAGCACAGCCGCCCTGATCTATGGAGACGTCGACAATCACCGCTCCGGGCTTCATACGCTTGACCGTTTCAGCGGATATGAGCCTGGGTGCGGAACCACCAGGCACGAGCGCCGCTGCGATGACAACGTCGGCGGAAATGCACAGCTCCGCAATCGATTCCGCCGCTGTCGTAGCAACGCGCGCCCGGCCTCCGAAGCGCTGCGTTAGCTCACTGACCGCCGCCGAATTGCGAACAACGATACAGACATCTGCGCCCATGCCGAGCGCAACCTGGGCAGCATTGGAGCCGACGATGCCGCCACCGAGAACTACGACCTGCCCTGCGGGGAGACGGTCCACTTTGCCGAGGAGAATACCGCGTCCCCCCTGCGGACGCTCGAGGAAATGCGCTGCAACTTGGGGCGCCATGCGGCCTGCAATCTTTGACATCGGCGAGAGTAAGGGCAGCTTTCCTGCGGCATCGGTAATGGTTTCGTAGGCGATGGCTGTCACGCCTGAAGCCATCAGATCCCTTGCCAGTTCAGCGTCAGCCGCCAAATGGAGATAGGTGAAAATAATCTGGCCGCGCCGCAGCCAGCGGCGTTCGGGGCCAAGCGGCTCCTTCACTTTTACGATGAGCTCCGAGTTCGCAAAGATGGGTTCTGCGCCGGTGAGAATTTCTGCTCCGGCCGCTGCGTATTCCTCGTCGCAGACACCGGCCCCCTCGCCGGCGCAGGTTTGAACCAGGACCTTATGGCCTTTCGAGGCCAATACCCGAATGGTCGCAGGAACCAATCCAACCCGATATTCATCGGTTTTGATTTCTTTCGGAACACCGATCAACATACGGGCGGCCTATCAACCCTTGATGCAGATCAGTGGGCGCAGTCGCGCGACGCGGCGCGCAAGTCCCGCATGCTCGGCGGCAGCAACAACCGCAGCGACGTCCTTGTAGGCGCCGGGCGCCTCCTCGGCGATGCCACGCGTCGACGGGCTTCGGATGAAAATGCCTTGCGCCCGCAGATCGTCCTGGATCTTGCGTCCACTCCATTGCTTGAGCGCCGCGTGGCGTGACATCGCGCGGCCGGCGCCGTGGCAGGCGGAGGAGAATGCTTTTTTCTCGGCCGTGGCCTCGCCCGCCAGAATATAAGACCCGGTCCCCATGCTGCCGCCGATCAGGACCGGCTGGCCTGCCGGCCGCAAGGCAGCCGGCAGGCTTTCGTGGCCGGGGCCGAAGGCACGCGTCGCACCCTTGCGGTGAACAAAAAGCTCCCGGCGCTTGCGGTCGACCGTGTGCGGTTCAACCTTGCAGGTGTTGTGCGAGACATCGAAAAGCAGACTCAAGCTTCGCCCAGGGAAAAAATGCCCGAAGACTTGCCGCGCGAAATGACCGAGAATTTCTCGGTTTGCGAGCGCGCAATTGATGGCAGCGCGCATGGCGCCGAGATAACGCTGGCCAACGTCCGACTTGATCGGGGCGCACGCAAGCTCGCGATCGGGAAGCGTAATGCCTGATGCTGCCGCCGCGATCACCATATCGCGCAGATATTCCGTTCCGATTTGATGACCGAGGCCACGTGAACCGCAATGAATGGTCACCACGACATCGTCCTCGGCGAGGCCGTACAACTTCGCCACGTCCGCATCAAAAATCTCGGCAACCGCCTGCACCTCGAGGTAGTGGTTGCCCGAGCCGAGCGTCCCCATTTCCCGGCGCTGTCGCTCACGCGCGCGCTCCGAGACGCATTCGGGCATGGCCCCAGCAGCCTTGCCGCCTTCTTCGATCCGTTCGAGGTCGGAGGCCTCGCCCCAACCGCGATCAACGGCCCAGCGTGCCCCGCCGCTCAGCATCGCATCCATTTCGATCGTGTCGAGGGTAATGGCGCCGGTGCTGCCGACGCCTGCCGGAATTTGGCGAAAGAACGAATCGGCCAGTGATTTCTGAACAGGCAGGATTTCCGGCACTTTGAGGCCGGTGAGCATGGTACGCACGCCGCAGGAGATATCGAATCCGACACCGCCGGCCGAGACAACACCGCCCTGCTCCGCGTCGAAGGCGGCAACGCCGCCGATTGGAAATCCGTACCCCCAATGCGCGTCCGGCATTGCGTAAGAAGCCTGCACGATCCCCGGCAGCATCGCGACATTCGCCGCCTGCTCGTAGACTTTATCGTCCATGTCGCGCATCAGATTTTCATCGGCATAGATGATTGCCGGTACGCGCATCCCATCGTGCGGCTCGATGCGCCAGGTCGTATCGTCGACACGGGTAAGACGGCTGAGATCCATAGCCGGTCTCCCTATACATCCACCACGCAAGCGGCGGTCCAGACGCCTTTTTCGTCTTTGGCGACCTTCAGCGCCGTATAGGTCGCGCCTTTAGGCTCGCAGGCCGGCGCATGGCGCGCGACGTCCACCGCCTCGCCCCACAGCGTCCCGTCGAGCCGTGCCCCATCAATCTTTGCCGCGAAACGCGAGAACAGCATCTTGCGAACCGCCATCTCGTAGATGATTGCATTGAGCCATTCGACAAACAGAAGCTCGATGTCCGGTGCTTCACATTGCACTTTGACCGACACCGCCGCGTGGATTTCGGCGGTGGTGACCACGGCGGTCAGCGCCAGCGCGGCTTGCTCGAAGGCTTCCGCTGCCGTCTTGCCGAACCCACGCACCCCGACGTCGGCTGCATGCGGGAAATGCTCCCACCCTGGCTTGTCCGAGGTCGCGACGAGCGCTTCGCTCATATTCGCAATTTATGCTTTTCGATCAGCTTGACGGTACTCGCCTGCGGGCCCTTCTCGCCCATCTCTTCCGCGTAGGTCACGCGCGAATTGACGGTCAGACGAGGAAACTCTCCACCGAGCACGCTGTTGCGGTGGAAATAGATCTCTCGTCCGTCTTCTGTCTCGATGAGGCCGAATTCGCCGAGCGGATCGAGTTCAACCACGATCCCAACCGGCGTGCCTTCGTGGTGTTTCACCTGCCCCTGCAATTTACGGACCTGATCCTGCAGCTGCCTGCGCGCGCGCTTGAAGGTGTCGTTGATCGAAAAGTTCAGGTCGGAATAGCGCTCGTCATTCTGCGCGGTATGGTCAACGATGACCTCGCGCCCTTCGGGCAGCGTAAGCCGAATGTTGATTTCGTACAGGCCGCCCGTCTGGTGATGTCCCCCGGGACCCTTGAGCACCACGCGACCGGCAGTGATCCGGCCAAACCGCTCTTCCAGCTGGCTGACATGTTTGATGATGCTGTCACGCACGCTCGTGTTCGGGGCCATGCCCTGAAAATCGATCTCGATGGGAGTTTCCATGGCTCGTCACCCGGTTTTTCTGACTTGGTTAAAACTCGCGCAGTACCGCACTCAGTTCATTGATATGGCTCAAGCCGCCTGCAAGGCCTGACGTTTCAGCAGCTTACGCAGGCCGGTGAGCGGCTGTGTATTGATCACGTCATCCGTGGTCAGCCAGGCGCGTTTCGCCTGGTCGATGCCGAAGCGGATGTATCGGAATGCATTCACCGAATGCGCATCCGTTGAAACGGCGATCTTGACGCCCTTGCTCTTGGCCATGTGAGCATGGACGTCGTTCAGGTCGAGACGATCGGGCTCGGCGTTGATCTCAAGGGCGCAATTGAGTTCGCGGGCGGCCGAGGTCACCTGATCCATGTCGATCTCGTAAGGTTCGCGCTCGCCAATCAGGCGTCCGGTAGGATGGCCGATGATCGAGACGTAGGGATTCCGCATCGCGCGGACGACGCGCTCGGTCTGGGCCTCGCGCGAAAGATCGAAAAACGAGTGCACCGAGGCCACGACAATATCCAGCTGCGCCAGGGTCGAATCCGGCAGATCGAGGCGGCCGTCTTTCAGAATGTCGACCTCGATCCCTTTGAGGATCGTGAAGCCTTTGAGCTTGGCGTTGAGTTTGTCGACTTCGCGGATCTGACGCGCGACCCGGGCCGGATCGAGACCATGCGCCATCGCGACTCGGCGGCTATGGTCTGTCAGCGCCATGTATTCATAACCGCAGGCCTGCGCCGCCTTGGCCATCTCTTCGATGGTCGCCGTGCCATCGGTCCAGTCGGAGTGGGCGTGCAGGTCGCCGCGAATATCCTCGACGGTCACCAGCCGTGGCAGCTTTCCGGACTGGGCGAGCGCAATCTCGCCCCGGTCCTCGCGCATTTCCGGCGGGATATAAGCCAGCCCCAGTTTTTTATAGACTTCCTCCTCGCTGACTCCGGCGATGCGGCGCTTGCCAGAAAAGAGGCCGTATTCGTTCAGCTTCCATTTGTGCTTGTTCGCAATGGCACGCAACGCGATGTTGTGCGACTTTGAGCCGGTAAAATACAGGAGTGCGGCACCGTAGCTCTGCTCCGGCACGGCGCGCACGTCCACCTGGATGCCGGAGCGCAACACCACCGTCGTGCGGGTCGGCCCATGCGCCAGAACTTCGGCGACATTCTCATATGAAATCAGTTTGTCGCCGACCGCTGCTCCATGCTTGGCGGTTACAAGCACATCGAGATCGCCCACCGTGTCGCGCCGCCGGCGATAGCTGCCGGCCACGATGACCCGGCCGCCGTCGCGCAAGTACGCAACCAATGCCTCGGATTCGGCCTCGGCAGTCGCGAGCCTGAAGCGTTTGGCAGTTACAGGCTTTTTGAGCGCGGCTGCCAGCTTCGTTTCGATCACCTCGCCGAAGCCGCGCAGCTTATGAATGCGGCCGGACGCTATTGCCCGGCGCAAGTCGTCCAGAGTGCGAACCCGGAGCTTGTCGTAAAGCAGCTTGATTCGCTTCGGACCCAGTCCGGGCAGCGCGGCCATTTCGCCGATCTGCCCCGGCAGCTTCTTTTTCAGTTCTTCCAAAAGCGCAAAGCGGCCGGTCTTGATGATGTCCGCGATCTTACCGGCAAGATCTTTGCCGATGCCGGGAAGCTCCGAAAGATCGGCTTCCGCAGCCAGCATGCTGCGCACGCTTTGCGGCAGGCCTTCGATCGTGCGCGCAGCGCGACGGTAAGCGCGGACCCGAAACTGGTTCTCTCCTTTTATTTCCAGCAGGTCGGCCGTCTGATCGAACATCGCCGCGATCTCGGCATTTTGGACGGGCATCGTTCGCCGCACCTCTTTGAATTAAATCGACAATTTATAGAGCCATCGCAATTGCGCTTCCTTGATCCAGATCATGCGCCGCAGGCGGATAGCCGCGCATACTTTCAAAAAATGGAGGGAAGAAACTGTGCCGAAAAAAACGCAAATCCAGGCTCCCAGCGAAGACCAGCCATCTGTGCTTACGATCTCGCCGGAAAAGGTCTTCTTCGTCATCGTCAAAGCACGTGAATTCGATGCCAAGGATGCGGTGACCGACCCGAGTCCGGGCTCAAACCCGTCTGACGACAAGGGCGCCGCAATCCTCGAAGATCATTCGAACGATCCGGTGGTCGAGGAGCTCACGTCGCTCATCAATTCGCTTTCGGAAGACGAGCAGATCGATCTCGTCGCCCTCACATGGCTCGGACGCGACGACTATTCTGCGGAAGACTGGGAGGAGGTTCGACAGGAAGCGTCACGCGCGCACAACAACAGAACCGCCAGCTATCTCCTCGGCATGCCGCTCCTGGGCGACTTCCTGGAGGAAGGCCTTTCGCTGCTCGGCTATTCCTGCGAGGAATTTGAAATCAATCGTCTCTAGCCAGCCGTTCAGCGAATTGCATACCGCCTTGCCAGCCACCCCTGTTTTTGCTGGATTGCGGCGGGCCCTTCCCGCTCGTCCCCCGCGAAAGCGGGGACCCGGGGCGACAGATCTCGGCGTGGCGAATATGGGTCTGGATTCCCCCGCTTGCGCGGGAATGAACAGGCGTCCGGAGGCGCTCGATGACCCCCTTTTTCGTGCAGATCAAATGCGAGCTTGGCAAATCCTACCAGGTGGCTAACGCATTGGCTGAAGCCGAAATCGCCTCCGAAATCTACTCGACCGCCGGCGATTATGACCTGCTGGTGAAATTCTACGTCGATTCCGGCACCGACATCGGGCATTTCGTCAACGAGAGGGTGCAGTGCATTCCCGGCATCAAGGACACGCACACCATCATCACCTTCAAGGCCTTTCAGGTCTGATTTGCGAGCCTGAGGCAGAAAAATTCCAGGGGCTCGAGATATCCGTGCGTGGAAGTCTGCAAGGCCTCAATCTACTCGCCGTACCGATTCCTGACCATCACCAGCACGGCAGTGATGTCTTCGAATGCTCTGTCGTGGGCGTTGCCACTTAGTTTTGTAAGATCGAAGACTTCGATGTTCTCTCGTTTCAGTTCGCTTTGATAAGGTTCCTGCGCCGGATTGATTTCGCCCAAGCGCGGAACCCCACCCCAAATTGCTTGTGACAAGCCAAGGGCTTTGTCGTCCTGTGACACAAACAATGAGAACCGTGGTCTCGGGCTCCCCATCCTCTGGATCTGCGTGCGAAACACGTCGACGTCGACATCCGGCGCGACCAGCATCACATTTCTGATCTTGGCGCCGATCTTCCCTGTCCGGATCGACATCGCCCGCAGCGCCTCGAGCGCGACCCAGTTGCCCATCGAATGGGCGACAATATTGATTTCTTTCACGTTCGGATTGGCAGCCACCAACGACAGCAGCTGCTCAAAAGCATCGCGCGAGTAATTGGCGCTCTCCCGATCATAGGTATAGGCGCGCAGCTTGAGTTCGCCGCGGGATGGCCAGGTAAACAGCACCGGAATGCCGGGCGCCTTGGCATCGTGGACGATCTGCGCAAAGCGGTAAACGGCATCGTCGAACCGGTTGTTGAAGCCGTGCACGAAGACAAGCGCTTTATTGCGTCGAGTCTGCTTCGCCGTGTCAGCCAGCGCGGACACAAATTCTTTCTGGTCTAGATAGTTCGCCGAGACGGTGACGAAGTCGCGTCGAGGATCTCCGGGAAGCGTTTCCGGCCATTGGATCTCGCCGACCTTGCGGGCGTTATCTGGCGGAATCGAAACGGTAACCGCGGCATAGGACGAAGCCTCGGCGCGTTCTCCGCTGAACATCTCGCCAGGATCAGCGGCCGAACGCTGCCTCGTCGTCGCAGCGAGCACCTGTACCCGCGATCCCCCTTCGGCCGCTTCGGCGACCGGAACAAGCATGCCTTGTTGCAGGCGTCCGGCGCAGCCGCCCAATACCAGGGCCGCGCTCACGGCAACCGGAAAGGCAAAATTTCGCACTCGGGCCATATCCCGCTCGCACAGTGTTCAGAGATGCAAACGCAACTATGACGGGCCGTTTCGTCAGTTGTTTGATGCACATCAAGACTCGGAGAGCGGCAGATGGCCGAGTAAGGCAATTTCATAACGCCGAGCTGAAGACAATGTTATGAAGTCAGGATTAGTCGCGCTGTGCAACAGAGCAATATGTAATGACCAAAGCGGATATCCGGTGCTGCCTTACTTCGTGATCATGCGCCGGGATGCAGGCGGCGCCTCACTGGGCGCGGCCGGCGAGATCGCGAATGTCAGCCACGCGTTCCAGCCGTCGGCCCGGTTTTCAGCGGCGAATTCCTTGTAGCCTTTGACATTGATATAGCCCTGAAATTCCTTGCTGAGAGGAAAGACATAGCCGATCTGCGGCCCGATACCGGCCACGCGCGACTCAAAACAGCCGACGCGATTACCGGACCCGCTGTCGCAGGAAATCTGATTGTAGAAATAGCCGACCAGACCGATCTGTAACTGCTTGGTCAGGAACTGTGATGCTCCCCAATCCAGATGCATGTCGACGCCGTTTTGGTATTGCGTGTGGGTGTTTTCAAAATTGTAGGTGAAGCCGAGAACCGCCGATAATTCATGTCCGGTCTGCGGGTTGTAGTACGTGTAGCCGGCACCGGCGTCGATCGCATTGTGGCCAATGCCGAGATTGGCAAGCCGTGTGGGATCATAGGCGCCAACCGTAATGTTGCCTGTGGCGTAGGTCATGAAGTTATGAACGCCCGCATTCCAGCGCACATTAAATTGCGGCACCAAATCGCCGAAGCCGGTCACTGAATCGCTCGCGCTGCCCGATGTGGTAAAGCCGATGGGGTCCAGCTGGCCGGTCAATGTTGCATCGACAGATGCCCGGCTGCGTCCATATGGCACCAACAGAAGCACAGCCGCCTGTCCGCCCAAGACCGGCGTCGCAAACACATAACTCGGCGCGGCCATCACGAGGTCGGCCTTGGCGTCCAGATTCGCCGTCAGGCTTCCGCTGAAGTTTGCGGTGATATTGCCGCGGGTGACCTGGCGCGCGAAGGCCACATTGCCTCCGGCCGAAACTGAGGTGTGATAATAAATGCCGGCGAATGAAAATCCCGGTTGCTGTGGCGTTGCCGCGAGGCTGCCAAAAAACCCCGGGATCCAAAAGCTGATACCGCCTTCGTCGGCGGCAGCTGGCTTCACAGAAATGAGGGCGACGCAAAGCAACAACGCCGAAATCCTCCAGCGTGTTGTTATCTTTGCCTCAGTTTAATCGTCGCCTCCCCCACAAGTTGAATTTCATCAGCGCGACCGAAGTCGAACGCGAACAGATATAAACAGCGCCGCAGCTTAGTCTGCCGTGTCACAATAGACATGTGCGCCCCACGTGGCGCACAAAAAAATGCACAAGCGTGGGCGTCGTGTCACAGAATTTGCGCACGATCAGAGCTTGGGCGGCCGCAGAGCAAATCTCGCACGCATAGCGCTCATGCGCCCTGATGGCTTCAAGAGATGCGCGGCGTATTCGTCCGGGTGCTAGGCAAGACTGTGCCCTGCTTGATCTGCATCAATACGACGCGCGGATGCGTCGCGTACGCACTGTCGTCTCGTGCCGGATTACGTCGGTAAATAGATACCGGGCGACTCAGATACCAGCAGGAGCTCATCAATGAGCGTATTTAGAAATTTTCAATACGCTCTGCTGGCTTCGTTCATCGCCATCGGGGCAATGAGCTCGCCAGCGGCCGCGCAGCAGCAGCAACAGAAGCCCAACATCGTCATCATCTGGGGCGACGATATTGGACAGTCCGACATCAGTGCCTATTCGCACGGCATGATGGGCTTCAAGACGCCCAACATCGACCGCATCGCGAAGGAAGGCATGATGTTCACCGACTATTACGCCGAGCAGAGCTGCACCGCTGGGCGGTCCTCGTTCATCACCGGCCAGTCCGGCCTGCGCACCGGCCTGACCAAGGTCGGCCTGCCGGGCGCCACGCTCGGGCTGCAGAAGGAAGATCCGACCATCGCCGAACTGCTCAAGCCGCTCGGGTATGCCACAGGCCAGTTC
>DATGDN010000344.1:0-3509 GCA_035310865.1 Pseudolabrys sp. | reverse complement strand
GCCCGATCGCGCGCGTGGTGACGTCGCCGAGCACAACGACGCTGAAGCCGGTGATGCAAATCCCGCAAAGAACCATCAGCACATGTTCGAGAGGGTCGAGCGCGCGCCATTTCAGGTGGCGCTGCTCATTGAGGACCAACCCGTCAAAACGCATCGTCCGGTTCCGATTGGAAGAAGATGCGGGAAACCGATGGCTCCCCGCATTCGTGGATGTGCCGTTTATTGGACGTTGCGGACGAGCTCGAGAACCTTCACCGCGTGCGGTCCGAGATCAGAAGCAAGTTTGTCCTGGATCGGTTTGCTGATCTGCGAGAAGCCGCTCTTGTCGACGTCCTTGACGATCTTGACGCCCATCTTTTCAAGCTTCGCAAGTGCCTGGTGCTCAAGGTCGAAAGCCACCGTCGGTTCTTTTTGGCTGACCTCATCGGCTGCCGCCTGTACCCATTTCTTTTGCTCGTCGCTCAGGCTGCTCCAGGCCTTGTCGCTGATGAACAACGCGGCGTTATTCGCTTCATGTTCCGTCAGTGAGAGCACCGGCGCGGGCTCATAGTGTTTGTTGATGAGGTAATTGTTGATGCCGTTCTCTGCCATATCGGCAACACCGGTCTGCAAAGCGGTGTAGACCTCTCCGAAAGCCATGTGCACGACTTGGGCGCCATAGGCCGGGAAGGTTGTATCTTCCGTCACTGTCGCTTGCACGCGCATCTTCATGCCTTTGAGGTCGGCAACCTTTTGCACGGGCTTCTTCCCATACATGTGCCGCAGACCCTGCGAGCCCAGACCCAGCATGTGCGCACCCTTGATCTTAGCGCCATACAATTCCCTCATGGCGGCGATGACCTTGGGGTCCCCGAGCACTTTGATGGCATGCTTCTCGTCGCGGAAAATGAAATGAATCGAGAAGACGCCCGATTCCGGCTGCGCGGTCGAAGCGTTCGCGGTGGACAGCAAGACGAAGTCGATGTCGCCAGTCTGCACCTTCTGCATCGTCTGCGCTTCGGTGCCCAGTTGCGCACTGGGATACTGATTGATCGACAACGTGCCTTTGCTTAATTCCTTCAACTTCTTGTCGAACATTTCCGCGCCGGCGCCGTAGCCGCTGGACTTCGGTTGATCATAAGCGAATGAGAAGGAGCGGTTCTGGGCAAACGCCGCGGTGGACGCCATTGCGAGCGCGGCGCCGAACACGAGAGCGTGCAGCGTTGTAAGACGCATAACTGACATGGAGACCTCCCCAGGGTGACACTGCGCCTTGCGCGGCGGGATCGCCGCGCGACGCTATTTGCGCGTGAATTGCGCCTTTGTCCCGCAAGGGTGTGTCGGCCGATCAGGTCTTGTCAATGCTGATGTCTCATTCTCTCCGCAAGATGGCCCTCACTCGTTGCGGTGTGATCGGAAGTTGTGTCACCGCGCCCGGCCGCTGAAGCGCGTCGTCGATTGCTGACGCAATGGCTGCGCCCACGGGCGTGATTCCACCTTCGCCGGCGCCCTTGAAACCGTATGTATTGAGTGGACTTGGGGCGTCCTCGCTCAGGATTGTCTCGACGGCCGGAATTTCATGCGCCGTCGGCATCAGATAATCGGCAAATGTCACCGCCAGCGGATCGCCGCCTTCCGTATATGAAAATTCCTCGAACAGGGCGCCGCCAATGCCCTGCGCGAGACCGCCGACGATCTGGCCTTCGACCAGCATCGGGTTGACCGCTTTGCCGATGTCGAAGGCGACGAGATAGCGCTCGATTGCGACCGCGCCGGTTTCCGTATCGAGCTTGAGCTGCACGACATGCGCCCCGTAGGGGTAGACCATGTGGCTCGATTTGAATTCGCCTTCGGCGGTCAGGCCTTCAGGCCTGGCTGCCGCCAGTTCGGCGAGTTTCATCGACGGTCCCGGTCTGCCCCTGCGCACGATTTCACCGTCGATCATGTCGAGCGCGTCAGCCGAGTTCTGCATCAGTTCGGCTGCGGCGATCAACACGGCGTTGCGCAGCTTGGCCGAGGCAATGCGCGTGGCTTCGCCGCACATTACGGTCACTCGCGATGCAAAGGCGCCCATGCCCTTGTCGATGCGGTTTGTCTGGCCGTGTACGACCTTGACGCGGGTATAGTCGACACCCAACGTTTCGGCGCAGATCTGCGCCATGGCGGTCTCTACGCCTTGACCGATCGATGCGACGCCGGTGATCAGTTCGATCGTGCCACCCGGGATCACTTCGATTCGAACCTTGTCGAAAGGTCCAAGTCCGCTCTTCTCCACGAAGATGGCGAAGCCGGCGCCGACTTTCTCGCCTGCCGCCCGGCGGCGAGCTAGTTCGCGCTGCATGCCTCGCCAGTTCGCCGCCGAGAGCAGCCTGTCCATCAATTTTGCATAGTCGCCGGAGTCGTAAATGATGTCGGTGCCGAGCGTGGCGAAGCCGAGACTGTAAGGCATCGCGCCCTTGTCGATCAGGTTGCGCCGGCGGATTTCGATGGCGTCGACGCCGGTTTTCGCTGCGATAGCGTCAATGAGGCGCTCACGCACGAAGGTCGATTCATATCTGCCGGGTGAGCGATAGGTGCCGCAGGGTGTCTTGTTGGTCAGCCGGATGTGGCCGCGTGCGCGATACGCCGGCACCCGGTAGGGGCCGGGCAGCATGGCGGCGGCGAGATCGGGAACGGTTGCGGCATGTGTGCGCATGTACGCGCCGTTGTCGTGGAAGAACTCGTTGTCGATGCCGAGGATGCGGCCGTCCTTGTCGATTGCGGCCTTGATCCTGTGCCGCTGCTGGCGCGAATGATTGGCGGCGACCATATGTTCGCGCCGGTCTTCAATCCATTTGATCGGCCGCCGGAATTCCAGTGCGGCGGCGCAGACGAGCACGTCTTCAGGGTACATTTCGCCCCGGATGCCGAAGCCGCCGCCGACGTGGCCCTCGTAGAGCTGCACCTTGTCGGGCTGGCGTCCAAGCATCGCCGCCAGCCGGTCTCTGTTCCAGTGCGGCACCTTGGCGGCGCCATGCATCTCCAGAACGTCATTAGTTTCGTCGTAGCGCGCGATGGCGCCGCGTGTTTCCATCGGCACGCCGCTGTGCCGACCGATCGCAAGATCAAGCTCGACGATCGTGTGCGCGGCGCGAAACGCCGCGTCAATGTCGCCCGATCTCTTTTCGACCACGGACGGTTCAGTGCCATGGTCTTCGTCGAAGGGCCCGAGCGGTCCGGCGGCGTCGAGAATGACCGGCAGCGGCTCGATGTCGATTTCGACCAGGTCGGCCGCATCCTCCGCAACATACGGATCGGCGGCGAAGATCGCCGCCACCGGCTCGCCGACATAGCGCACAAAGCGCTGTGCCAACGCGGTCTGCCGGTAGGGCTCCAGCTCGACAAGCCCCGTCAGTCGAAATCCGATGGGTGGAATATGCGCGATGTCTGTATGCGTCCAGACCGCGTGAACGCCGGGCAGTGCAAGTGCGGCTTTTGGATTGATCGATGTCAGCTGCCCGTGGGCCGCCGGCGAGCGCACCACGCGCATA
>DATGDN010000343.1:0-5846 GCA_035310865.1 Pseudolabrys sp. | reverse complement strand
CGCTTTTCCTTGACCTTGATCAAGGCGGCCCGCCTGCTGGTGATGAAACACTAAAAACTAAGGCCGGCGCTGTGTTCCGGCGCCGGACTCAGCGGCCAAGCTGGAGGGCAAACTGATGGGTGCCAAGCCGGTTCGTTGGATGATGACAGCCGCGGGCAAGCCTTTTGTCCCGACGGAATTCGATATTAGTTCCCCAGGTCCGGATGAAGTCGTGGTCGAAATCTCCGGATGCGGGGTCTGCCACACTGATCTTGGCTACTACTACGATGGTGTGCGTACCAAGCATGAACTGCCGCTGACGCTCGGTCATGAGATCAGTGGCCACGTCATCCAGACCGGCAAAGATGAAATCTGGTACACCGACCGTGCGGTTATTGTTCCGGCGGTAATCCCATGCGGTCGATGCGATGCCTGCCTCCGCGGCAAGGCGACAATCTGCCCAAACCAAAAGATGCCGGGCAACGATATTCATGGCGGCTTCGCCACTCATATTACCGTGCCGGCGCGCGGGCTTTGTGTGGTCGATGAGCATCGCCTGGCAGCAATCGGAATCGAGCTGGCCGATCTTTCTGTGATCGCCGATGCGGTAACCACGCCCTATCAGGCGGTCGTGCAGGCCGGTGTCGCAAAAGGCGACCTTGTGGTCGTCAACGGCGTGGGTGGTGTCGGCGGCTATGCGGTGCAGATCGCCGCCGCTTTGGGTGGCCTTGTTGTCGCGATTGACGTTAACGACGAAAAGCTTGCCGCTATTGCTGGGCAGGGTGCCGCACTCACGCTGAATGCAAAGCAGATGACCTTGCGGGATATTAAAGCGGCAATCCAGGCATTCGCGAAACAACGCGGTCTGCGTCAGAGTGAATGGATTATTTTCGAATGCTCCGGCACGCGTGCCGGTCAGGAAACGGCATTCGGTTTGATCAACCATGGCGCAACCCTCGCCGTCGTCGGGTTCACCATGGACAAGGTCGAGGTGCGGCTGTCGAATCTAATGGCTTTCCATGCGCGCGCGATCGGCAACTGGGGATGTCCGCCCGATCTCTATCCCGCCGCCCTGGAACTCGTTTTGGATGGCCGGGTCAAGGTCGGCCAGTTCGTCGAGAAACATCCACTCAGCGAGATCAATCAGGTGTTCGAGGCTGCGCATGCCGGCGCCCTCAAGCGCCGTGCCGTGCTCGTTCCAGCCCCGTAAGGAGCTTTCCATGACTGCTGAAGCGGCCCGCGTTATCACCGCGCAAAAATCCGAAGCCAAGGATCACAATCTCGTCGTCGAGGCAATACGGGAAACTGTTTCCAAAGGCGTGCTCTACGAGAAGCGTCCGGTGAAAGGAGCCGATGGAAAGCCCGTCGCCGGCCTGTTCAACGCCTGGATTACCCTCGACAACCAAAACCAGTTCAACTCCTACACGACCGACATGGTGAAGGCCACAATTCTAGCGTTTCGCGCAGCAAGCACCGCGCGCGATGTCGTCGCCGTCGTATTCACCGGAGCCGGCGACAAAGCCTTTTGCACGGGCGGTAACACCAAGGAATATGCCGAGTATTACGCCGGCAATCCCCAAGAATACCGGGGATATATGCGGCTGTTCAACGACATGGTCTCGGCGATCATTGGCTGTGACAAACCAGTGGTCTGTCGCGTGAATGGCATGCGGATCGGCGGCGGCCAGGAAATCGGCATGGCCTGCGATTTCTCGATTGCGCAGGATCTCGCTCGCTTCGGCCAAGCGGGACCTAAGCACGGCTCGGCGCCGATTGGCGGGGCAACAGACTTCCTTCCCTACATGATCGGCTGCGAGCAGGCGATGGTTTCGGGCTTACTCTGCGAGCCATTTTCAGCACACAAGGCCTATCGTCTCGGCATTGTCAGTGAGATCGTGCCGGCGCTGAAAGTCGACGGAAAATTCGTTGCTAATCCGACGGTATGGACTGATCGCTGGCTCGATGAATATGGACGCATCGTTCACGGCGAACCTAAGTCAGGCCAGGCGGCTGCCGAAGGTCAGGCGCTGCTAAAGCGCGGCGCTATCGACCTCAGCCTGCTCGACGAGCGGGTGGAAGCGCTTTGCACCAAGCTGCTCTACACCTTCCCCGAATGCACGACCAAGACAGTCGAGGAGCTACGCAAGCCGAAACTCAACGCGTGGAATAGCAACAAAGAAAATGCGCGCGACTGGCTCGCTCTCAACATGATGACGGAAGCGCGCGCCGGTTTCCGCGCTTTCAATGAGGGCACGCGCGAGACTGGCCGGGAAGTCGACTTTGTAGCGCTGCGCCGGGCGCTTGCCGCCAATACGCCGTGGAGCGACGAGCTTGCCGAAAGCATTATGCCGCGGGCGAGGTCATAGTTGTGAATCAGCCACTCAAAATCTGGCATGAAGCAGAAGGTCGCCTGTTGCGGCTGCGGCTTAGTCGACCGAAGGCCAATCTGGTCGATGCCACCATGATCGCTGCGCTCGACAACGCACTGGCGGAGCAACTCGGTAACAGCGAACTCGGTGGGGTGATTCTAGATGCCGAGGGGCCGCATTTCAGCTTCGGCGCAAGCGTTGAAGAGCATCTGCCTGGTCAATGCGCCGCCATGCTGCAGGGACTTCATGGCCTGGTACTGCGAATGATCGAATCGCCGGTGCCGCTGCTGGTGGCGGTGCGCGGCCAATGTCTTGGCGGCGGGTTGGAACTAGCGCTCGCTGGCCATCTCATGTTCGTCACACCGGATGCGAGCCTCGGCCAGCCGGAAATGAAGCTCGGGGTATTTGCGCCGGCAGCCTCCTGTCTTCTCCCGGAATTGATCGGCCCTGCGCGGGCATTCGATCTTTTGGTGTCTGGCCGTAGCATCACCGGTGCCGAAGCAGCGGCCATCGGCATTGCGCATGAAGCGGTCGCCGATCCGGAGCATGCCGCTCTTGCCTATTTCGAGGAGCACTTGAAATCGAAGAGCGCAAGTTCGCTACGCCATGCTGTCAAGGCAGCCCGGCTCGACTACATCGCGCGCGTCAAGGACAAAATCCACGCCGTCGAGCGGCTTTATCTCGACGAACTTATGGCCACGCGCGATGCGGTGGTCGGCCTCGAGGCCTTTATCGCGAAGAAGGTGCC
The DNA here is from genome assembly GCA_035310865.1 of Pseudolabrys sp. Taxonomy (GTDB): domain Bacteria; phylum Pseudomonadota; class Alphaproteobacteria; order Rhizobiales; family Xanthobacteraceae; genus Pseudolabrys. Next base: position 2,750 of record DATGDN010000343.1, on the reverse strand, counting down.
GCAATGGCAACATCGTTGAACCTCTCGAATACCGCCGAAATCATCGCGCGCGCAACTGCGCTATTCGAGGATTTATCCTTCAGCTCTGCTCGCAAATGGAAAGCAGCGGAGCCGGGCCGCAAGGTCATTGGCTACATGCCGATCTACGTGCCGCGCGAGATTATTCACGCGGCCGGCATGTTGCCGCTCGGTATCGTTGGCGGCGGCGATCAGCTCGAGGTCATCCACGGCGATGCCTATTACCAAAGCTATATCTGCCGCATACCGCGCTCGACCATCGAACTTGGGGTTTCCGGCCGTCTGGATTTCGTCGACGGCATGTTGTTCCCGTCTATCTGCGACGTAATCCGCAATTTGTCCGGCATGTGGAAACTGATGTTCCCCCATGTCTATTCCCGTTATTTCGACGTTCCGCAGAACTATCGCGACGACACGGGCGGAAATTTCTATATCAACGAGCTGGCCGAACTCAGGCTTGCTCTCGGTGAGCTCCGCGGCAAGCCGATTTCCGATGACGAGTTGCGCCAGTCGATCGCGGTCTACAACGAAAACCGCAAATTGGTACGCGACCTCTACTCCTTCAGAGTCGAGCGGCCGTGGCAGGCGCCCGCCGCCGAGGTCTACCTGATGGTCCGCGCCGGCCTTGTGCTGCCCGTCGAGGAGCATTCCGTTCTGTTACGCGAATACCTTGCTGCGGTTCGTGCCGAGGAGCGGCCAAAGCGCGACAATTGCCGCATCGTGCTGACCGGCATGTTCTGCGAGCAGCCACCGCTCAATCTGATCAAGTCGCTCGAACTCTCCGGCTGTTATGTGGTGGATGATGACCTGATGTTGGTGACACGCTGGCTTATCGGCGACGTCGCGGTCGAGGGCGATCCGCTGCAAAACCTGTCACTCGCTTTCCTGCATCATTCCGAATCGACCGCGGCCAAGTATGAACCGAACCAGAAGGAAAAGGGCCAGCATCTTGTCCGCGCGGTCAAACGCACCGGAGCGGAAGGCGTAATCTTCGCAGCGCCAAGCTTCTGTGACCCGGCGCTGCTAGAGCGGCCGATGCTGCAGCACGTGCTCAAGGAAGCCGGCATTCCTTACATCGCGTTCAAGTATGCGGAGAACTCCGGCCAGATGCAGCCGATCCGGGAACAGGCCGGCACTTTCGCCGATTCAATCAAACTGTGGAGCGCAGCATGACGACACAGACGAAGATTGTGACCTCCCGGGCGCCGGTGAAGGAAGTCGTCAAGGATGCTTCCATGGTGAAGCAGAAAGAAATGATGGCTGCCCACTATGACCGCCTGACCAGCGCACCCGAGACGGGCGCCAAGGTGGCCGCCACTTTCGTGCCGGGCAATCTCAATGAACTGATCATGTGTTTCGACCTCCTGAACAACCTTCCAGAGGTCAACGCCATTCAGAACGGGCTGCGCCGCATTAGCGGCAGCTACGTGCTTGAAGCCGAAAAGATCGGCCATTCAGAGGATGTCTGTACATACGTGAAATCTGACATCGGCATGATGGCCAAGGGAAATATCGCGCCCAACGGCAAGAAGTTTCCCAATCCCGATGTGCTTTTGCTCTCCTACACCGGCTGCTTCACTTTCATGAAGTGGTTTGAATTGCTGCGCGAGCAGTATAAGTGCGAAACGATCATGCTGCATACGCCGTACATGGGCGACGGAAAAATAACGAAGAACATGCTCGACTACATGGTGAAGCAGCTGAAGGAAGAGGTCATCCCCAAACTCGAGCGTGTATCCGGCGTCAAATTCGACATTGACCGGCTGCGCGAATATCTGAAAAAATCGACCAAGGCCGAGGATGATCTTGTTCGCGTGCTGCAAAGCGCCAAAGCCAAGCCCTCGCCAATCGACGCCTATTTCGGTGGCATCTATTACATCGGGCCGATCTTCGGCGCCTTCCGAGGCACCCAGGACGCGATCGACTACTACCGGTTCTTACGTGAAGAGGTCGAGGACCGTCTGGCGAAAGGCCAGGGCCCGGTCACGCCCGATGGCGACATGGGCAAGGAAAAATACCGGCTCGTCGTCGAGGGGCCGCCCAACTACACGAGCTTCCGCCAGTTCTGGAAGATGTTCTACGACGAAGGCGCTGTCGTCGTCGCTTCGAGCTACACCAAGGTCGGTGGCGTCTATGATTTCGGCTTCCGGCATGATCCGGACAAACCACTTGAGACGCTGGCCGAATACTGCCTCGGCGTCTACACCAACCGCAGCCTGCCGATGCGCATCGACATGCTGGTCAACTACATCAACGAATACGAAGCGGACGGCCTGCTGATCAACTCGATCAAGAGCTGCAACAGCTTCTCGGCCGGGCAGTTGCTGATGATGCGCGAGGTCGAGAAACGCACCGGCAAGCCGGCGGCGTTCGTGGAATCCGACCTGGTCGATCCGCGCTATTTCTCGGCGGCCAACATCAAGAACCGTCTCGAGAGCTATTTCCAGATGATAGATCAGAAACGTGCCGGCGTGGACGCGGCGGCTTGAGGAGGAATGCATGAAAACTTTCGTCGGCATTGATCTTGGTTCGACGACAACCAAGGCTGTCCTCCTCGACGAAGATCGCAAAGTGATCGGTCACGGCATCACCAATTCGCGCTCAAATTACGCGACTGCCGCGCGCGTGGCGAGTCAGGAGGCGCGCGTCGACGGGCAGTTCACGCTGTTCCGCCGGGCGCTGACCGACGCCCATGCGCTAATCGATCTCGACACGTTCCTCGGCACGCTCGA
>DATGDN010000342.1:0-3531 GCA_035310865.1 Pseudolabrys sp. | reverse complement strand
CACGACGAGGATGACCGCCTCGGCGATCGTCGACTCCACAGCGTCAACCGATTGCTGGATGAACTCAGTCGGATTGTAGACGATGTCGTATTTCAGGCCCGGCGGAAAACGCTTGGCCAATTCGTCCATGGTGTTCTTGATATTCTGGGCGGTCGACAGCGCATTTGAACCCGGCCTTTGAAATATACCGATCGCGATCGCCGGGTCTCGGTCGAGATAGGAATTGGTCGAGTAGTCCTGTGCGGCGAGTTCGACCCTGGCAATATCCTTCATCCGAACCACGGCATTTGCGGTTTGCTTGACGACAATATTGCCGAACTCCTCCGTGCTGCTCAGACGGCCGAGCGTCTGTACCGATATCTGGAACGCACCGGACTTATCCATGGGCTGCTGGTTGAGCACGCCAGAGGCAACCTGGATGTTCTGCCCTGCCAGTGCGGTAACGACGTCGTTCGCAGTGAGCCCGAGCGACTGCAATCGGTCCGGATCGAGCCAGGCGCGCATCGCGTAGTCGCGGCTGCCGAACACGATCAAAGAGCCGACGCCATCGACGCGCGTGACGGCGTCGGTTATTTCGATGGTCGCATAGTTAGATATGAACAGCGTGTCGCGCGACTTGTCCGGCGAATAGAGATGCACGACCATCATCAGGTCGGGCGAGCTTTTGTTGACGGTCACGCCGATGTTGCGCACGTCGATCGGCAGCCGCGGCTGCGCGATGGAGACGCGGTTTTGGACCTGTACCTGGGCAATATCGAGATTGGTGCCGAGCTCGAAGGTCACTGAAATCGTGAAGCGGCCGTCGCCGGTCGAGTTCGACGACAGGTAGATCATATTTTCGACGCCGTTGATCTGCTGCTCGATCGGCGTCACCACGGTCGCGGCCACCACGTCGGCGCTTGCGCCCAGATATTGTCCCGACACGGTGATTGTCGGCGGCGCGATCTCCGGATATTGCGCGACCGGCAGCCGCCAAAAGGCGACGCCGCCGAGAATCACGAAAATGATCGAGACAACGGAGGCAAAAATCGGCCGGTCGATAAAGAAGTGCGATATGCGCATGCGCTGATGCCGCCGCTCGTTATTTCGACTGTTGCGACGCGCCGCCCGCCGACACCGGCCCGGCCGGTTTCGCACCCTTTTCCTCCGGCCGCACCTTCGTGCCGGGCCGCGCCTGCATCAGACCCTCGACAACGACGCGATCGTCGGGGCCGACGCCTTCCTTGATGACGCGGAAATTGTCGGGCGTGAGCTGGCCGAGTGTTACATATTTGATGCGCGCGGTGTCCTGATCGTCGACGACCACGACAAACCTGCGCGCCTGCTCGGTGCCGATCGCCACGTCGGGAACGAGCAGCCCTTCATAGGGCGGTGACCCCGGTACGCGCACGCGCGCAAACATGCCGGGCGTGAACATCTCGTTTGGATTCGAAAACACCGCGCGCCCGCGAATCGTGCCGGTCGATCGGTCAATGACATTGTCGACGAAATCCATGCGGCCCTTGTGGTCAAAATCGCTCTCGTCGATGAGCTTGATCGCGACCGGCACGCTGGCATTGCGGCTCGCGATATCCTGTCCCTTCTCTGCCAGCCGCTGGTAACGCAAATACGAAGCCTCATCGAAGGTAAACTCGAAATAGATCGGATCGGTCGAAACGATTGTGGCGAGCAACGTCGTGTTGCCACTCGCCCCGCCGGTTACCAGGTTGCCCGGCGAAACGCGGCGGTCGCCGATGCGGCCATTGACCGGTGCGCGCAGTTCGGTGAACTCCATGTCGAGCTCGGCCTGCCGCACCGCCGCTTCATTGTTGCTCACAGAGGCCTTGGCGTTGCGGAAGGCCTGCGCGCGCTGCTCGAACGTCTGGTCGGTGATAGTCTTGTCACGCACGAGCTGCTGGCCGCGCGTGTAGTCCGACTCTGTGAAGGCCAGGTTGGATTTCGCCTGATCCAGATTGGCACGCGCCTGGTCAAGCGTATTCTGGAACGGACGCTTGTCGATGGTAAAAAGCAGATCGCCCTGCTTGACCAGTTGCCCATCCTTGAAATGCACCTTGTCGAGATAGCCCGACACGCGCGCCCGCACCTCGACCGAATTGATGGCGGTGAATCGTCCGACATATTCGTCATAGTCGAAAACCGTGCGCTTGACCGGTTTTGCGACCGTCACCGCCGGCGGTGGCGGCCCGCCACCTTGCTGCTGCCGCTCGCCGCAGCTTGCTACAAAAGTTGCAAGCGCCAACAACAGCGCGACGTTTCCGGCACGTCGTATCAAGGAAAATGACGAAACAACCTGTGTCGGATTCATGAATTCCTGCAGCGGAACAAAAGGATGCGGCAGTCCCCATACCGTCGCCAGTGAGCTATGTCCACCTCGCGGGTTCGGCAATAGCTGAAAACTGCTGCATTTAGCGACGCAACTTGCCGCGAAATCCGGCAATCCATCCGCCGCCGAACAAGATCAGAACGGCTCCGCCGTAAACAGAAGCGCCAATCGCTGCGAGCACGCCAAGCGCCGCAAGATCACGTAGCCCGCGCCAATCACCAACCCATCGGACAACCGGGGCGTGACACAGCCACAATACCCCAGCGAGCACGAGGCCGGCAATTGCGAGCCTGACCATTGAATGACGCAACCGCGTATCGCGTGACACATGTCCCGCGCGCGTTGCAAACCAGATCACCAAGGAAAGATTGATCCAGGCACCGATCGACGTCGCCAGTGCGAGCCCGACTTGCGCAAGCGGACCCATCAGCAGCACCTTGAATGCGATGTTGACAGCAGCGGCAATCAATGCGGCCTTCACCGGAGTTGCCGTATCTCCGCGCGCAAAGAAAGTCGCAACCGCGCTGCGGATGAGCACGAATGGCAAAAGACCAAATGCGTAAGCCATGAGCGTCGCCCCCGCCGCATCGGCATCCGCCGCTGTGAAGGCGCCACGCATGAACAGGGCACGCATGATCAGATCGGGGATGACAAAAAAAGCGGCGACGCAGGGTATCGACAACAGCAAGGTGAACTCAATCGCGCGGCTCTGCGCATGCGCGGCGCCGCTATGGTCGCCACCGGCAATGGGGCGCGACATTTCGGGAAGGATGACGGTACCGGCAGCAATGCCGATAACGCCGATAGGCAGTTGATTGAGCCTATCGGCGTAATAGAGCGCCGACAGCGCGCCGGCCGGCAGGAAGCTCGCAATGATCGTGTCTGCAAACAGGGCGAGCTGCACGCCGGCAGAGCCGACGATCGCGGGCCCCAGCGCACGGAAGAATTGCCGCACGTCGGCATCGAGTTCAGGCCAGCGTATTTTGGTCAGAACGCCGGCGCGACCGTCATCGCCTGCCACCAGCAGGAATTCGAGAATGCCGGCCAGAAGCACTCCCCATGCCGCCGCGTGGCCAGCGGTTGGAAAGAAGGCTGCCAAGGCCAGCGCAAGCATGAGAGACAAGTTGAGGAGGATCGGAGCGGCGGCGGCGGCGGCGAAACGCTGCAACGCGTTGAGGATACCGCCGTAGAGCGTCACCAGCGTGACC
>DATGDN010000341.1:0-2852 GCA_035310865.1 Pseudolabrys sp. | reverse complement strand
TTGAAGTACAAGAAATTCAGCCGCCAGGCGTCCGCCATCCTTCAGCCATTCCGAATCGCATATGCTCGGCTATCAGGCGCCGCCGCTTTGTGGCGGACCGGGCTCGCATCCACGAGGTAACCGCCATGTCTATGGCTGCCGATGAACCTGCCGTACCGCCTGACTATCCGGGCCTGCGCCCGCTGCCGCAGCTCATCTTCAGCTCTCGCTGGTTGCAACTGCCGCTCTACCTCGGGCTGATCGTAGCCCAGGGAGTCTATGTCGTCCTGTTCGTCAAGGAACTGTGGCACCTCGTGCTTGGCGCCATGAAGTTTACCGAGCAGGAGATCATGCTGGTGGTGCTCGGGCTGATCGATGTGGTGATGATCTCAAATCTGCTAATCATGGTGATTGTCGGCGGCTACGAGACCTTTGTGTCGCGGCTGGAACTGGAAAGACACCCGGATCAACCGGAATGGCTCTCGCATGTCAACGCCAGCGTGCTGAAGATCAAGCTTGCGATGGCGATCATCGGCATTTCATCGATCCATTTGCTGCGTACCTTTATCTATGCTGGGCAGTTAGGCCAGGATGGCTCGCCTTACACCGCAACGGGAGTAATGTGGCAGACGCTGATCCATGGACTTTTCGTCTTGTCGGCTATCGGCATCGCATTCGTCGAGCGCCTGAGCCTGCCCGCCTATGCGGGCGAGCGTCACTAGGGACAGCAGCGCTGAGCGGGGCGCGGAGAAACGTATTGAGGTTAGTCGCCATCCTGATGGCGCTCATGTTTATGGCGCCGCCGGCTTTCGCCGACGCCGCGTTTCAGCAATGGCTGCAGTCAACCTGGCCGGCGGCACAAGCGCTCGGCGTTTCCCGCGTCACGTTCGACGCCGCGACGCGTAATCTGGAGCCGGACTACTCGCTGCCCGATCTCGTCATTCCGGGTCGCCCCGAGAAGCAGCCGCAGCAGCCGGAATTTGTGCAGACGCCGGCGCAATATCTGCGCGAGGCAAGCTTCGATCGCCTCGCCGCGCGCGGGCGGCAGCTCTCCGCACAACACCGGGACACGCTGGCGCGCATCGAGAAGGAATTCGGCGTCCCTGGCAATGTCGTGCTGGCGATCTGGGCGCGCGAGACCGACTATGGCGGCTACCAACTTCCGAATGACGCCATCCGGGTGCTCGCAACACAGGCTTACGTGGGCAATCGCAGCGATTTCTTTCGCAATGAATTCTTGCACGCCTTGAAGATGCTGCAGGACGGCGTGCCGCGCGCCGACCTGCGCTCGTCCTGGGGCGGTGCGATGGGCCTCACGCAATTCCTGCCGTCCGAATTTTACAAATATGCCGTCGACTTCGACGGCGACGGCCGCGCTGACATCTGGCGCTCTGTGCCGGACGCGCTCGCTTCGGCGGCGAAGCAACTGGCTGGCAAAGGCTGGCGCGCCGGCGAGCCTTGGGCGATCGAGGTGCGGGCGCCAGCTAATGCCGATTGCAGCATCGGCGTGCCGGAAGTCACCCGGCCGATCCGCCAGTGGATCAGGATTGGTTTCGTTCCTGCTTACGGACGCAAGCTCAGCGCGGCGGAATTGTCGCTTGATGCTTCATTGCTGCAGCCGGAAGGAAGCTACGGTCCGTCCTTCCTCGCGCCGAAGAACTATTTCGTGCTCAAGGACTACAACTATTCGGATCTCTATGTGCTCTTCGTCGGTCACCTGAGCGATCGTATCGCGGGTGGCAAACCATTCCAGACGCCCTGGAGCAAGAACGCGCAACTCAAGACCGAACAGGTCGAGACGATGCAGCGGCGGCTCACCGCGCTAGGCCTTTACAAGGACAAGATCGACGGAAAAGCGGGCATGCTGACGCGCGCGGCGCTCGGCGCGTATCAAAAGAAGAACAGTCTGAAAGTCGACTGTTGGCCGACCGCCGCAGTGCTCGAGCACATGCGCCGGTAATAATGGTGCGCTAGTCGCAGACCTCGATGCGGCGCGACCGCCAGCCGTAGCCTTCAACCCAGACGCGGCGATGCTCGACGTGGCAGACGTCGCCTTCGAGAACCTCTGGCGGTCCGACGTAGGCGGGGGGCGGGGGCGCGTAGACCGGTGCCGGCTCGACATAGGCCGGGCCGCTGTTGGCGATGGCTGAACCGATGATGGCGCCGGCGGCCAGTCCGCCGACAACGCCGGCGGCAACGCCGCAACCGTGGCAGCGTGCTTGCGCCGAAGACGGCAACGCCGCGGCCAGGGTCGCGGCCGCGGCGAGCGCAATGATCGTATGCTTCATGGGCGTTCTCACGGGCCTAAGTGAATTTGGCCCGGATCATCCACCCAAAGTCGTTACGCGATCTTTAAGGGCAGATGAACCGAGGTTTGCTCCAGCCGATGAAATTGCCGTAACGGTCATGAAGCGGTCGGCGGGCCCAGTAACCGCCCGCGCAACCAGCCGGGTAGGGGGCACCGTAACCTTCATAGGCTACATAGCCGGGCTCCGGTGCGTAGTAGCGCGGCTGGCTGTTGGCGATCGCACCGCCGATGATCGCGCCGCCGATAACGCCAGCTGCCACACCCGCACCGACCGCGCAGCCATAGCAGCGGGCATCGGCCGTGGTCGGGGCGCTCATGGTGCCGACCGCCATGGTGGCGACTGTCGCGAGCGCGAGCATCGTCTTCTTCATGGGTATTTCCTCCAGGGTCAGGTCGGGGGAGTGCCGACCACGTGAGAGACGATTAAGCTAAACCTGTCTCGGTGCCGAGGATAGAGACAGTTCCAATTTGTCGGAAATTTGTTGAGCGCCGGGCCGCCCCTCTGTTGAAAAAACCCGGAAACGATACCGCTCCCGGGCTTTTTCTGATCTAATTGCGCTTCAGG